>JARLIN010000483.1 GCA_031291715.1 Rhodopila sp. | reverse complement strand
GGTTGAAGCTGCAGGCGTTCGAACAAGAGACGATCCCCGGCCGCAGTCGGCTAGCATCGATATTGATGCGCTCGGTGATGGCAGATCTGGCACGCCTGGCAGCAACCGCCTGACAGCGTGCCCGCGCGGTGCCGGCGTGAGCGTTTAGCGGCCACAACGCTTGTTGGATGCTCACGCCGCAATACTATCAAGGGTTGTGGCCGCGTGGCGCGGCGTGGCGTGGTGCGGCCCGGTCACTGCTTGGACGATCACGGGCGACGGACGTTTGCACCAAAGCACCCGGACGGCCCGCCGGCCGGGCCGATGTGGCGGGCGCATTATTCAAGCCGCAGGCGTTCCGAGTCGTGCCCCCGGTGTGCCCCCGGGGAAATTGTGCCCCCGCCACCAACACAAACGACGCGTAACATATTGATTTTGGCGCGCCCTGGTGGATTCGAACCACCGACCCACAGCTTAGAAGGCTGTTGCTCTATCCTACTGAGCTAAGGGCGCCCATTTATCAGTCCGTCTCAGTTTCCAGCTACGTATCCGCCACCCAATACCCGACCGAACGCACTCAGGATACATTTACCTTGGCCGGCCCCTCGTGCCAATTCATCGCAACGGGACAAACGCCAAAGCCTTATTGCCAGCAACCCGAACACCCAGCTTATATCACCCCCCAGACCGACCGTCACGAATCCCGAAGGGGCGCCTATGGCCAACGAAGCCCGAGCCACCCGCCTCGCGGTCCTTATCGACGCCGACAACGCCCCGCCCCAGATCGCCACCGGCCTGTTCGAGGAAATCGCCAAGCTAGGTGAAGCCAGCGTCCGCCGCATCTACGGCGATTTCTCCGGCACCAAGCTCAAGTCATGGGCCGAGCACCTGTCGCAACACGCCATCATTCCGCACCAGAATTTCGCCAACACACCGGGCAAGAACGCCTCCGACATCGCCCTGGTGATCGACGCCATGGACCTCCTGCACAGCGGCCGTTTCGACGGCTTCTGCCTCGTCTCCTCCGACAGCGACTTCACCCGCCTCGCGGCCCGCATCCGGGAGCAGGGTTTGGATGTTTACGGCTTCGGCGAACAGAAGACCCCCAGCGCATTCCGCCAAGCCTGCAAACGGTTCTTCTACACCGAGAATCTCCTGCCGCCGCCGCCCAAACCGCCCGAACCGCCGAGACCTGCGAAGACGGAAAAGCCGGACGCCAAGCCCGAAGCCAAGCCGGCCCGGGTCATAGAACCCGTCAGCGCGGCTTTGGAACTGCTGCGCAAAGCGGTTGCCCAGCTTGCGGACGAGGATGGGTGGGCTCGTCTCGGCGCTGTGGGAGCCTATGTCCTGACGCTCGCGCCCGACTTCGACACACGGTCCTACGGTTATTCGAAGCTGAGCAGTCTCGTCACGAAATCGGGGCAATTCGAGGTGCGGCGGGACCCGGCGAAATTCATTTTCATCCGCTCGCTGCCCGTCGCGGAAAACCCGCCGGAGGATGCGGAAATCCCATTTTGACCGGCCCATGTCACCTGCGCCGGTACGGTCTAGGGGTGGATGTCCGGCGCGCGACAATGACGGCAGCGGGAGGGGGCTCGCCGGCCGGTGCCGCGCGCCTCACCCCCACCCCATAGAACGGTCCACCGCCTTGTGCCACGCCCCTGCCAAGCCGGCCCGCCTGTCCGGATCCATCGCAGGCGTCCACCGCTCCGCCTCCGCCCAGTTGGCGCGCAGATCGTCCAGCCCGGTCCAATACCCCACCGCGAGCCCCGCGGCATAAGCAGCGCCCAGCGCCGTTGTCTCCACGCATGACGGTCGCACCACCGGCACGTCCAACGTATCCGCCTGGAACTGCATCAGCGTGCGGTTCACCACCATGGCGCCATCGACCCGCAGCGAGGCCATCGCGATCCCGCTGTCCTGTTCCATGGCACGGACCACATCCATCGTCTGGTACGCCGTCGCCTCCAGCGCCGCCCGGGCGATATGGCCGGCGGATGCGAACCGGGTCAGCCCCGCGATGGTCCCGCGCGCATCCGCCCGCCAATACGGTGCGTACAGGCCGGAGAAGGCCGGCACGAAATACACATCGCCATTGTCAGGCACCGACAAAGCCAGCGTCTCGACCTCGGCGCTGCTTTTGATCAGCCCGAGATTGTCGCGCAGCCACTGCACCAGCGCGCCGGTGATGGCGATCGAGCCCTCCAGCGCATAGGTCGCAGGCTGATCCCCGAGTTTCGCCGCCACGGTCGTGACCAGCCCATGCTTCGACGGCATCGGCGCGATCCCGGTATGCATCAGCAGGAAACAGCCGGTGCCGTAGGTGTTTTTCGCCTCCCCCGGCCGGAAGCACGCCTGCCCCATAAGAGCCGCCTGTTGGTCACCGAGTATTCCGGTAACCGGCACGCCGGCGAGGGGCGCCCTCGCTTCCCCATACACGGCCGATGACGGCACGATCCGGGGGAGCACGGATCGAGGCACCCCGAACGCCGTCAGCAGCTCGTTGTCCCATTCGAGCGTCCGCAGGTCCATCAACTGGGTCCGGCTGGCGTTGGTCACGTCGGTGATGTGCAGGCCTGTCAGGTGCCACAAGATCCAACTGTCCACCGTGCCGAACGCGAGATCACCCGCCTCGGCCCGAACGCGTGCCCCCGGCACGTTGTCCAGCAACCAGCGCAGCTTCAACGCCGAGAAATAGCTCGCCAGCGGCAATCCGGTCTGGGCGCGGAAACGATCCTGACCGCCGTCCCGAGTGAATTCCGCCACCAGCGGATCGACGCGCGTATCCTGCCAGACCAGCGCGTTATGCACCGGCAGCCCGCTCGCCCGGTCCCACAGCAGCGTGGTTTCGCGCTGGTTGGTGATCCCCACCGCCGCCAGATCGCCCGATGTCAGATCGGCCGACCGCAACGCCTCCTCGATCACTGCCATCGTGTTGTCGCGAATTTCGACCGGATCGTGCTCCACCCAACCGGGCCTGGGATAAATCTGCCGATGCTCCCGCTGCGCCAGGGCAATCGTGTTGCCGCCTCGGTCGAACACGATGAAGCGGCTGGAGGTGGTGCCCTGGTCGATGGCGCCGACAAAGCGAGTCATGGCGTTTCCCCTTTGCCCTTATCCTGCCGCACCCGCCGCGAACCGGACAGCCCATCTTGTCCCGGCCGCCAGTCCGGCCTTCACTATGGCGCCCAACAAGGAGTCCACCCATGGCGCAACGGTTCTCAGGACGCTCTGCTGTCGTCACCGGCGGCGTTTCCGGCATCGGCGCGGGGATCGCCCGCCGCCTCGCCGCCGAGGGTGCAGCGCTCAGCCTTTGGGACATGGACGAGGCTGGCCTCGCCCGGTCGGGCGCCACCCACACCGTGACCCTGGACGTTACCGATCCCGGCGCCGTCCACCGCGCGGCCGAAGCCACCGCCGCAGCGCTGGGGAAAATCGACATCCTGGTCACCTCGGCCGGCGTCACCGGCCCCAACCACCCGACCTGGGAATATCCCGTTCCGGCCTGGGACCGGGTGATCGACATCAACCTGAAGGGCGTCTTCTATTGCTGCCACGCCGTGGTGCCGTTCATGCAGACCAACGGCTACGGGCGGATCGTCAATATCGCCTCTATCGCCGGCAAGGAAGGCAACCCGAACGCCTCCGCCTACTCCGCATCCAAGGCCGGCGTGATCGGACTGACGAAATCCCTCGGCAAGGAACTGGCCGCGAGCGAAATTCGCGTCAACTGCGTCACGCCGGCGGCGGTGAAGACCCCGCTGTTCGAACAGATGACCCAGCAGCAGATCGACTGGATGCTGTCGAAAATCCCTATTGGCCGCTTCGGCGCGATCGACGAGGTCGCCTCGTTGATCCTGTGGCTGGCGAGCGAGGAATGCAGTTTCTCCACCGGCGCGGTGTTCGACATCTCCGGCGGCCGGGCGACTTATTGATGCCATTTTCAGACTGAATGGAGATGCGCATGCTGTTGCCTTTCCCCGGCATGATCCAGTGCAACCCCAGCGCCCCCTCGCGGCGGGATGCGGGTAGCGCCGGGCGACGACGGGCGAGGGACAGCGCGCGTGTTTCCGTCACCCTGGCCGCCTGCAAAACGAAAAAGGGCATGTGATGAATTCGGAAGAACTGGGCTTCCTGCCGGCGACCAAGCTCGCGGAGCTGATCCGCACAAAGCAGATCTCTCCCGTCGAATACATGCGCACGCTGCTGGCGCGGATCGAGGCCCTGGAGCCGAAGGTCAACGCCTTCGCCTATCTTGCCGCCGATCAAGCTATGGACGCCGCCCGCGCCGCCGAGGCGAAACTGATGTCCGGCGACCGCATTGGCCGGCTGCATGGCGTGCCAGTCACCATCAAGGACCTGGCGATCACCAAGGACATGCCGACGCAAAGCGGCAGCCTTATTATGAAGGGCGTCCAGCCGACGGAGGACACGCCCGCCGTGCCCCGCCTGAAGGACGAGGGCGCCATCATCCTCGGCAAGACAACGACATCCGAGTTCGGCTGGACCGGCGTGTCCCGCTCGCCATTGACCGGCATCACCCACAACCCCTGGAAGTTCGGCTATAATGCGGGTGCCTCATCGGCGGGGGCGGGCGCCGCGTCAGCCGCCGGATTCGGACCGCTCCATCAGGGCAGCGACGGCGCCGGATCGATCCGCATGCCGGCGCATTTCTGCGGTGTGTTCGGCCTGAAACCCAGTTTCGGCCGCGTACCATATTACCCGGTGGGCACTGGCGACCTGACCTCCCACATGGGGCCGCTGACGCGCACCGTCGCGGACAGCGCCCTGTTCCTGGAAGTGATGGCCGGCCCGCATCCCCTGGACTACACGACGCTGGAGGCCGGCCCCGCTGCTTATCACGCAAGGCTGCATGAGGGGATCAAGGGCAAGCGCATCGCCTACAGCCCCGATCTTGGCCATGCCCGCGTCGATCCCGATATCGCCGCCCTGGTTAAAGCCGCCGCCGAGCGATTCGCCGAACTCGGCGCCATCGTCGAGGAAGTCGCCACGCCCTGGGCCGCCCCCGGCCCGGAGCTGATCCGCTTCTTCTGGTCCGCCCACATGACCCGCCTTCAGCCCCATCTGGAAAAATGGGAGTCGCAGATGGACCCCGGTCTGGTCGCCTGCATCAAGGCGTCCAGCAACGTCTCGGTGGCCGAATACCAAGCCGCCCGCGAACACAAGATGCCCTACATCGCCAACATCCACCGCTGGTTCGAGGAGTGGGACTTCCTGCTGACGCCCTCTGTCTCTGTCGCCGCCTTCCCGGCCGAGAAGCTGATGCCCGACCACTGGCCGCAGCACGACTGGGACTGGGTGAGCTGGGCGGAATTCTCCTACCCGTTCAACATGTCCTGGAATCCGGCCGCCAGTGTCCCCTGCGGCTTCACCGCCGACGGCTTGCCGGTCGGATTGCAGATCGTCGGCAAGCGCTTCGACGATCTGGGCGTACTGCAAGCCTCGGCCGCATTCGAAAGCATCCAGCCCTGGGCCGACAAACGCCCCGCGCTGGCCTGACCCGGCATGTCGGAAGCCATCCAAGCATTCCTGCTCGGTTTTCCCGCCCTTTTCTCCATCGTTAATCCGATCAGCGGCGCGTTCATCTTCCGCAGCGTCACCGCCAGCCGGCCGCAGGAAGCCCGCACCAGGCTGGCTCGCCTGGTGGCGTTCAACTCGTTGCTGGTGATGATGGGCGCGCTGTGGGCCGGCTCCTATGTGCTGGCCTTTTTTGGGATCACCCTGGCGGCTCTGCGAGTCGCCGGCGGCCTTGTGGTCGCCCTGAGCGGGTGGAACCTTCTGAATACTCCCGAAACGCACGAGGATCGGAAACAGGAACAGGCCTCCAGCGCCGAAGGCGTCGAGGATGTCGCGTGGTTTCCGCTGACCATCCCGTTCACCACAGGGCCGGGCACCATCGCGGTCGCGGTCGCCCTGGGCGCAGGCCATCCGCGGCTGTTCGGCGGTCTGGGTTGGTTTTTCCTGGGCATGACCGCCGCGGCGGCGGTGATGACGGCTGTGATATGGGTTACCTACAACTTCGCCGATCGGCTGACTCGAATGATGGGACCGACCGGCACGCGCACGATCACCCGAATGTCCGCCTTCCTGCTGCTGTGCATCGGGGTGCAAATCCTGATAACCGGCGTCGAGGACGTGCTGGGACCGCTGCTGGCCGGGCGATAGCGCCCGTCATGGTGCTTGTCCGCCCCCTCAGGCGCGACACATTGCCGGATCAGGTAGCCGGGACCCACCGGGCCAGGGCGGGAAAGCGGGGCCAGGGTCTTGTCAGGAAGGCCGCTGACCACTCATTTGTCAGGAAACCGCAGCCGAACCGCACCGGAATGCATGACGGTCCTTGGCGGACCTTCACACGGATTGCTACACTGGCAGGAGCGATTCGCTCGCTTCCCCGCCGTGCGGGGTACAGAAGCGCGGCCGGACCTGAGTAGGAAACTGACCATGAAGCTGAAGGCCGACCGCGCCACCTTGATCAAGGCGCTGGCCCACGTCCAGAGTGTGGTGGAGCGGCGCAACACCATCCCCATCCTGGCGAACGTCATGATCGCCGTCCGGGACGGCAAGCTGACGTTGACGGCCACCGACATGGAAATCGCCATCGTGGAGGATGTACCCGCCACCTCCACGCGCAACGGCGCCTGTACGGCGCCGGCCGCGACGCTGTACGAAATCGTTCGTAAGCTGCCTGATGGGGCGGAGATCGAGCTCGACCACCCGGGCGGCGATGCGCAGCTCTCGCTGCGGGCTGGCCGCTATGACACCAAGCTGGTGGTTCTGCCGGTCGAGGACTTCCCGTCGATGACCGCCGGCAGCCTGCCGCACAAGTTCAACCTGGCGGCCCTGACCCTGCGCGCCCTGATCGACCGCACCAAGTTCGCGATCAGCACCGAAGAGACGCGCTACTACCTCAACGGCATCTACCTGCATCACGCCGACAGCGATGGTACCCCCGTTCTGCGCGCCGTTGCCACCGACGGTCATCGCCTGGCCCGTGTCGAGGAGCCTCTGCCCGAGGGCGCGGCGTCGATGCCCGGCGTCATCATCCCGCGCAAGACGGTGAACGAACTTCGCAAGCTGCTCGACGAGGTCACCGGCAATGTGGAGATCGCGCTGTCCGACACCCGCATCCAGTTCCACGCCGACCAGATGCTTCTGACAAGCAAGCTGATCGACGGCACGTTCCCGGAATACGAACGGGTGATCCCGCGCGGCAACGACAAGGTCCTCCGCGTTGGCAAGAAGGATTTCGCCGATGCCGTGGCCCGCGTGGCGGCGATTTCCTCGGAACGCTCGCGCCCGGTGAAGCTGTCGCTGGCGCGTGACCTGCTGGTGCTATCGGCCTCCAGCCCCGAACAGGGGACAGCCAGCGAAGAACTGGATGCCGACCACGTCAAATACGACGCCGGCCCGTTGGAGATCGGTTTCCAGGCACGCTACCTGAACGACATCACCGACCAGATCCCCGAACAGGTGGAATTCCGCTTCGCCGATGGATCGGCGCCGACCGTGGTGCAGGATGCGGGGGATTCCAGCGCGCTGTATGTGCTGATGCCGATGCGGGTTTGACGTCTTCGCATCGTTCGACCGCAAGGCCGTGACGCCGATCGAGGCACAGGGCGAGGCCGCTGGCCTGCTTTCATGACAGGCCTCTGTCGGCTCACGCCCCCTTCGCGATCGGCACCCGAATCGGGGCACTTGCCTCCAGCGCCTCGGACGAAATCGGCTGGCGCACGACGGTTTGCAGGATGACCGCACCCAAGATGGTCACCCCTGCCCCGATCGCCAGTGCGATCACGAACGATCCGGTGAAATCAACCACCATGCCCGTTACAAGCGGTGACACCGTCCCGCCGATGTAGCCGCCGAAATTCTGGATGCTGGCGACGGACGTGCAATAGGATTGCGGCGCCACCGCCGTGATCAGCGTCCATTTGCCGGCGATTCCCAGCGACAGGAAGAACATCGCCGCGGACATGTAGATCACCGCCTGCGTGCCATTACCAGCCGTGGTGGCGAGGACGGTGAACAGCCCTGAGGCCAGCAGCCCCAGGATGGACGGCAAGCGCCGGCTGGCGACGATCTCCATGCCGCCGCCGGCCAGCTTGTCGGTGACCCAGCCGCCCGCCCAGGCACCAAGAACCGAGAACATCAACGGGATCATCGCCAGGAAACCGGTCTTGGCGATGCTGATATGCTGCTGCATCTCCAGATACGCCGGCAGCCAGGTCTGGTACATCCACACGGCGTAGCCGGTGCAGAACGCCCCCAGCATCAGGCCCCACATGGAGCGGAAGCGGAACAGACGGCCCCAGTTGCGCAATTCCACCGGCGCCTGGGCCGCACGCTTCTCCGCCAAATAGGCTTCGTCCCGCGGCTCAAGCCGGGTTTTGGCGGGATCGCGATACAGCTTGAACCACACCAGCGCGCTGAAAATCCCGACCACGCCCATCGTGACGAACATGGTCCGCCAGCCGAAGCCCAGCATCAACGCGGTCAGCAGCGGCGGCGCGATCGCCGGGCCGATGCTGCCGCCGGAGTTATAGACGCCGGTCGGCTTGCCGCGGTCCTTGACGTGGAACCAGTCGCTGGTGACGCGGACCGCACCCGGGAAGGCTGGGCTTTCAGTGGCTCCCAGCGCGATGCGCGCCCACATGAGCTGCGTGTAGCTCGTTGCCAGGCCACCGGCCGCCTGCGCGGCGGACCACGCCACGAGTGCCAGCCCCACCAGGTAGCGCGGGCCGAGCCGATCGAGAAGGAAACCGATTGGGACCTGGCAGAATGCATAGGTGATCGACCAGAAGGATTGCAGGGCGCCGATAGCGGTGGCGTTGATGCCGAACTCCTGCCGGATCGTCACATTGCCGATCGCGAGGGTGGAGCGGTCGATATAGTTCAGCGCAATGGCGGCGGTCGCCAGCCCGATCGCGATCCATTGCATGCGCCGCATTCTCGGCGACACCGCGGAGATGGTCATGTTCCCTCCCGATTTATCTTTTCGTGCCTTCAATGTGGGCGAGGGTGATCCCGACACGGTTTGTCCGGGGTGGCAAGGGCGGCGCCGATCACGCCTTCACGTCGAGGCGCTATAACGCCATCTTGCCAGCGTGCTCCGCCTGATCCGCCTCACACTGACCGACTTCCGCAATTACGCCGCGCTGACCTGGCGCCCGGCGGCGCGGATCAGCGTGCTGTATGGACCGAACGGCAGCGGCAAAACCAACCTGCTGGAGGCCCTGTCACTCCTGGTGCCTGGCCGCGGCCTGCGTGGCGCGCGCAATGCGGACTTGCCGCGCCAGGGCGGCCCCGGCACCTGGGCCGTGGCGGGCCGGTTCCAGACCGCGGCGGGCGAAACGGATATCGGCACCGGATCGCTTCCGGATGGCGCTTCCGACCGCCGCGTATTCCGCCTGGATGGCGCCGCCCCGCGCAGCCAGGCAGATATTGCCCGTCTTGTCGCCGCCGTCTGGCTGACGCCGCAGATGGACCGGCTTTTCCAGGAGGGGCTCTCCGGCCGCCGCCGCTTCCTCGATCGCCTGGTCTGGGCGTTGGAGCCCGGTCACGCCCGCGAAATGGCGGCGCACGACACTGCGGTGCACAGCCGCAACCGGTTGCTGGCCGAGGGGCGCCAGGACCTTTCCTGGCTGGCGGGTCTGGAGGACTCGATCGCCCGCCACGCCGTGGCCGCGTCGGCCGCCCGCCTGAGCCTGGTAACGCGCCTGAACGCCGAGATCGAGGCAGGGGCCGGCGCCTTCCCCCCCGCCCGGATCGGCCTCGCCTGCCCGATCGCCGAGCGGCTGGAAACCGAACCCGCCCTCGCGGTGGAGGACTGGCTGCGCGCCGGGCTGGCGGCAAACCGCGCCCGCGACACGGCGGCCGGAACCTCGGCACTGGGCGCGCACCGGACCGATATGCGGCTGACCGACGTCGAGACGGGCACGCCGGCGGCACTGGCCAGCACCGGGCAACAGAAGGCGCTGCTGATCGGCGTGATCCTGGCGCATGCCGGCCTGATCGCCGCCTCCCGCGGTTTCGCCCCCCTGCTGCTCCTGGACGAACCGGCGGTTCATCTGGACGCGGACAGACGCCGCGCGCTATGGAAGGTGCTCGCGGCGCTCCCGGCGCAGACCGTTGTGACCGGTACGGATAGCGACACGTTCCTGTCTTTGGCGGAGCACGCTGAAGCCTTCGCCACTGGTGGCGGCGGCCTTCATCCTGACGGGCGTTTTCTTCGGCCCGAATCAGCCGCTGCCCCTGTCCCCCGGGTCCTGTAGCTGCTATATATCTAGAGTATCAATCCCACAGCCTGGAGTCGTTCCTCGGCATGTCTGACAACGCCGCGCCGCCCCCCGATTCTGACCCCGAAGCGTACGACGCCGCCTCGATCTCGGTCCTCAGGGGCCTCGATGCCGTCCGCCGTCGCCCCGGTATGTATATCGGTGACACGGACGACGGCTCCGGCCTGCACCACATGGCGTTCGAGATCATCGACAACGCGGTGGACGAGGTCCAGGCAGGCTTCGCATCGCGGGTCGAGCTGACGCTGAACGGCGACGGCAGCGTGACCGTCCGCGACGATGGCCGTGGCATCCCCACCGACATTCACGCGGAAGAAGGCATCTCCGCGGCCGAGGTCGTGCTGACCCGGCTGCATGCCGGCGGCAAGTTCAACCAGAATTCCTACAAGGTCTCCGGCGGCCTGCACGGCGTCGGCGCCGCGGTCGTGAACGCCCTGTCGGAATGGATGGAGGTGCGCATCTGGCGCCTGGGGCAGGAGCATCGCATCCGCTTCCAGCATGGCGAGGCCGACGCGCCGCTCGCGATCGTCGGGCCGTCCGATCGCCCCAGCGGCACGGAAGTGACGTTCAAACCCAGCCCCGGCACCTTCACCAAGACCGAATTCGACTTCACCCTGCTGGAGCGGCGGCTGCGGGAGTTAGCCTTCCTGAACTCCGGCATGACCATCGTGCTGCGTGACGAGCGCCACGCCCCGGCGGTGGAAAGCGTGATGCACTACGATGGCGGGTTGGTGGCCTTCGTGGAATGGCTGGACCGCTCGAAGAACGCGGTCTTCACCCCACCGATCAGCCTGAAGGTTTCGGACGACGCCCAGGGCATCCGCGCCGAGTTCGCCCTGTCCTGGAACGACAGCTTCCACGAGACGATGCTGTGCTTCACCAACAACATCCCGCAGCGCGACGGCGGCACGCATCTGGCCGGCTTCCGTCAGGCGCTGACCCGCGTGGTGACGAAATACGCCGAAAGCATGGGCAAGAAGGACAGTCTCGCCCTTGTGGGTGAGGACATGCGCGAGGGCATGACCGCCGTACTGTCGGTAAAGGTGCCGGACCCGAAGTTCTCCTCGCAGACCAAGGACAAGCTGGTCAGCTCGGAAGTTCAGCCGGTGGTACAGGCCGCCGTCGCGGATGCCGTCTCGCATTGGTTCGAGACACATCCCAAGGAAGCCAAGGGCATCATCCAGAAGGTGATGGACGCCGCCGCCGCCCGCGAAGCCGCCCGCAAGGCGCGCGAACTGACGCGGCGCAAGGGCGTGCTGGATGTCTCCACCCTGCCCGGCAAGCTGGCCGACTGCCAGGAACGCGATCCCGCCAAGTGCGAAATCTTCATCGTCGAGGGTGACAGCGCGGGCGGGTCTGCCAAGCAAGGACGCGACCGCAAGTTCCAGGCGATCCTGCCGCTGAAAGGCAAGATCCTCAACGTCGAGCGTGCCCGGTTCGACCGCATGCTTGGCAGCCAGGAAATCGGGACACTGATCACCGCGTTGGGCACGGGCATCGGCCAGGGACCGGTTGACCAGGGCGGCTTCGACGCCGGCAAGCTGCGCTACCACCGCATCGTCATCATGACGGACGCCGACGTGGACGGATCGCATATCCGGACGCTGCTGCTGACCTTCTTCTTCCGCCAGATGCGCGAACTGGTTGAGCGCGGGCATCTGTATATCGCACAGCCGCCTTTGTATCGCGCCAAGCGTGGGTCGGAGGAACGCTACCTGAAGGACGACAACGCGCTGGAATCGTTCCTGCTGGACAAGGCCCTGGCGGACGCGAAACTGACCTATGCCAACGGCGACGTGCACGAGAAAGAGGACCTGCGGCGGGAAGTGAACCTGCTGCGCGAGGCCTCGCTGAACCTGAAGCGCCTGTCCTCGGTCATCCCGGTGGCGTTTCTGGAGCAGGCGGCGATCGCCGGCGTGCTGACGCCGGATCCGGTCCGTGCCACCGCGGCCGCCCCGGAGTTCGCAACCCGGTTGAACGCCGTGTCGCTGCCGACGGAACGAGGCTGGGTGGTCAGTGCCGATAACGGCCTGACCCTGTCCCGCACCGTGCGCGGCGTCGCCGAACGGTACGCGTTGGAACCGTCAGCGCTGCGCAGTGCCGAGGCACGCTGGCTGGCGGACCGGGCAGCCGCGCTGGCCCAGCGTTTCAGTGTGCCCGCAAAACTGAAGCTGGATTCGCAGGAGCCGTCGGTGGCCGGCCCGGCCTCGACTTATGACCGCATCATCGCCCATGGACGGCGCGGGCTGTCGGTGCAGCGCTTCAAAGGGTTGGGCGAAATGAACCCCGATCAGCTTTGGCAGACGACGCTGGATCCGTCGATCCGGACGCTGCTGCAGGTGAAGGTTGGGGACTCAGAAGACGCCGCTCAGGTGTTCAGCACACTCATGGGCGACGTGGTGGAGCCTCGGCGAGAATTCATTGTGGGGAATGCGCTGAAGGTGGCGAACCTGGACGTGTAGGATCGTTTCAGCGGACAGGTAAAACAGGTTCCTCTCCACCGTCTCCAGCCGGCGTGGACATCCAGGCGTCCCACGCCGGCCTCTCGCCGAAGCAAGGCACGAGGAAGTCGACGAAGCTGCGCACCTTGGCCGACAGATGCCGCGCATGCGGATAGACCGCATGGATGGTAAGTTCCGGCACGCGGTACTCGGGCAGGACCGGGATAAGGCGCCCCGCCATGAGGTCCTCCCCGACGATAAAGCTCGGCACCAGAACAAGGCCCCTGCCGCGGAGCGCCACGGCGCGAAGGACATCGCCGTTGTTCGCCTCCAGGCTGCCCCGCACCCGAACCGCGACCGCTCCATCCGGCCCCTCGAAACGCCATTCACCGCGCGCCTGCCCGTAGCTGTAGCCCAGGCAGTTGTGGCCGGTGAGGTCACGCGGATGCCGCGGCCTGCCGTGCGCGCCCAGGTACCCGGGCGACGCACACACCACCAGCCGGCATGGCGCCAGACGTCGGGCGATGAGGCTGCTGTCCGGCAGTCTGGCGATACGGATCGCGAGGTCGTAGCCCTCCTCGACCAGATCGACGACGCGGTCGTTCAGCGTCAGCGCGATCGTAACCTCCGGTTGGGCTTCCATGTAGTCAGCGATCAACGCCGCGAGGTGCAGCGCGCCGAAGGACACCGGCGCATTGATCCGCAGCCGGCCGCGCGGCCTGGCCTGAAGGTCGCCCACCGCGCCTTCCGTCTCCGCGATCTCGGCAAGGATCTCGGCGCAGCGCTCATGGTAGACACGTCCAATCTCGGTCAGGCTGACCTTCCGGGTCGTCCGGTTGAGCAAGCGCGCGCCCAGGTGCTCTTCCAGATCCTGGACGTGCTTGCTGACCATCGCGCGTGAGAGGCGCAGTTCCTCTGCAGCGGCGGTGAATCCCCCTCGCTCGACCACCTGCACGAAGGCCGCCATCGCCGCCAAACGGTCCATACCGGATCTCCATTCCTACCGGCCCGCATCATCGACGGCCGGCGATTGGTCAATGCAGGAAGACAATCTGTCAAGCGGATCGGCGTTTATCCACGATTAATGACCTCTTATCTTCCCGACTGACAAAGGGACACCGCATGAAGGTGCCTCTCCACAGTTGGAAGGTTGGCAGCCGCATTGGCGTCGCTGGCCGGACCCAGAAAGGATTCACCACCAACATGACCAAGATCCTGCAGATCGACTCCAGCCCTCTCGGTGACGCCTCGGCCTCCCGCCGGCTGACGGCTTCCATCGTCGAAAGCCTGCGCCGGGCGGCGCCGGACGCCGTGGTTCAGCATCGTGACCTCGCCGCCGCACCGCCGGCCCACCTGTCGGGCCAAGTGCTGCAGGCCATGACCAGCAGCCAGCCGGAGGCGCTGACGGAAGCGCAGCGCCACGAACGTAATCTCACCGACGCGCTGGTCGAGGAGTTCCTGGCCGCCGACATCGTGGTCATTGGTGCGCCGATGTATAATTTCTCCGTGCCGACGCAGCTCAAGGCCTGGATCGACCGCATCGCCCAGGCGGGTAAGACCTTTAAATACACCGAGAATGGCCCAGTCGGCCTGGCCGGCAGCAAGCGCGTGGTGATCGCCTCCTCACGCGGAGGCGCTTACGCCGGGAACGCGACGCTGCAGGCTCTGGACCACCAGGAAGCCTATCTCCGCACGGTGCTGGGCTTCGTGGGCATCACCGATATCACTGTCGTCCGCGCTGAAGGCCTCGCCATGGGGGATGCCTCCCGCGTCCAGGCCTTGGCACAGGCGCAGACACAGATCGACGCCCTATCGCTGCGCGCGGCCGCCTGAACGGGTCACGTCGGCCCGGCCATCCATAAAAAGGGAAGCATTCACCATGATTGACATCCGTCCATTCGCCGGCCTTGGCGGCGCCACGCATGGCTGGCTGAAGGCCCGCCATCACTTCTCCTTCGCCGGATACCACGATCCCGCCCGCGTGCACTGGGGCCAGTTGCGGGTTTGGAACGATGACGAGATCGCGCCTGGCACCGGCTTCGACCCTCATCCGCATCGCGACATGGAGATCGTGACCTATGTCCGTGAGGGCGCGATCACTCACCGCGATAACATGGGCAACGTGGGGCGCACCGAGGCGGGCGACGTGCAGATCATGTCCGCCGGGACCGGCGTCGTCCACTCCGAGTACAACCTGGAGCCGATCACGACGAAGATCTTCCAGATCTGGATCCTGCCGGATCGCCTTGGCGCCAAGCCGAAATGGGGATCCAAGACCTTCCCGAAGGCGGCACGTGAGGCGGGCTTCGAGGTCCTGGCTTCCGGCCGGCCGGCCGACGCGAACGGCGGCACGCTATCGCTCAACGCCGATGCCGCGGTGCTGGCCGCGACCCTGAAGGCCGGCCAGACTCTGCGTCAGCCGCTCGCCGCCGGTCGTGTCGCCTACCTGGTACCGGCGAGCGGCGCGGTGGAGGTCAACGGCAAGAAACTGAACACCCGCGATGGCGCAGCGATCCGCGACGAGACGGAACTCGTGGTGACCGCGACCGAGGATGCGGAGTTGGTGCTGGTGGAGGCCGCGGCGTAACCACGCGGAATGGAGATCGGACATGGGCCTTCTTGTTGACGGTGTATGGCAGGACCATTGGTACGACACCGGGTCGACAGGCGGGCGCTTCGTTCGCTCCGACAGCCAGTTCCGCAACTGGGTGACGATGGATGGTGCGCCCGGGCCGACGGGTGAAGGCGGCTTCGCGGCCGAACCCGGGCGCTACCATCTTTATATCTCCAAAGCCTGCCCCTGGGCGCATCGGACCATGATCTTCCGGGCCTTGAAGGGGTTGGAGGATGCAATTTCAGTGTCGGTCACGCACTGGCTCATGGCCGAGCGGGGCTGGACCTTCGAGCCGGGCCCGGGTGTGGTCCCCGATACGGTGAACAGCGCGCGCTATCTGCATGAGATCTACACCCGCGCCGCGCCGCGCTATTCGGGCCGCGTGACGGTGCCAGTGCTATGGGACAAGCAACGCCGTACGATCGTCAGTAACGAATCCGCCGACATCATCCGCATGCTCAACAGCGCCTTCGATCAGGTGGGCGCACGCCAGGGGGACTACTATCCGGAAGACCGGCGCAGCGAAATCGACACCCTGAACACGCGCATTTACCACACAGTGAACAATGGTATTTACCGGGCCGGCTTCGCCACGACGCAAGCGGCCTATGAAGAGGCTGTCCGGCCGCTCTTCGAAACGTTGGACTGGCTGGAAGAGCTGCTGTCAGGCCAACGCTTCGTATGTGGCGACCGGCAGACCGAGGCCGATTGGCGGCTGTTCACCACGCTTGTGCGCTTCGATCCGGTGTATGTCGGCCACTTCAAATGCAACATCCGGCGGCTTGCCGATTATCCTAACCTTTGGTCCTACACGCGCGAATTGTACCAAATGCCCGGGATCAGCGGGACGGTCGATTTCGACCACATCAAGGGACATTACTACCAGAGCCACCGCACGATAAACCCGACCGGGGTCGTGCCGCTGGGACCCGTTATTGACTTTGACGCTCCGGTAGACCGCCGCCTGCCATAGCCCGGGCTTCCATCCTCAATAACGCCGAACGCTCCGAATTATCGGCATACTCCCGCGAGTCCTTTCGGCCGATCCGCGCGATTTTGCGGTTTTCCGGGACTGCCCCTACCATGGTCGTCCCGCCATCGGCCCACACGCCACAAAATGCCCGCATGCAGCAGAAGTCCAGCCCTGACCAGGGCAAGCTGCCAACCCACAAAAGACCGGAAACCACGCCCGGGACAGCAACACTCTCCAGAAACGCGCCGCACCAAACCGAACACTTCGACGTCCTGATCGTCGGGGCTGGAATCTCCGGTGTCGGCGGTGCGTATCACCTCACCAAGCAGTGTCCTGGGATGAGCTTTGTCGTCCTCGAAACGCAGGAGAGCTTCGGCGGCACGTGGCTCACGCACAAATATCCGGGTATCCGGTCCGACAGCGACCCGCATACGTTCGGCTATCGTTTCAGGCCGTGGACCAGTGCGCCGATCGCGACCGCCGCCGAGATTCTTTCGCCGCCGAGACCGTCGGCGCGATGGAGACGATGAACGAGATGACACTGGAACACAGCAAGACCCGCGTCCAATTCAGCAATCCGATCGGCTCGTACCAGGTCGTGCAGCACCGACTGGCCGACATGTTCATGGCCCAGGAACAGGGCCGCTGCATGGTGATCGAGCGCCTGTTCGGCGACCCCGCCTACTACCTGAACAAGCTGGCTGCCGAAGTGAAGTAGGCTATAGTGACGTAGGCTATCGAACCCCTTTATCCACCGGCCGCCGGGACGTCCCCAAGCTCCCGGCCGTCTGGATGACGATCAGCGACGACATCACGATCGGCGACGACCCGCGGGGCCATCATACGGCTCCGCGATCCGTCCGTTCCCAGATCGCAGGTGACCGCGTGGGTCTGCTATGGACATCTCGTTGAGCCGGCCGGGAACTGCATCCATTCAAACCAGACTGCGGCTATGCCTCCGGCAAAGCCCAGCATAGGTCCATAAAATCCCGGGTCTTCCGGGCAACGATCCCTTGGTGCCGTATGGCCCGCCGCCCGGGTTCCGATGATCCCGGCCAGAACTGCCCAGCAACAAAATATCGGGTCAGTGTCTGAACGCCGATCACCTGGGACAGTCCAGAAAATGCCAGCGACCACCGCCACAAGGGCAGCGGTCGCCCCTAGATTAAGCCACGGCGGCAGCCTTGCCCTCAGCCCCATAATCCTGCACCGCTGGATCCAGGTCCTGGATCGTCGCCCGGCGCATATCCCGCCGATGATTTGCCTCGTCATACGGCCGCCCACGGTGCATCGTGCAGCGATTGTCCCAGATCACCAGGTCGCCCACGGCCCATTTGTGCGTGTAAACGAATTGCGGCTGAGTCGCGTGTTCGATCAGTTCATGGATCAGCATCCGCCCATCCGGCACCGGCCAGCCCAGGATGTGCGACGCATGCGATGCCAGATACAGCGTCTTCCGCCCGGACCCGGGATGCACCCGCACTACGGCCCTGCGCACGGGCGGAGTGGCCGCACGTTCCGCGTCCGTGAATTCCGTGAAGCCCAGCTTCGCCCTGGAACAGAAAATCGAGTGCTCCGCCCAAAGATCCTCGATCTTGGCCTGCAGCTTCGGCGGCAGCGTGTCCCAGGCAACGCGCATGTCGACGAACTGGGTCTCGCCCCCTTCCGGCGTCACCGTATGGGCATGTAGCAATGAATATTTCGCCGGCGTCCGCTTGAACGATGAGTCTGTGTGCCAGAGCTGATTGCCCAGCGCGAACATCCGCCGCCGGTCGGCCTGGCCGAGCAGGGAATTGTTCTCGTCAAGGTTTGAAATATCGACCAGTTGCGGGGTCACCCGCCGCGGCTTGTCGCTCACGATCACGCCGTTGTGGGCTTCCAGTTCGCCGAACCGCGTCGCGAACACAACCTGCTGCTCGGGCGTCAGCGCCGGGCCCTTGAAGACGAGCACCGCATACTGATCCAGCCCCGCCTGAAGCGCCTCGAACTCCGCGTCGCTGATCGGCTTTGACAGGTCGGCCCCTTCGACGCGCGCGCCAAACTTCGGATGCAGCGGGCTCAGCGTTATTGTCATCGTTTCAAGTCTCCCTTCAATGTGTGGCAGTGATATGTCACTTCTCGCCCATAAAACCGAATTCCAAATTTTCGGCCGCCATGCCAAAATGTTATGCATCAGCCGATGCGCATCAATCATCGCCAGATCGAGGCATTCCGGGCCGTCTTCCAGACAGGCAGCATGACCGCGGCCGGCGATTTGATGGGGATCACCCAGCCTGCCGTCAGCCGCCTAATCCGAGACCTTGAAGCCGAAGTCGCCCTGAAACTGTTCGACCGGTCTGCGGGAAAACTTGCCCCCACACCGGACGCCGTTGCCCTCTTCCAGGAAGTGCAGCGCAGCTACCATGGCCTCGACCGCGTTGCCGACGCCGCCGCTCGGCTTGGCCGCCGCCGCGCCGGCGAATTGCGGATCGCAGCCTCCGTCGCGCCATCCTTCCACGGTCTGCCACCCGTCCTGACCCGCTTCCGCGCCTCCTGGCCCGGCGTGCTCCTCTCCTTGCACACCACCTCCTCTCCGGAGGTGCTGGATTTAGTGGCCACCCGGCAATGCGATCTGGGCATCGCCGTCGTCCCGGCCGAAGGACCGGGCGTAACGATCGAGCCCCTGCCCACACAGAACGCCGTCTGCATCCTGCCGGCGAACCATGCACTCGCATCCCACCCCGTCATACAGCCTCGCGACCTGTCCGGCGTTCCGATGCTGATGATCTCGGGCTACAGCTATCTGCGGCAGCGCATTATGCAGAACTTCGCCGCAGCCAACATTCAGCCTGATATCGTGTTCGAATCTTCCTTCTCCGGGCCGATCTGCTCAATGGTGGCCGAGGGTATGGGCGTCTCCGTGTTAGATCCCTTGACCGCACGCGCCTATGCCGGACCAACCCTCGCGATCCGCCCGTTCGAACCCGCCGTACCCTACGAACTGAAACTCATCTTTCCCGCAGGCCAACCGCGCAGCGATCGCGCTTCGGCCTTTGCCACGCTGCTGCGGGAACAGATGGAAGCCACGCTGTCCACGTGACCTATCCGATCAGCCCTACGTGGGCGAAGTGATCAAGGAGAACGATCTCGGCCCGCACATCCGGTATTGCCACGAGATCTCCGCGGCGAGCTGGTCGAGCAAGAAGAATCTCTGGACGATCCAGGCCACAAGGACGGACAACGGCGAAGCCGTCCGTTTCACCGCGAACTTCCTGTGGATGTGTCAGGGCTACTACCGGCACTCGGTGGGCTATACGCCCGAGTGGGACGGGATGGAGACCTTCAAGGGCCAGATCGTTCACCCGCAAACGTGGCCGGAGGATTTGGACTACAAAGGCAAGAACGTGGTGGTCATCGGCTCCGGCGCCACCGCGGCGACGCTCATTCCGGCCATGGCGAATGACTGCAGCCACATCACGATGTTGCAGCGCTCGCCAACGTATTTCCGGACCGGCCGCAATGCGATCGCACTCGCCGAAGAGTTGCGGGAGCTGCACATCAAAGAGGATGTGGATCCACGAAATCGTACGCAAGAAGATCCTGCACGATCAGGACGTGTTCACCCGCCGGTCCTTCACCGAACCGGACGTGGTGAAGCAGGAACTGCTCGGCGCGGTGCGTGCCCATCTGGGGCCTGACTACGACGTGGACACGCACTTCACGCACGGCTACCGGCCGTGGCGGCAACGGATCGCGTTCATTCCGGATGGCGACCTCTTCCAGGGGATCCGCGCCGGAAAGGCATCGGTCGTCACCGACGAAATCGAGCGATTCACAGAAACCGGCATTCTCCTGAAGTCCGGCAAGGTCCTCGCAGCCGACATCATCATTACTGCAACGGGCTTCAATCTCAATGTCCTCGGCGACATCGCATTCACCATCGATGGCGAACCTCTCGTTTTTTCCGATACGGTCACCTATCGCGGCATGATGTTCACCGGCGTGCCCAATATGGCGTGGGTGTTCGGGTATTTCCGCGCCAGTTGGACGCTGCGGGCGGACCTGGTCGCCGATTTCGTGTGCCGGCTGCTCAAACACATGAAAGAAAAGGGCGCACGGAAGATGACGCCGGCCCTTCGACCCGAGGACAAGGACAAGCCCTTGCTGCCTTGGATCGATCCGGAGAACTTCAATCCCGGCTGCATCATGCGCGGCATGCACCTGCTGCCGAAACGAGGCGACACGCCCGAATGGGAACACACGCAGGATTACTGGAACGAGAAGGACCAGTTCCCTGCCATCGACCTCGACGACGACACGTTCATTTACGAGTGACTCGAACGACGACGGCGCGGTGGCCCGAGGTCGCCGCGCCGTCAGCCTTTATTGCGTTTCGTGCGCGTTCAGCCAGACTCGCATGGCATCGATGCTCTGTTGCACAGCCGCATCCAACTCGTATCTCGGGTCGAGATAGTCCAACTCCAATGCCAGCAGACCTTGATAACCATTCCGTTTTAGCAGGGAAAACACCTCCGGGATATCGATCAACCCCTCGCCCAATGGTGTGCTCGGCCAGAACGCGAACGTTTTTGGATCGCCACGCCGCGTCGTGACATCCTTCACATGCGTCGCGCGCGCATAGGGCGCGAGCTTCGCGACCACCTCCAGCGGCTCCTCGAACATACGGATGTTGTTCGCCGTATCGAGGCAAACCCCGAGCCAGGGCGAATTGATCGTCGTGATCAGGTCCAGCATCTCATCGGCGAGAAGATCGATGTGGTTTTCGACCGCGAGCACAACGCCATGCTCTTCGGCGGGGCCGACAAGCTCCCGCAGAAGCGGGAGCACCGCCGCCCGATGCACTTTCCATGATGCTGGCCGCGTGGCGCGCCCGCCAGCGCAGATGCGCATCACGCCGGCGCCAAGCCGGGCCGCCAAAGCCAGATGGCGGATGAGATCCGCTGCCTGCTCAGGCGCGGCGCCCGAGGCGAGCCCGCGTGGGTGACCCCACGCCCAAACACGTTCCAGGCCCAACTCATCCAGACGGGCACGCAATCGGGCCACCATTCCGTCATCGATATCGCCGAAGAAACAGGACTCGAGTGAGACCCCGGCCACCTTCAGGGACGCGGCCCGGTCAAGGAAGTCCCACACGTTCATCCGCGTGCCGGGATCCGTCTCGAGTCCAGAGTATATTTCGCCGAAAAACCGATGATAGCAGTAGGAGTCGATGCCGATCTTCATGAGTTCAACCGTGCCACATGGATCCCAAACCATCGGCCCGTCATTTGACCGAAGAGTCGATACCTCGGGCCGTTGGCATCAGACAACATCAATCGCTCTTCCCGTCGCCGCGGCTTCCTTGACCGCCGCGATGACCTTGAGCGTGTTCAGCCCTTCCCGGCCGGACACAACAGGCTGCGCGACCCCGCGTATCACGTCGCACAGGTTCTGGATTTGCAGCCCGAGCGGGTCCTTCGCCTCTACCGGCAAACGTTCGCACGCGATCGGTTCCCACCAGTCCGGCTTGGTCTTGTGGTGCCACAGGTCGAGGTACGGCACCGTCAGCGACCCAAGCGTGCCGCCGATCATGTAACAAGTTTCCTGCGTGTGGCTGTAGGCGGGGTTCTCGCCGCTAGTGAACTCCCAGCTCCAGGGCGCGACGATCTTGTCCGACACATTGACCGTGCCAAGCGCACCACTGGCGAACCGCAGCAGGACGACGGCGGTCTCCTCCACCGCGTTGCCGCGCAAGGCATTGCTCTCCATCGCCTGCACCGACACGACCTCGCCGCACAGATAGCGCAGTAGGTCCACGTCGTGGATCAGGTTGACGAAGATTGGGCCCGCTCCCTTTCCCCGCCGCCATGGGATGTCGAAGTAGGCATCCGGCTTATAGAACCAGCATGTGCCCTGCACCGCGACCACCTGCCCGATCCGGCCGGCATCGATGGCGTTCTTGGCAGCCTGGATCAATGGATTGTGGCGGCGGTGATGACCGACCAGCAAAGGCACACCCGCCGTTTCCGCCGCCTCCACCAATTTCGTTGCATCGGCCACCTCATCGGCGATCGGCTTCTCGATCAGTGCGGGCACCCCGGCGGCCACCGCCTCCAGCCCATTGGCCACGTGCATCTGATTAGGTGTCGATACAATGATGCCGTCCGGGCTTTCGTGCTCCATCATTGCCACGAAGTTCGGATACCATGCGGCGTTCTTCTGCACCGCCAGGATCTTTGCCTCCGGCGATGGATCGACGATCGCCAGCAATTCCGCGCATTCTTCATTCAAAACGTGGTCGATATGGCGCTTGCCGATCAGGCCCGCCCCGAGGACTGCCAGCCTGATCGGCGGTTCCGCCATCCTACTTCGCCTTTTCGTCGATCAGCCGTGCGACCCGGCGCAAGGCGAGCTGGTAGCCTTGTGTGCCGAACCCGGCGATCACGCCGTCTGCGCGGCCCGAAACGAACGAGTGGTGCCGGAACTCCTCACGCTTATGCACATTGGAGATGTGAATCTCGATCACCGGCGCATCAAACGTGTTCAGTGCGTCGAGGATGGCGACCGAGGTGTGCGTGAAGGCCGCCGGATTGATGACGATACCGCCCGCGGTTTCGCGTGCCTCGTGAATCCAGTCGATGATCTCGTATTCTCGATTGCTCTGATGGAAGCGCAGTTCCAGCCCGAGTTCCGCGGCCAAGGCACGGCAGTCACGCTCGACATCGGCCAGCGTCTCGTGGCCGTAAATGTGCGGCTGGCGCTTGCCCAGAAGGTTCAGGTTCGGTCCGTTCAGGACGAAGACAAGACGGCTCATCAGTGTGTTTCCCTCGCTGTGTTCAGGCTCCGGCGGCCTTCTCGATACGGCGGATGACCTTCGGCGGGAAGGCGTATGGAAACGTGACGCTGGCGGCAGACCAGGGTTCAACGCATTTGCACAGGTCTTGGTGGCCGCATGCTTTAATCCTAACACGAGCTCGATGGCATGGCAGGTGACCTTGATCCGGGCCTGACACTGAAATCACCGCCGAGTTTGCCATCCGAGAACGAGGCCACCGACGCGCCAATCGAACACCCCCTGGTGTCCCGAAGCCCGCCGCATGATGCGACGAACTTCGGGGGCAGGACACTAGGCTCCGATCATGTATCACTTTCAAGGTAGCCCTGTTTCTCAACACCCGCCCGGCCCGACCGAGGGCGGCCGGAGCACGCTGATCGCATGGAAACGTTCGCGACCCTGCCGAGCTGACGCGCCTGTCAGAGCAGACCCTTCACCCGTAGTAGTCCGAACGCCGAGATCGTCATCGCGTCCCGCAAGGTCCCGTCCCGGATCATCGCCTCGAAATCCGCGAGGGTGAAGCTGCGGCAGATCATGTCCTGCTCGCTGGCCTCCCGCTCCGTCGCGCCCTGCGTCAAGCCGGTCGCCAGGAAGATATGGCCAAGCTGGTTGCAATAGCCTGGCCCCTGGAAGATCTCGCCGGCATGAGTCATCGTTCCGGCGACCAGCCCGGTTTCCTCCCGCAACTCCGCCGCCGCCAGCACTGCCGGATCGGTGCCGGGCGCCTGCTCCCACATGCCCATCGGGAATTCCCACATTCGGGCCCGGATCGGGTAGCGAAACTGCTCCACCAGCGTCACCCTTCCGTCCTGCCACGGCACGATCACCACGAAGTCCGGGCGCTCCACCACGCCATACAGCCCGTCGGAGCCATCCAAACGACGGATGCGGTCTTCCCGGACCCGGGTCCAGCGGTTCTCATATGCGACGCGGCTGGAAAGAGTGATGTAGGGATTGGTCATCGTGTCGCGCTACCTGACGCCTGTGGTGGGCGTCAGCGTAGCACGGACACCGGACGGGACATCCGCGGATCGGTCAGCCGTCGTGGTGCGCCTCGATCCGGTAGCCATCGGGATCGATGAGGAACGCGGCGTAATAGCCCGGACCGTAATCGGGGCGCGGCCCGGGCCGGCCATTGTCTTTTCCGCCCATGCCAAGGGCGGCTTCATGGAAGGCATCGACGCTCTCCCGCGTCGGCGCCGCGAAGCAGAAATGCAGCCCCGATTTCGCGTCGGGCGGAACAGGGCGATCCACCGCGCTGATCCACAACGATACCTCCGCGCCGCCATACCCCAATGACCCCGCACTCTCCGAGGTGCATGTGTATCCCAGCGGCCGCAATGCCGCATCGTAGAAACGTTTCGTGTTGCCAATGTCGCGAACGCCGATCGAGACATGATCGAGCATTGGCTTCACCGTTGGCGCGATCTGGCGGCGTGCCAGGAACCGCGCCTGCCGATGCCAGGTGGCGCCATCGTCAACCGACCGCTCGCCGATCCAGCAGAATGAATCGGATGTGATGTCCACAAAGCGCCAGCGCGTCGCCTCGCCTGCATCATTGCGGCCTTCCTGGACGATATCCTTGCCCTGTGCCCGGCCGATCTGTCGCGTGAAATGCTGCTTCACCGGGTCGCACCACAGGATATGCCATGCGTCCAGGCCGGGGTCATAGACACGCAGCGTCGTGCCATGGAAGAAGCCGGGCAGCACCCATACGTCCTGGATCGCTCGCCCCTCCAGCACCCAGCCGAAATGGATGGTTCCGTGGGCCGCGTGCGTCGAGCCGTCGTCGGCATACATGGTGGCGTCCATCGTCCAATCGCCGATCAACCAGCCATACAGGCCCATTTTTTCCGCCCGGTCTTTCGCTGGTCCGGCACTTTGTATCGCTTGAATGAAGCTCATGATCGAACCCTTTCACGATTGTCGCATCCGCGCCGGACGCTACCTGTGGCCTCTGGGCGGGGCTTGGGAAAAATTGCTATCTTGGCCGCATGGGTATGCGCACCCACACATTGGCGTCCGGTTTGGGGTGGAGCGTCAGCGACGTCGTCTGCACGTCCGGCCCGCACGACCGGCCGTTCGAGGAACAGCACCCGGCGGTCTGCATCGCCGCGGTCATGCAGGGCAGTTTCCAGTACCGGACGACCCAAGGCGCCGCGACCCTGGCACCAGGCGCGATCCTGCTGGGCAACCACCGGCACTGCTTCGAATGCGGTCACGATCACGCCATCGGTGACCGCTGCCTTTCATTCATGTTTGATCCTGGCCTTTTCGAAACCACCCTGGCGGCGATCCCTGGCGTGCGGGCTGCCAGCTTCACAATGCCTCGCCTGCCCCCTATGATGGCGTTGACGCCTGTCCTGGCAGCAGCCGAACTGGCCTGCTCCGAGGACGAGCCGGGGGCGTGGGAGGAGATCGCGCTCGACCTCGTTGGTAAGGTGATGTCCATCGTCGCCGAGAACCGACACTCTCCTTCCACCCCGACACGCCGGGATGAGAAGCGGATCGCCACGGTTCTCCACCGCATCGAGGCCGAGGCGGACCAGGTGCTCAGCCTCGCCGATCTGGCACGGGATGCGGCGATGAGTCCCTATCATTTCCTGCGCACGTTCCGGCACGTGGTCGGGATGACGCCCCACCGGTTCATCCTGCGCACCCGCCTCCGCAACGCCGCGGTCCATTTGCGCCG
>JARLIN010000482.1 GCA_031291715.1 Rhodopila sp. | reverse complement strand
TCTCTACGGCGACGAAAGCGAGGCGTTGACGCATCCCTATCTTGCCCGCGCCTGGGCGAAGTCCGGCGCAGACTTGCGCATCCCGGCGCCGGGACAAGCCAAGAAGGTGGCGATGCTGGGCTCGCTCGATCACCTCACGCGCCAACTCATCGTCCATACCAGCCCGACCAAGCGCAGCACCGACTTCGTGGCCCATCTCGAGCAACTCGACGACCTCTACGGCCCCAAGCCCGGTAGGCCCGCCAAGCCGGTCGTGCTGGTCGAGGACAATGGGCCGATCCACGTCAGCAAGCTCTCGCTCGCCGCCCTCGCGGCTCGGTCGCACTGGCTCACCGTCGAGTGGCTGCCCAAATACGCCCCAGAACTCAACGACATCGAAGTCGTCTGGCACGACCTCAAGGCTCATCACCTCGCCCATCAAACCTTTACCGATGTCGCCGCGCTCGACCAAGCCATCCACACAGCTGTCCAGGACCTCAACCGTGAGCGAATGGCCGTTCCGTTGGCCAAGCTACGAATCTCTGCTTAGAGCGTTATCGTTCGCTCAGCCCTCCGTCGTGCGGCCCCGAAACCCGGTCGCGACAACATAAAGCTCGCTCGACTCCTTGCGGCTGGCCGGCGGCTTGGCATGCCGTACGCTGGTGAAATTGCGCTTCAGCACGTCCAGGATCTGCTTCTCCGAACCACCCTGGAACACCTTCGCCACGAACGCCCCTCCGGGCGACAGGATCTGAACCGCGAAATCCAGCGCCATCTCCGCCAGCGCCACGATCCGGATATGATCCGTTGAGGCGTGCCCCGTGGTGTTCGGCGCCATGTCGGACAGCACCAGATCGGCGCCGCCACCCAGTTCCGCCATCAGGCGCTCCGGCACGTCCGGGTCGGTGAAATCGCCCTGGATGATGGTCGCACCATGGATCGGATCGATCGGCAGCAAATCCATCGCCAGCACCGAGGCCGCGCCGCGCTTCACCGCCACCTGTGTCCATCCGCCCGGCGCCGCGCCAAGGTCCAGCACCCGTGCGCCCTTCTGGATCAGCTTAAACTTGTCATCCAGCTCCAGCAGCTTGAACGCCGCGCGTGACCGCCACCCTTGCTGCTTCGCCGCCGTGACGTAGGGATCGTTGAGCTGGCGCGCCAGCCAGCGTGCGGAAGCCGGGCTGCGGCTTTTCGCGGTCTTGACGTGAACGACCAACCCCCGTGAGGGCGGCATAACTGGTGCTTTGGTCATCAGCGGCAACCGTCGCGGCGGCGTCCCTGGCGGGTTCGGTCGGCGCGGATCAGCCGCAGCAGCACACCTTCCCGCAAGCCACGGTCGGCAACGATAACATGGGGGGCCGGCCAGAGCCGGGTGATCGCGGCGAATACCGCGCAGCCTGGCAGGACGAACTCGACCCGATCCGGGCCGACGCACGGGTGCTGCATCAGGCCTTCCCGCCCCAGCGCACGCAGATGCGACAGGGCGTCGGCCGCTTCCTGGCTGCAAAGCTCGACGCCATCGACCGCAATGCGGCGATAGCGTTCGAGATTCAGCGCAACGCCGGCAAGGGTGGTGACCGTCCCGCTGGTGCCGAGCAGCCGGACGCCGCCCTCGCGAATTTCACGGGCGATGCAGTGCACCTTCTCAAACGCGCGCAGACGCTCGACGACGTCCGCGACCATCGTCTCGAAGCCCTCGGCGTTGAATCCGGCGTCACCCCAGCGCTCCGCCAGCGTGACAACACCAACCGGCAGCGAATCGTAGCCGATCAATTCGGGTCGTCCATCGGTCAGCCGCACCCAGGCAAGCTCGGTCGAGCCACCGCCGATGTCGAACAGCAGTGCCCGCCGCCCGTCGCAGGGCAGGAGCGGCGAGCAGGATTCCAGGGCAAGTTCGGCTTCCTCGCGGCTGGTGATGACGCCGAAATCGAAGCCGGTTTCCTCCTTCACGCGGCGGAGGAACTCGCCACCGTTGGTGGCGCGCCGGCATGCCTCGGTGGCGATGGCGCGCACCTGGCGCACCGGCCGGCGGGCCAGTCGGGCAGCACAGGCCCGCAAAGCACAGATCGCGCGGTCCATCGCGGCCTCATTCAGGCAGCCGGTACTGTGCAACCCCTCTCCCAGGCGAACGATGCGGGAGAAACTGTCCAGGACCCGGAAGCCATCGCCCGAGGGCGTGCCGACCAGCATACGACAATTATTGGTGCCCAGGTCCAGCGCGGCGAAGGCCGGTCCTAACGTTCGGCGTGATTGATCCGGCCGCGCCTCGTTACAGTGCGCGGCGGTATCAAGCTCAGGCGTGGCCTGCACCGGGATCATTATGGGATTGTCAACTGACTGAGGGTGACGGGCAAGCACCGAATGCAAGTCCGGTGCCGGCTGTCGCTTTTTTCATTCGCGCGGACCGAAACAGCGCGGTGCGGTTTCGGGATGGGAAACCCGCCAGCCACCACCGCCCTTGGTTTTCACATCGCGCGCGGCCATGTGGGCACGTCGAAGCAAGGTGCGAATATCCTCGGTGCTGCCGGGGTAGCGGCTGGCGATGCCGATGGAAAGCGTCACCCCGTGACCGTCCGGCAGGCCCTGGAACAAAGGACGGTTGCAGAACGAATCCGCCCGCTCCGCCGCCGTGAGATGGTCCATGCCGGTCAGCCAGACCGCGATCTCGTCCTCGCCTACCCGTGCGACGAGATCGCCAGGCCGCACCTTCGCACGAATCTGGCTGGCCAGGCGGACCAGCACGCGGTCCCCCTGCCCTCGTCCCAGCGTCAGATTGATGCGACGCAAATCGTCGATATCGACCAGCAAAAGCGTTCCGACGGTGCCGTCCGGCTCAAGACGGTCGATATGCCGATCGGCCTCATCCAGGAACCAACGGCGGTTGGGGAGGCCGGTCAGCCGGTCGATGCCGACCTGCCCCATGCCCGCGCCGATGGTTATCCGCAGCAGCAGTGCGACGGAGGCAGCGAGGCCATGATCGGCCTCGGTCCAGGCCTTGGATCGCGGTGCACGCCATAGCAGCAACCCCCCCGGCCGGGCAGGTGGCAGAACCCAGGGACAGGCCAGGATGCGACGCTTGTCCCGCGCGACGGTGTGCGAGGGTTGGCCGGGGCTGGTGGTCAGCATGGCCTGCCCCACGGCGGTGGTGTCCTGGCCGGCGTCGCCGACACAATAGGCGACAGGCGCGTCGGCGGCATCCTGGCTCAGATCCAGGATCGCGAGACCTTCCAGGTCCGCGGTCAGACGCAGTTGCTCCAGAACCGCGACGATGGAGCCATCGTAATCGCCACCAAAAGGCACGTCAGTCTCTCTCCGGGTTAAGGATTGGTAACGAGCGTATTCTGTTTCCGCCCAGCGTGGCTAGGCGTTCGGAGCGTACCCATTTTTCGGCAGGGCCGAGCGTGTCCCCCGCGCCCAAGTTTCCGGTGTGCCAGAAGCGTCTCTAGAGCGTGACTACGTCGGGTTGAAGCAATCGCGCGCTAGCTGGTTTGTTTAATTTCAAACGGCCGAAAGAGTAACCCACAGCCATTGCCCATCCGTGATGGCCCGGCGACAGTCGGGGCCGGTGATCTGGCACCGTGCTGTAGCGGACGGCCCGGACTGTCGCCGGGGCCATGACGAGGACAGAGAGTCGACGCCAACGCAGGTTGGGATAAGAGCGCGATTCACGTCTGAGGTTGATGTAACCTCACACGATCGCCCTCTAGAGTGGCGGGGTCATTCCAAGGAGCAGCAACAATGCGCGCCGTCTGGTACGACCGGCAGGGGCCGGCGAACGAGGTCATCGTCACGGGCGAACTGCCAACGCCCGAACCAGGGGTCGGCCAGGTGCGGGTCCGGCTGGAAGCCTCCGGCGTAAATCCATCCGACACCTACCGGCGGCGGGGCGCGGTGCCGGCCGAATACCCAAGGGTCATCCCGAACAGCGACGGGGCGGGCACGATCGACAAGGTTGGCGACGGCGTGCCCGCGCGATGGGTCGGCAAACGGGTCTGGCTATATAACGGCCAGCGCAACGGGCGCTGGATGGGCACCGCCGCGGAATACATCGCGCTCGATGCCGACCTGGTCACCGAACTGCCCGACCACGTCTCCTTCGCCGAAGGTGCCACCCTCGGCATTCCCGGCATGACCGCGCATGGCTGCGTGTTCGCGGCGGGACCGGTGCAGGGCAAGACGCTGCTGGTCACCGGCGGCGCCGGCGCGGTCGGGCACTATGCGGTGCAACTCGCGGCCTGGGCCGGGGCGGAGGTAATCGCCACGGTCAGTTCCAATGAGAAGGCGGATCGTGCCCGGGCGGGCGGCGCGGCACATGTCATCAACTACCGCACCGAGGACGTCGCCGCCCGCGTGGCGGAGATCACACGCGGCGCCGGCGTCGATCATGTCGTCGATGTCGATCTGGGCGGGAACCTGGCCGCGGCAATGGGCTCGGTGCGGGAGAACGGCAGCATCGCCTACTATGCCACCAATGGCGCTTTGAAGCCGGCGGTCGATCTGCGTGCCCTGATGTCGAAGAACCTGACTGTCCGAGGCTTCGTGCTGCCGACCAGCCCGCATGCCACACGCAAACGGGCGCAGTCGGACATCGCCGCGTTCATTCGCTCACCGGGCCGCATCCTGTCGGTGGCCGGCGAATTCCCGCTTTACGAAACGGCGGCGGCGCACATGTCGGTGGAGGCAGGCGGCAAGGTGGGCACCGTCGTCGTGGCGTGTGCGCGTTAGACCATGTTCGGGCTGACTGTGCAGACTGCGAATGGTTTAACTCTTTGTTTCATAGCATGATTCTCTCGCTCTGGACATTCCGCCCAGCAGGCGGCCATGCACTAGATTAAGGAGATCGAGACATGACGAACCATCGGCTGGCATTGATCGTGGGCGCCAATCGAGGCATCGGGCTGGGTGTGACGAAAGAATTCCTGGCGCACGGATGGGATGTCATCGCCACCGCGCGGCAGCCGGATCAGGCGGCGGCGCTACAGGCGTTGGCGGCCGCACACCCCGGCCGGGTGACAATCCCGCGGCTGGATGTGAACGATCCGGTCGCGTTGGATGGGTTCGCCACCAGCCTCGGTGGAAAGGTGCTCGACGCGGCACTGATCAACGCGGGGGTCGCAGGACCGGCGCATCGCAGCGCCAGCGCGGCGACTGCGGAGGAAATCGGGGCGCTGATGTTTACCAACGCCATCGCGCCGATCCGTTTGGCACGTTCGCTGGCGGGACATCTGCGGTCCGGTTCAGGGGTGTTGGCGTTCACGTCATCGGTGATGGGCAGCGTCGCGCTGAATTCCGGCGGGCACGAATTGTATCGCGCGAGCAAGGCGGCGCTGAATTCGCTGACGCGCGGGTTGTGGGAAGAATTGCGCGGGCGGAACCTGACGGTCCTGTCGCTGCATCCAGGCTGGGTGCGGACCGAGATGGGCGGGGAAGCCGCCGCGGTGTCCGTCGAGGACAGCGCGCGCGGCATCGTTACGGTGATCGAGAAGCAGAGCGGCGCGCACCGCCACCGGTTCCTGGATTACACAGGCAAGGAACTGGCCTGGTAGGTAGCGAATCTTCCGCTCACGTCATGGCCGGAGCTGGCCCTGTTGGCACCGGGATAAGCGCGGAACGGAGCAACGCCCTCCCCAACGTCGCCATGGCCCGGCGCAGTCCGGCCATCTGAACCGGCACCGTGCCGCGACAGATGACCGGCCTACGCCGGGCCATGACAGTGTGGCAGTGGACACGCCCTTGTCCTGATACCTATGGGCCGTGTCCCACCACGACGCGGAGAGGCTAAACCTCGACTTCCTGCTCCCGATCGGCGCCACCGTCGTCGTCGCCTTCCGGCTTGGGGAGTGCCGGCAGGGCAGCCTCCATGATCTCGAAGTCCAGCTTGTTGTCTTTCAGCGTCACTTTCACCGAGCCGCCCTTGACGAGCTTGCCGAACAACAACTCCTCGGCCAGAGGCTTCTTGATGTGCTCCTGGATCACCCGCGATAGCGGACGGGCGCCATACAGCCGGTCGTAACCCCGTTCGGCGAGCCATTCCTTGGCAGCCGAGGACAGCTCGATGGTCACGTTCCGATCCGCCAGCTGTGCTTCCAGCTGCATCACGAATTTCTCCACCACGCGCCCGACGATCTCCGGTGTCAGGCCGGCGAACGTGATCGTCGCATCCAGGCGATTGCGGAATTCCGGCGTGAACAGCCGCTTGATCGCGTCCTCATCCTCGCCCACCCGGGTTTCGCGGCCGAAGCCGATGGCTTCCTTCGCCAGGTCGGAGGCACCTGCGTTGGTGGTCATGATCAGGACCACATTACGGAAATCGACGGTTTTGCCGTTGTGGTCGGTCAATTTCCCATGGTCCATCACCTGCAGCAGGATGTTGAACAGGTCCTGATGGGCTTTCTCGATCTCGTCCAGCAGCAGCACCGCATGCGGATGCTGGTCGATCGCGTCGGTCAGCAGGCCGCCCTGGTCGAAGCCGACATAGCCCGGCGGCGCGCCGATCAGGCGGGAGATGCTGTGCCGCTCCATGTACTCGGACATGTCGAAGCGGATCAGCTCGATGCCCATGGTGGCGGCCAACTGACGGGCAACCTCGGTCTTGCCGACGCCGGTCGGGCCGGAAAACAGGTAGTTGCCGATCGGCTTTTCCGGTTCACGCAGGCCGGCGCGGGCCAGCTTGATCGCAGCGGACAAGGCTTCGATCGCCTTGTCCTGGCCGAACACCATCGACTTCAGGTCGCGTTCCAGGTTCCGCAGGGTCTCCTTGTCGTCGGCGGAAACCGACTTGGGTGGGATGCGGGCGATCTTCGCCACGATCTCCTCCACGTCGCGGAGGGTGACGGTCTTCCGGCGCTTATGCTCCGGCAGCAGCATGCGGGAGGCACCGACCTCGTCGATCACGTCGATCGCCTTGTCCGGCAGCTTGCGGTCGTGGATGTATTTCGCCGACAGCTCCACCGCCCCGCGGATTGCCTCATCCGTGTAGCGGACCTTGTGGTGCTTCTCGTAGTTCAGCTTCAGTCCGCGCAGGATCTTGATGCTGTCCTCGATGTTCGGTTCATTGACGTCGATCTTCTGGAAGCGGCGGACCAGCGCGCGATCCTTTTCGAAATAGTTACGGAATTCCTTGTACGTCGTGCTGCCGATGCAACGCAGATTGCCCGAGGCCAGCGCGGGTTTCAGCAGGTTCGACGCGTCCATCGCCCCGCCACTGGTGGCGCCGGCGCCGATCACGGTGTGGATTTCGTCGATGAACAGGATGGCGCCGGGCTGGTTTTCCAGCTCGTTCACCACGGCCTTCAGCCGCTCCTCGAAATCGCCGCGGTAGCGGGT
>JARLIN010000481.1 GCA_031291715.1 Rhodopila sp. | reverse complement strand
ATCCAACACCGTGCCGTGGCAGATGGCCCGGACTGTCGCCGGACCATGACGAGGGTGGAGGGGCAGTGCCAACGCCGATGGCTGGTATCAGTGGTGCAATTCTCGGTTGGCGATCACGCAAGCTGGCGTTTCCAGTGGGGCAGGACCGCCGTCCGAGACGACACGCCGCAGGCGGCGCGCCTGGTCGATGGCACTGAACAAATAAGTCGGGGTCACGGCGTATCGTCCGCGCGGGACGTAACCAAAGCCCATCAGAACCCTGGTCACCGCATTGAAGGCCTCGGAGTGGCCGGCCTCGACAACGATGTCGGGCAGCCATGCTTTGATCAGTTTCGCGGCACCCCGCAATACCGCGGCCTCGGCACTTTCGACGTCCACCTTCAGCAGACCGATCGGCCCGGTTATCGCCAGGCTATCCAGGCTCCTGACCGGCACCTCACCGGCGCCGAAGGAAACGCGCGTGATGCCAAGGTTGTCTGGCGGCCCGGGATGCAGCGACGCCATGCCATCGGCGTCACCGATGGCGCAGCATGTCGGGAACACCCGGCCCTCCAGCCTATTGGCGGCGATGTTCAGTTCCAACAGCTCATGGTTCGGCTGATACGGCTCGAACGCATAGACGGGTGCATCGAGGATCGCCCCGAAGAAAACCGCGTGATTGCCGATATTGGCACCCACATCGATGATCGCGGTGCCGGGCAGATACAGTTCCCGGCATTTCATCAGCACATCCAATTCGTAGAATGTGCGGTTGAGCCGGATCACCATCGCCATGTGATCGGGGTCGGGATGCGTCCACAGTTCGACTCGCCGCCCCATGAACGCGAAGATTTGCTTCTGCATAGGCGCAGATTGCACACCAAAGGTTAACCCATCGCTAACGTGTATCGGCGGCCGCGGCACAGGCGGTTCGTGCCGTTTCGTCCGCCCCGATACGATGCGTTTCATGACATCGGCCAAACAGGCACCTTTGCTCGACGAGCCAAGGTCGCAGCCGTTCACGGCGGCACCGCGCGGAAGGGGCAGGACAGCGACCGGTCGGCCAACCAATCCTCGGCGCGCAGTCCTTTGACCCGGCTGCATTCCCCCAAATCTCCGGTCACGACGATCAACCCCCGGCTACGCGCGTGGCCGGCGATCAGAGTATCGTAGCCACCGATGGCCTGCCCCCGACGCTCCAGATTCGATCCTATTTCGGCTGCATGGGACGCCGCATCGTCATCGAAGGGCAGCACGCCGAGACGGGCAGTAAGGCGATCGATCTCTCGCCGGTTCTTGATCGCATTCATCCGCACCTACATGCGGGACAAAATCCCGGTCCGAGGCCCGACGACGTAGATAAGCTGCACCAGGATGATGAAGCCGATGCTCCAGTAGGTGCTGAACAGGCAAAGGGCCGCCCCGAACGCATAGAGTGCCTGCGCGATATAGATTCGACGCTCCACCGACCGGTCGATGACCGCCGTCGCGTCAGGCTGCACGAGCTGCGCGTGCCGCGCGTAGCGCCAGCTCACGAACAGAAGCACCCCGAATGCGAAAATGTTCAGCCAATAGAGCAGCAGCGCCGTTCGCAATGTGATGAACTCCGCCATCAGTGACGTCGAGAACGGCATCAGTGAAATCGCGAACAGGAATATCAGGTGAATCCAGGTCAGATGCCGGTCGCTGCGCACAAGGTGACTGAGCTGCGTCTGCTGACCGACCCAGAAGATGCCGAGCGTCAGGAAGCTCATCAGATAGACCACCAAGCGGGGCGCCAGCTCGCGCAGCGCCGCCAGCAGTGCCTGATCGGTCGTGATCGCGTGGCTCGCCGGCACCTTCAGGTCCAGCACCAGCAGCGTCATCGCCACGGCGAACAGCCCGTCGCTGAGCGCGGCCAGCCGCTCCACGCTCTGTCCCGCGATCACATTGTAACGCGTCCCCATCGGCCCCGGTCCCCCTTGGTCAGGCGCGTCTTTCCCTTCGGCTCTTGAGCAAACGGCCGGACCGGCGGATTATCGCCGCCATATGTCCCTGGAGGAAGCAAGGAATGCCCGATAGCCCGGCCGACAAGGCGATGTTCGCCGCCAGCCAGACCCGTTTGCCGCTGAACGGCATCACGGTGCTTGACCTGACCCTGGCCCGCGCCGGGCCTACGGCGGTGCGTCACTTCGCGGACTGGGGGGCCAACGTGATCCGGATCGAGCCGCCTGCGAGCGAGGGCGAGGATATCGCCGGCCGCCGCCATGGCTTCGACTTCCAGAACCTGCACCGCAACAAGCGCGCCGTCACCCTCAACCTGAAATCCAAAGAGGGTCACGAGGCCTTCATGCGGCTGGCGGCGAAGGCCGACGTGATCCTGGAGAACATGCGGGCGAACGTGAAGCATCGCCTCAAGGTTTCCTACGAAGACGTGAAGGCGATCAATCCGCGCATCGTCTACGGCAGCATCTCGGGTTTCGGCCAGGACGGGCCGTACGGTCCGCGCGCGGGCGTCGATCAGATCGCACAGGGCATGGGCGGACTGATGTCGATCACCGGCGAACCGGGCCGCGGGCCGATGCGTGTCGGCATTCCGATCGATGACCTGACCGCCGGCAACCTGCTGGCGCTGGGCTGCATGATGGCGCTGTTCGACCGCGAGCGCACCGGCGTCGGCCGCTGGGTCACCACGTCGCTGCTGGAATCGCAAATCTTCATGCTCGACTTCCAAGCCAGCCGCTGGCTGATGGAAGGCGAAGTGGCCGGGCAGGCGGGCAACGATCATCCAACGGGCATACCAACCGGCGTGTTCCCAACCAGCGACGGCCACATCAACATCGCTGCCAGTTCCGCGCGCGTGTTCACGCGCTTCTGCGAAGCGATCGGGCGGAAAGACTGGCTGGAACGGGAGGACTGGAAGACGCAGGTCGGTCGCAGCAAGGATCGCAAGGCGATCAATGCCGCGATTTCCGAAATCACCGCGACCAAACCTTCCAACCACTGGATCGAGCTGTTCGAAGCCAACGGCATTCCGTGCGGTCCGATCTACTCCATCGACCAGGTGTTCGCCGATCCGCAGGTCAAGCATCTCGGCATGGCAACGAAGATGGAAAGCCCCTATGTGGGGGAAGCCGAGGTGGTTGCATCGGCGATCAACATCTCCGGCTTCTCCAAGGCGGTTCGGACTTACACGCCGGATGCCGGGGAACATAACGACGAAATTCTGAAAGGCGTCGGTTACACCGACGCGGAACTGGACGACATGCGACAAAAGGGAGTCATCTGAATGCTGCCAGATCATGCGGAGACCCGCGCCTTTGCGGGCGGGAAAATGTTGGCCGCGAAGGATGACGGCGTTGGCCTGATCACCTTCAACCAGCCCGAAAAGCGCAACGCCATGTCCATGGAGATGTGGACCGGGCTGGGCGAGATCCTCGACGAATTTGCCGAGGACAGCAGTGTCAGCGTCGTGATCCTGACCGGTGCCGGCAACAAGGCGTTCGTTTCGGGCGCGGACATCAGCCAGTTCGAGAAGAACCGCAACAGCGCCGATGCGCAGGCGGAATATGATCGTGCGACCGGTGTCGGGCGCGAGAAGTTTCATGCGTTCAAGAAGCCGGTCATCGCGCGTATCCGCGGCTTCTGCATGGGTGGCGGGCTGGCGATCGCCATGGCGACCGACCTTCGTATCGCCTCCGTCGACAGCCAGTTCGGCATCCCGGCGGCGCGGCTTTCGATCGCCTATGCGCCGGACTCGGTGAAGCGGCTGATCGACCTCGTCGGGCCGGCGCATGCCCGCATGATCCTCTATACCGCCAAGCGCATCGATGCGGCGGAAGCGGAACGGATCGGGCTGATCAACAAGATGACCACGGAGGAGGGGCTGAACGACGTTGTGCTGGATATCGCCCGCACCATCGCCGACAACGCCCCGCTGTCCGTTGCCGTATCGAAACTGACGATCAACGAGATGCTCAAGGACGAAAGCCAGCGCGACATGGCGGCGATCAAGCGCATGGGTGAGATCTGCTTCAACAGCGCCGACTACAAGGAAGGCCGTACCGCATTCATGGAAAAGCGTCCGCCGCGTTTCGTGGGGCGGTGATCGCGGAAAATCGTTCGCCGCGCTTTGTGGGGCGGTGACCGCGGGAAAACGTCCGCCGCATTCTATCGGGCGGGTGACCAGGGGGCGGCGAACGGCACCGTGACGCCGCCTCCCCGTCATGGCCCGGCGCAGTCCGGGCCATCCGCTGCCGCACTGTTGCGGCACTATGATGATTCCAGATGGCCCGGGCTGCGCCGGGCCATGATGTCGAAGGACAAGACTTGATGTTTGAACTGCCCGAAGAGCACCGGATGCTACAGGAGCTGGTCGCGAAATTCATCGACCGCGACGTGATCCCGCTGGAAAAGGGTGTCCTCGCGCGCGAAATGTCCGGCCAGAAATCCGGCCTTCCGCCGGATGAGGAAGAGCATCTGCTCGCCAAGTGCAAGGAGCTTGGCCTCTGGGGCCTGGACGTTCCCGAAGAGTATGGCGGCGCCAACCTGCCGTACTCCGCCCTGGTCGGCGTATACGAAGAACAAGGCCGCACCTGCGTGCCGTTCACCTTCCCGCCGGACAGCCCCAACCTGCACATGCTGGTCGCCGTCGCGAACGATGAGCAGCGGAAGAAGTATCTCGATCCGTACGCCCGCGGCGATGCGCACTCCGCCATCGCGATCTCCGAGCCCGGCGCGGGTGGCGATCCCGCCGGCATGACGACGCGTGCGGTCAAGGACGGCAACGACTGGGTCATCAACGGCCGCAAGATTTGGGTCAGCCGCGTGCCGGCCGCCGATTTCGTTATTGTCATGGCCCGCACTGGCGAGGGCAAGCGCGCCGACGGCGTCACCGCGTTCATCGTCGAGCGTGGCACCAAAGGCTTCATCATCGAGCGTGAGATCCCGATGATCGGCGGCCAGCGCACCTATGAGCTGGTGTTCGAGGACTGCCGGATCCCCGCAACGCAATTGCTGGGCGTCGAGGGCAAGGGCTACGCGCCGATGCAATTGCGCCTGACAGTCCGCCGTCTGCAGATGGGTGCCTGGTGCATCGGCATGTCCCGGCGCGCGCTCGATATGATGGTGGAACATACCAAGCAGCGCGTGACGTTCGGGCAACGGCTGGCCGATCGCCAGGCTATCCAGTGGTGGATCGCCGACGCGGCGATGAAAATCCATGCCTGCCGCCTGATGGTTTACGATGCCGCGACCAAGGCCGACGCCGGCAAGGACGTCCGCACCGAGGCGTCCATGGTGAAGCTGTTCGGCACCGAAATGGCGACCGAGATCGTCGATCACGCCATGCAGTCTTTCGGTGCGATGGGCGTTGCCAAGGAACTGCCGTTGCAACTGATGGCGCAGAAGGTGCGGACGATGCGGGTCTATGAAGGCCCCTCGGAAGTTCACCGCATGGCGATCGCTCGCCGCATCATCGGCAAGTGACGGAACCCCGCATCAAGGCGGGGATCTGGGTCGGCATGGCCCTGCGGATGGGCAACGCCGATGGAAGATTCGGCGCAGTGCTGCGCAAGGGCGATCACGACGCCGGTGGCGTTCTGGTCGTCCTGCGGGGCAGGGACGGCCTGTCCGTCCTGTCGCAGATGCGTTCAGCCGCGGGGGAACTCGCCTGGATGCGTGCGACCGGACCCGGGCCGGTGGATGACGCCACCGCGGACGCCTATATCGCCCGGCAGGTGAAATTCGATCCCGATCTGTGGGTGCTGGAGTTCGAGGCGCCCGATCTGCTGCCGCCGTTTGAGGCGAAAATTGTGTGACGCGGCACCGGGTTCTGGAAATCGCGGCGGCCGCGTGACAAGCTGACGGGCCAGCAAACAGAGGGGATTTTATTATGGCCGAAATCAAAGGCGGCTGCAGATGCGGCAAAATAACGTACGTCTCCTCGGCGGATCCTGTCTTTGTGGGAGTCTGTCACTGCCGGGCGTGTCAGAAATCGACCGGCACCGCCTACGCGACGGTGGTTGCCCTTCCGACTGCTTCTCTGACCGTCAGCGGCACCACGAAGCGTTACGATGACGCCGGCGATACCGGCAATGCGACACATCGCGATTTTTGCCCGGAATGTGGTTCGACCGTCACGCAGTCAGCTGACGTGATGGATGGGATTACCATGATCACGGCCGGAACGCTGGACGACCCGAGTTGGGTCAAGCCTGCCATGCAGATCTACTGCGACAGCGCCATGCCCTGGGCCACGATCGTCGGCATGCAGAGTTTTCCGAAAATGCCTGGATAGACGTCAAAGCCAAGCGCGTTCCTCAGACCTGGCCAAGGGCAGAGGCTGAGTGGACGGCGCGGCTACCTTCAGATTTTCCGATTGAAATGGCCGCGGGGCGGCTTCATGCTGCATTGCAACATGGGCGGAAGCGTCCTTTCCGAAGTCGATGGAAAGGAGCCGTAATATGCACGAGCCCGATTTCTGGACCAATTGCGCCGATTGGATGGAGATGTCGATCGAAGGCAACCGGCTGATCGCGCAGGAAATTGGCGACGCGATCCGCGACCTTTGGCGGCGGGCGCTTCGCTCGTTGGATGGGTTGCTTCAGGGCCAATCGCGGCATCGGCATCTACCGCCGGCCTGATCAGCCCAGCCGGACGGTCACGACCGGCAGGGGCGGGAACGCGACGGTCACCGTGGCCGGCCCAGTCAACCAGACCGGCGGTGTCACGCTGCCCAGCATCACCACTTGCCCAGCCTTCAAACCGCCGAATGCAGCTGCCTCGGCAGACCCGGCCAGCCAGGCCAGGCCATTCAGCGGATGGCCGAGCAAATCGGTGGTGACGCCCTCGTCCGCGGTCCCGTCATCAAGGCTGATCCGGCCGCGCAACGCACCGATGTCCAGCCCGCGCCAATCGGCCCCACCTTGGTCGCCGATGACCGCCGCGCAGTGATACATCTGGTCCGCGAGCAGCGTGGGCGTCCCGAGGTCCTTCAGGTCGCCGTAACGGTTTTCAACGACCTCGATACCGGCGAAGAAGTCGCCAACCGCCGCCAACGCCTGCGCCAGCGAACAGGGCCCCGGCGGCAGGTCGTGTGCCAGCCGCACAGCGACCTCACATTCGACGCCCGGTTTGATGAAATCGGCGAAGCGCAGTTCGGTATGCCCGTGATGGACGTCCCTGGCGGCCATGAAGCCGGCGATCGGGGCATCGACACCCAGATAGACCTGCATCCGCTTTCCGGTGGCGCCGATCTTGAACCCGGCGGGCGGAACCGCGCCGGCCAGTTCCGCCAGCGCGTATTGCACGGCAGCGCCCTCGGCCTCGGTCGTCGGCGCGATGCCGGTGGGCAGGGGGGATACCGCAATCCGATCCCGCGTGATCTGGCGTAACGCCCTCGCGGCCGGGATCGGATCGAACGCCATCAGCGCCGCGAAAGCTCGTAAAGAGCCACGGACGCGGCGGCGGAGACATTCAGGCTTTCGACCGCGCCCTTGATCGTCAGACCGGCGATCTCATCGCAGGTTTCGCGGGTCAGGCGGCGCAGGCCCTCGCCCTCGGCCCCCAGTACCAATGCCACCCGCCGATCGGCGAAGGCCGGCCCGGACAGCGGCTTGCCGGCGGCATCGAGGCCGATGCACCAGACATTCGCCGCCTTCAGCGCGATGATCGTCCGCGCGATGTTGACGGCCCGCAGCAGCGGCATCTTCTCCAGCGCGCCCGACGCGGCCTTGGCGAGGCCGCCGGTCTCCTCCGGGGCGTTGCGGTCCTGCGTGATGACGGCGGCGGCACCGAACGCGGCGGCGGAGCGCATGATGGCGCCGACGTTGCGCGGATCGGTGACCTGATCCAGCACGATGATCACACCAGGCTTTTCCAGCACCGATTGCAGGCTGGGCGGCGCCAGCGGATCCGCCAGCAGTGCCACGCCCTGGTGCACGACGTCGCGGCCGAGCAGGTGGTCGAGGCGCCCGCGGTCCACACGCTCGGGCGCCAATGCCCAGGGTTGGGGAAGCTGTTTGCTGATCGCGGCTTCGCCCTCCTCGGTCAGCAGCAGGCGGCGCAGCCGGCGGTTGGGATTGGCGAGGGCAGCGGCGACGGCGTGATGGCCGTAGAGCCAGACAGTGCCTTTCGGCGCGTCGGGGGTGTTCCGGGGCGCGTCATGTTCCCGGTGGCGCTGCGGCGGCGCGGAAGAGCGCTGGGGCGGCGCGGAAAAGCGCTGGGGCGCCGCGTCGCGAGGCGGACGCGGTTGGAACTCGCCGCGTGGGGCACCGCCCTGGGACGGCCCTTTCGCGCCCGGGCGCGGACCGTCGTGCCGCAGCTTCTGGTGGTCGCGATGGCCGGCGTCGCGCGCCTGGCCGCCACTGCCGTAACCGGTGCGCGCATCGGACCGTTGCCCCCCTCCACCCTGTCCGGGTGGCCGAGGTGCATGTCCGCCGGGCCCGCGATAGGGGCCGCGATCGGAGGGAGGGCGAGAGGAGCCGCCGGGGCGGTTGCCATGGGGAGGTTTCATTATTGGCTCCTATAGCCCCCAGGCGCGTGCCTGCACAGACGGTGCCGCCTCGCGGCCAGACGTCCGCGCCGCAACATCGGCACCTCCAGATACGCGTGCAGCCAGCCCGAGGCGACAATCGGCAATCCGATCGACACCGGAAGCCAGAACAGGGTGAACAGCGTCGCATCGCCATCCGCGATGCGGCTCAGTACCGTCCCCGCCAGTTTATGGATCGGCTCGTTGACCAAATACAGGCAGTACGAAATCGCCCCCAGATACTGTGCTGGCCGGCTCCGCAGCAGCCGGCCAGCCATGGCCAGACCGACCATATCCGGCCGCATCTGCACCGCGAGGCAGAACGTCCAGGCCAGCGGTGGCAGCATTTTGCCGGCCGATTCCTGGGTCGCGCAAACCGCCAGCGTCAACAGGAGCACCACGAGGTACCGGGTCAGCGCCCGGGTTTCCCGGCGTGCGATCGGCACGCTCGCCACGCCCAACGCGAAAAAATGCCCCTTGTTCGGCAAGAACGCCCGGCTGAATTGCCAGGCGTCCGGCGCCGCCATGCGCCAGGCGAATCCCGCCGCCGCCAGGCCGAGCAGTATCCAGCAAAGGGTCTGGTGATGAATGACCGGCGCGCAAGCGGCAGCGTCCGACTCCGTCATGGCCGGCGCCGGGCCAGGACGGTGTGGGAGAAGGCCCTGCTCCCAACACGCCCTTATCCTGGCCCTCTTCGGCACCGCGGGCCGTGACAGTGGGGCGGAATGCCCTGCGCCGGACATGCCAGCGACGAACAGTGCCAACACGTAGAACTGCCACTCGGTCGAGAGACTCCACGCGGCGCCGAGAAAGCTCACCCAGACGTCCGGCAGCACACAGTTGGGAAACAGCCCGTGGGTCATGGTCAGGTGCGCCAGGATTTCCGTCATCCAGGCGTGCGGCCATGCCATCACGCAGATCGTCCGGGCCGCATCGTCGGGCCCCACCCAAGGCATGCGCTCGAACCCGCACGACCAAGGCTGAACCGCGACCGCGAGCGCGAACACCAGCAGGAAGACTGGAAAAATCCTGGTGACGCGCGCGACCAGGAAGGGTTTCATCCGTCCGTCCGCGCGCTGCAGCGACTGGGTGATCACCAGGCCGCTGAGGACGAAAAACAGGTCCACCGCCGCACCGCCGTGCGATACCGCGCGCTGTAGCCATCCTGGCAGCACGGCGAACGGAGCCATGTGACCCAGCAGCACGTAAACCGCCAGGAGTCCCCGCAGTCCATCAAGGCATTCCAGCCGCTTCATGCGTGCCAGGATGCGGGCAAAAAGTTAACAATGTGCGAAGCCTTGCAATCGTGGTGACCGCGCGCTATTTCACGGTGAAATCATTCTCCGCTTTTGTACGGAGGTGGCCTTCGCGGGCCGCCTCTTTTTTGTTTGGGCGACCTGTTTTGGACGGAAACGAAGCAACTAACACGACTCTGGAAGACAAGCTGGCCGCGATCATCGCGCCGCGGCTCGAATTGATGGGATTCGAGCTTGTGCGCGTGGCTGTGCTGGGACGTGAACGTCCGACCGTGCAGATCATGGCCGATCGCGCCGACGGATCTCAGATTTCCGTAGATGATTGCCAGCAGATCAGCCACGATGTCAGTGCTGCGATCGACGTGGACGATCCAATCCCCGGTGCCTGGACGCTGGAGGTCAGCTCGGCCGGAATCGACCGCCCGTTGACGCGGGTGAAGGATTGGAATCGGTTCGCCGGCCATCTTGCACGGGTCGAAACCTATTTTCCGCAGAATGGCCGCAAGCGGTTTTCCGGCATCGTGCTGGGGGCCGACGAAAGTGCCGCCCGCATCCGTCTGGATGACGGTTCAGAGGTCGTGATTCGCCTTCCCGACATTCGCCGGGCGAAACTTGTCTTGACTGATGCGTTGATCGAAGCCACGGCGTCACCGCCGCGGGCCAACTAACATCCCGGATGTACTGACAGAGGTCGCCATGGACACCGCTATCGCCCGCCCCGAACTGCTGCTGGTCGCCGATGCCGTCGCGCGCGAGAAGAACATCGATCGCGAGGAAGTGCTGGAGGCGATGGAACAGGCCATCCAGAAGGCTGGCCGCGCCAAGTATGGGCATGAGAAGGACATACGGGCGACGATCGATCGCAGGACCGGCGATGTTCGCCTGTCCCGCTGGACCGAGATTGTCGAGACGGTCGAGAACGAAGAAACCCAGATGTCGAAGGCCGACGCGGCGAAGCTGTTCCCGGATAAATCCGTGGGCGAGTTCGTTGTCGATCCGCTGCCGCCAATCGATTTCGGCCGCATCGCCGCGCAGACCGCGAAGCAGGTGATCGTCCAGCGAGTACGCGAGTATGAGCGCAAGCGCCAATACGACGAATTCAAGGACCGCGTGGGCGAGATCATCAACGGCGTGGT
>JARLIN010000063.1 GCA_031291715.1 Rhodopila sp. | reverse complement strand
TGACGCGGGCGAGGAGAAACACGTTGCCGAATGGGGAGATCGCGAAGCGTCCATGCGCGGCGAGATTGACCGTGCAAAGAGCAGCGATCGCCAGGGCAGGGGGGAGGATAAGCAACAGCCCGCGGCGGCGGCGTGAAGGATGGCAGGTGGCCGTCTGCCGCGCGATGGCGGGGCGGCTCCGACGCGTCGTCCCATAACGGGTTGGAGGAATGCAGACGTCCTCTTTTACTGTCATGGCTGGGCGTGTCCCTGGACGCATCAGGGTAAAGTGACGAACGGACAATGGTTTGGCCGGCCCTTTTACGCTCTCCCCGTCATGGCCGGACATGTCCCCATCGGCATCAGGATAAGAGGACAGCGGAGACTGGTTTTGCGGGGCCGGCTCCTCTCTATCGTCATGGCCGGGCGCGTCCCGGCCATCTGCGCACCAGCGATCGGGGGTGGATGGCCGGGACACGCCCGGCCATGACGATGGGGAAAGGGCGGCCGGCCGAACGTTGCTCCGCCGTCCCGTTTGCCTGACGGGTATGGGTCGTGCCCCGGCCACGATGGATGGAGCATGGTCAAACCGGCCCAGCACGCCCAGCACCGCGACCAGAACACACGCCAGCGGCAAACTGGATTGCTGGCTGGCGATCATGAACGCCGACAGCGCCACCAGGACCGCTTGCTCCCGCGGCGAAAGCCGTTCCGGCACCCACGCCAGTAGGCAAAGCACCAAGACCAGAAGCGGCGTGAACAGGTCCGGCATCAGCTCGCTGGCGATCCACGGCAGCCATGAGACGACCGACAGCACGGCCACCCCGACGACGAACCAGATCCCCGAAAGACCCGGCACCAGCACACGGGAAACCAGCCACAGGACCCACGTCGCCAGCAGCGCTTGCACAATGACCACCGGCCATAGCGTCACCATCGCGTGCAGCGGCAGCATGAACAGGCTGTAGAACACCGGCCGGTCCCATCCGGCATACAGATGTATCGCCTGAGACAGATACGTCCCGGTATCGGCGAACACGATCGGATAGCCATTCCACAGCGCCGGCCATAGCAGAAAAGCCGCGGCGGCCGGGACAGCGAAAACGGCCGGCCGATCAGTCGCCATAGCCATCCGGGTGGGCTTCACGCCAGGCGAATGCCGAACGGACGATGTCGTCCAGATCGCCGTGCATCGGCCGCCAGCCGGCCTGTTGCGCCCGCTGCGACGAAGCCACCAGCACCGCGGCGTCGCCCGCGCGGCGAGCAACCACACGATGGGGCACGGTCAGGCCTGACACCCGCTCCACCGACGCGATGACCTGCCTGACCGAATGGCCGGCGCCGTTCCCCAGGTTCCAGACGACCGGCCCATGATCCAGCGCGTCAACCGCCAGCAGATGCGCCGACGCCAGATCTGAAACGTGGACGTAATCCCGGATGCAGGTTCCGTCCGCGGTCGGGTAATCGCCGCCGTACACATCCAAGGCGGCCCGCCGGCGTAGCGCGGTATCGATCACCAAGGGGATCAGATGCGATTCCGGACGGTGGTCCTCACCCAGCCTTCCGGCCGGATCGGCGCCAGCGGCGTTGAAGTAGCGCAGGCAGGCGTATCGCAGTCCATGCACCTGTCCGGCCCAGCGCAACGCCCGTTCGATCATCCACTTGCTGTCGCCATACGCCGATTGCGGGTCGATCGGCGCGTCCTCCGGGATCGGTGCGTCGCTGTCCAGGTTGAACAGCGCGGCGGTGGAGGACAGGATGAACCGCTCCGTCCCATGCCGCACGCAGGCATCGATCAACCGGATCGCGTTGCCGGCGTTGTCGAGCAGATAGCGCATCGGCATCCGCATGCTCTCGCCCACTTGCGACAGGGAGGCGAAATGGAACACCGCATCCCAAGGGCCATCCGCCAGCACGGCGTCGATCGGCGCCGCATCCGCGAGGTCCGCGACGATCAGGTCGGCGCCCGGCGGCACGGCGGCACGGTGGCCGGTGCGCAGGTTGTCCAGCACGGTAACCCGGTCGCCCCGGTCCAGCAGTGCCGCAACCAGATGGCTGCCGACATAGCCAGCCCCGCCAGTGACCAGAAAACGTTGCGCCATTCTGCTCTACCCCCGGAAATACGCTTTGTAGCGGCGGTGATATACCCCCGCATCGGCATAGCCGGAACGAAGATGCACGCGCGGATCGACCCTTGTCAGCACTGTTCCGATAATTTTGGCGTGCGCGTCGCGCAGCATCTCCATCGCGCGCAGCAGGGTTTTCGTCTGTGTGGAACGCCACCGCACGCATAACAGCGTGGCGTCCGCCAGTGCCGCCGCGACACGCGCCTCGGTCATCGCCTCGACCGGTGGGGCGTCGAGCAGGATCAGATCGTAATGATCGCGCACCTGCGCCAGAAGCTGGCGCATCGGTTCGGACAGGAACAGGCCGAGCACATCGCCCCCCGGCTTGCCGGCCGCGATGAAACCCATCCCGGTGACCGGATCGTCCTGGACAGCGTCGCGCCACGCGGCCTCGCCCCGCAAAATCTCCATCAGGCCCGGCGCGGGCCTGCCGTCGAGGCGGTGCTGGAAGGTTGCCCGCCGGACATCGCATTCGATCGCCAGAACGCGCTCCCCGCCGAGCTGGGCGGAGCGCCCGAGGGCCAGCGTCAGCAGCGATTTTCCTTCGGCCGGCCGGGCGGCGGTGATGGTGATGATCTGGGGGTGAGCGATGTCCAGCGACACGCCGGCCCGCAAGGACCGCACCTGTTCCGCGAAGGCGGTCAGCGGCCGGCGCGCGATATAGTCGTGGATTTTCAAATGCCCCAGTACCCGTTTACCGACTTCGGGGATCAAGGCGAGGCAGGGCAGTCCGGTGATCAGCCGGAGATCGTCACCGCTGCGCAACGTGCTGTCGGTGAGGTACAGGACGTAGACCAGCATCAGGCCAAGGAAGATGCCCGCGGCCACCGCCGCAGCCATGGCCGGCACCATGCGGGGTGATTCAGGGCGCTCCGGGGGAAGCGCCTGGGAGATCTCGTGTGCTTCCGACGTTTCCAGCGACGTCTGATGGGCGGTCTGCTGGATCAGCCCGAGAACCGATCTCAACTGTTCGCGGGCCGCCTCCAGATCGCGGTCGATGCCGTTCAGGGGAAGCTGCTCCTTCGCCGCCTGGGTGGCGGCTGCCTCCGCCTCCCGAAGGTTGCGTTCCAGGGTCGCGACACGGTCGGCCGCGGCGTGTTGTTCCGCCTCGGTCGCCGCGATCACCCGGGCGGTTTCGTCCGCCAGGGCGCGTTGTGTTTCGGCGAACTGGCGGCCCAATCCCTGGACTTCGGGATGCGCGCTGCCGAGGCGCGCCTGTTGCGCCTTTATCTGCCCGGCCAGTTGTTGCTGCTGCTCCCGCAGGCGCTCCACCGACGGTGCGACGGCGGCCTGCGCGGTGGCGCCGGCCCGTCCCCGCGCGGCATCGAGTTTCGCGTCCGCGCTCGCCCGCTCGCTCTTGGCCTTGGCGAGATCCTCCGACAGGTGGCTGATCTGCTCGGTGTCGGTGCCGGCGTGGATGCCTTGGCTCAGCCCATGCTGTGCGCGGTAGGCGGAGACCTTTTCTTCCTCACGTTCGACGACCCGGCGCAGCTCCTTGGCCTGATTCAGGAGAAGGTTCGTGCCCGCCTCGATCTTGGCATGCCGATCGGCATAGAGACCCTTGATATAGATATCCATGGCGTTGTTGACCGCCGCCGCGGCGACCGTCGGGTCATTGGCCGTGAACGTTACCTCCACGACATGAGAGAACCGGACCGGGCTGGCATGCAGGGCTGCCTGAACCGCCATGACGGTGATGTCGCGGGGGCGGTCGATCACCGGTCCATAGACCGGTTCCTGGGGCGCGTTGCCGCTTTCCATGCCGAGGAGCCGCCGCACGACGCCGGTCAGGCGCTGGATCAGGCCGGGTGGGCGGATGAAGGGATTGAATTCCGGGTTGGCGAAAAGATTGCCGCGCTCGGCGACACGTTGGGCGACGTGCTGGCTCTCCAGAACCTCCGCCTGGCTGGTTATCGTTGCTTCGGTGACGGGGCTTGGCTGCACCATGCTTTGCAGTTGGCGCGGCTGGTACTCGCTTATCTGGTAGATCAGCGATCCTGTCGCGGTATAGCGCGGGGTGATCTGCGACAGCACGAGGTAGGCACAAAGCGGAACCGCCAGCATGGTGGCGACCAGGGTCGTCCGGCGCTGCCGCAGCGCGGAGACGAATCCAGGCAGGCTGTCTCGTGTCAGCCGGTGCTCGGGGCCGGACGGCGTGCGCCGGGCGCCCCCGTCCGGGACGGGAGCCGATCCGGATAATTCGGTGGGGCGGTCGAGCATCCGCGGTGTTCGGCCTTTTGGTCGTGCCGCGGATTTTTTGTCCGGGGCGGAGGAAGGTGAACGCCGTGGTAGGCTGGTAATGTTTAAGATTTCGCTAACGCCGGGGACGTTTGTGGACGCGGTTGGACGGAATCCCGGGGCGGCGTTAACCGAAAATTAGGGAACCGGCTCGTATGTCTCGTCCAGCCGGAAATCCGGTGCTGTGACCACAACCCTAAAACAGGGTTTCACCCGCGGTGCGAAAACTCGTTTGTCTCCTGTGCTGTCTGTTGTCCGCCACCTGTGCGCCGGGGCGCGGCCTGCCGGACTTGCCGCCGGCCGCACCCAGCGCTTACCGGCTTGGCCCCGGCGACATGGTCCGGCTGATCACCTTCGGCGAGAAACAGTTGACCGGCGAGTTCCGCGTCAACGACAGCGGCGCGATCGCGCTGCCGCTGCTTGGGTCCGTGCCGGCGTCCGGGCTGACGCCTGATGGATTGGCCGCCCGGATCAGCGATGCCCTGGTGCGGGGCAATCTGTACCGGGCGCCTTCGGTCTCGGTCGAGGTGACCGCCTACCGGCCGATCTTCGTGCTGGGCGAGGTCAGCAAACCCGGTCAATACCCGTACCAACCCGGCATGACGGTCGTGACGGCGGCGGCCGTTGCCGGCGGCTTCACGTACCGGGCGATCGACGGCTATGCTTCGGTGGTGCGGACCCAGGACGGCTCGGCCATCGAGGGGAAAGCAACCCGGCAGAGCTTCGTCCAACCGGGTGACGTCATCACCATCTTTGAGCGCAGATTTTGATTGTTCGCCTGATCGCCGCCTTCCTTGTTTTGACATCGGTCACGGCGCTGGCCGGGCAGCCGGGCCCCGCGCCGGGGCCGCTGCACATCATCGGCGGTCCCAACACCGGCGGGTGCATCGCCGGTGCCGTCAGCCTGCCGCCGGCAGGGCCGGACTTCCAGACCATCCACCTGGACCGCAGCGCCTTCTGGGGCGCGCCGCAAACGATCGCTCATCTGGAGCAGTTCGGCCGCGAGGCTGAAGCCGCTGGCCTGCCCTCCTTGCTGATGGAGGATATCTCCCGCGCCCGCGGCGGCCCGATGCCAGGTGGCCATGTCAGCCATCAGATCGGCCTTGATGCTGATGTCGGGCTGGACATGCGGCCGCGCGCGCCGTTGTCGGCGGCGGAGCGCGACACCGTGCAGTTGCGCAGCATGGTGCGTCCGGACAGTCGCGATATCGATCCAACCGCGTGGTCGCCCCGGGTGACGGCGCTGCTGCGCATCGCGGCCAGCTTGCCGGAGGTGGACCGCATCCTGGTCAACCCAGCGATCAAGCAACAGCTTTGCCGGGAGGTCACCGGCGACCGGAGCTGGCTGCATCTGATCCGGCCCTGGTACGGTCATGCCGCGCACATGCATATCCGTTTCCGCTGCCCGGAGGGGCAGCTTGATTGCGTGCAGGCGCCGCCGCCTCCGCCGGGGGATGGGTGCGACGCTACGCTGCAATGGTGGTTCGATCAGTTGAACGCACCGGCCAAGCCGGCGGCGCCTTACAAACCGCCGCCGATCCTGGCGGCGTGCAGGGCGATCCTGGCGGGCGGGAGGTGAACCGAGTGATCCGACCGGTCCCGCCGCCGCCTGCTTGTCATGGCTCGGGGACAGTCCGGGCCATCTGCCGCGACATGGATGCCGGTTCAGTTTGCCCGGACTGTCGCCGGGCCATGACGGTAAGGCAGCCGGGCCATGACGAAAGGCCGAGCGTCACGCTTTTCGCCGGTCGGTCTTACGCCGGCTTCAGCCAAAAGGCGTTGAGCGGTTCCTGCGAATAGGGACGTGGCCGGTGCAGCATCGATGCCGCGCGATCGAGATCTTTCACCAGCGCTTCCAGCTTCGGCATATCGTCTGGCTTCGGCCGCAGGCCCGTCGCTTTCACGCGGGCCTCAAATGTGATCTCGCTCATCGCGGTGTCCCCAATCAAGCCGCCAGCGCGGCTGACATCGCCGGGCGCTTGCTCCGCCAGTTCGTCGCCATTTCATAGGCATGCCCGGCCCGGAACACCGTCGCCTCGGCGAACGGTTTGCCGACGATCTGCATGCTGACCGGCAATCCTCCGGCGCCATAGCCGGTGCAGACGCTAAGGGCCGGCAAGCCGGTCACGTTGAACGCCATGGTGAAATTAGGCTTTTCCAGCATCGCCCATTTCGGCACTTCGGTGATTTTCGGCGCCTCGGCCGGAGCTGACGCGGTGATCAGGATATCGAGGTCAGCCATCGCATCCCGCATCTCCAGGCACAGCATCCGGCGACGGCGCACCGCCTGTATGTAATCCGCCGCCCGGAGCACCGCCCCGAACGCAAGGCGATCCCGCAACAGTTCGCCGTAATCGTTGAAGCGCTCCTTCAGCCACGGTTCATGGACGGCATAGGCCTCCGCGGTCAAAATCAGCCAGCCCGGCGCGTTGTAGTCCATCATCGGCGACAGCGTGACGTCGCGGATTTCGGCGCCGCCGGCGCGGAAGATGTCCAGTGCATCCTCGATGCCCTGCTTCGTCGCGGGACTGACCGGGTGATCAACCTCGTGGAAATGCCGGATGACGCCGATGCGCAGGCCCCGCGCGCCTTTGTCCAGATCGGCGGTGAAATTCGCCACCGGCCGATCGGCGCTGGCGGGATCGAATGGATCGTGTCCCGCCATCGCCTGCAACAGCAGCGCGCAGTCCTGCACCGTCCAGGCCATCGGGCCCGTGTGGTCCAGGGTCTGCGACAGCGGCAGCACGCCGCGCCGGCTGGACAGCCCATAGGTCGGCTTGATGCCAGCGATGCCGCACAGCGCCGACGGCCCCCGGATCGAGCCTCCCGTATCCGAACCGGTGCCGCCCAGCACCAGCCCCGCCGCCACCGCGGCGCCCGTGCCGGATGAAGACCCGGAGGTGAAATAATCGGGATTCCAGGGATTGCGGGCCGGCGGCCAAGGCAAATCGAACGATGGGCCGCCGATGGCGAACTCATGCGTCGCCAGCTTGCCCATCAGCACGGTGCCCGCCGCCGCCCATTTCTGGACCACCACCGAATCCTCGGCCGGAACATTGTGCTCCAGAAGCCTGGAATGACCCGTCGTGCGGATGCCGGCGGTGTTGTAGATGTCCTTGTGCCCGATCGGGATACCATCCAGCGGACCTTTCAGCGCCCCCGACATCATCCGCGCCTCGGCCGCCTGCGCGTCGGCCATCGCCCGGTCCTCGGTCACCAGCAGAAAACTATGCAATGTCGGATCGAGTTTCTTGACGCGATCCAGGCACAGGCGTGTCAGCTCAACCGGCGAGATCTTCTTTGCCGCGATCAGCGCGCCGGCCTCGGCTATAGTCAGGAACGGCTGCATCACTTCACCTCCGGCACGAAGATCACCGAGGGTTCCGCTTCCCGCGGCATCGGTGGGGTGGCGCGGGCGATCATCGCCTGAAACATGGGGTAAGCCGCGAACAGGACGGATTTTTGGTCGCCTGTCAGCGTCAGCCCGGTCTGATCCACCAGCGTGCTGAATTCTTCCTGATCCATATCTATGCCTCCACCAGCTCTTCCGCCCGCACGCACCGTGCCATCGCCCCGGTTTCAGTCGTAACCACAGGGATATCGCCCTGCCGGCACGCATCCACCGCGTAGCGGCAACGCGGGGCGAAGGCGCATCCCGGCGGCAGTTCCGCCAGGTTCGGCGGGCTGCCCGGAATGGTTTCCAGCGCGCGCCCCCGCATGCCACCATGCACCGTCGAAGACAGCAAGCCCTGGGTATAGGGATGCATCGGTTCGCGCATCACCTGCCGGGTCGTTCCGGTTTCGACAAACCGGCCCGCGTACATGACCGCGATCCGGTCCGAGATTTCGGCCGCCGCGCCAACATCGTGCGTCACGAACACGATCGCCATGCCAAGTTCCGCCTGCAACTGCCGCAGCAGCAACAAGATCTGGATCTGCACGGTGACATCCAGCGCCGTGGTTGGTTCGTCCGCCAGCAGCACGCTCGGTTTACACGCCAGCGCCAGCGCGATCATCGCCCGGTGCCGCATGCCGCCCGACATCTCGTGCGGGAAGTTCTTCAACCGCCGTTCGGCGGAGGGAATCTTCACCTGCTCCAGCAAGCCGAGCGCCCGCTTCATCGCCGTGCGGTTGTCGCAGCCTTCATGCTGGACGATGGTCTCGGCGATCTGTTCACCGATGGTATAGACCGGATCGAGCGCGGCCATCGGCTCCTGGAAGATCATCGATACCGCGCCGCCGCGCAGCTTCGCCAATGCCGCCGCCGGAAGCCCCAGGATTTCCTTGCCGTTCAGCCAGACCTTGCCCGATACGCCGGCGTAGGCCGGCAGCAATCCCATCAGGGCTTTGAGGCTCACGCTCTTGCCGGAGCCGGATTCGCCCAGGATGGTCAGCGTCTCGCCCGCTTGCAGCGAGAAATCGACGCCGTTCACCGCCGCCACATCCGTGTTGCGCCGGGTAAACCGGACGGTCAGGTCCTCCACCCGCAGGACGGGTGGCTGCATCGTTCCGTCAGGCATGGTGCACCGCCACGGCAGCCTGGGCTTCGGGGATATGGCAGGCGACCACATGGGAGGGGTCCGCGTCGCCATCGAACGGCGCCGCCAACAGTGGCAGCGTCTCCGCGCATCGCGGTTGCGCGAACGCACAGCGCGTGCGGAAGCGGCAGCCGGAAGGCGGATTGATCGGGTTCGGCGGATCGCCGGTCAGCGGCATTTCCGTCGTGCGGCGATCCGGGTCCAGCGTTGGTTTCGATGCGAACAAAGCCCGCGTGTACGGATGGCGCGGATGCCGGTAGATCGATTCCACCGGCCCGGCCTCCACGACACGGCCAAGATACATCACCATGACCCGGTCGCTCATATACTCGACGACATTCAGGTCGTGACTGATGAACAGATAGGTCAGGTTGAGACTTTCCTTCAGGTCGGACAGCAGGTTCAGCACCTGCGCCTCGACCGACTTGTCCAGTGCCGCCACCGCTTCATCCAGGATCACCAGCCGGGGCTCCAGCGCCAGCGCACGGGCGATGTTCACCCGCTGGCGCTGGCCGCCGGACAATTCGTGCGGGTAGCGACGCGCGTATTGACGCGGGTTGAGGCCAACGCGCGACAGCAGGTTCTCGGCGCGGTCGTAAGCCTCCTTGCGTCCCAGCCCATGCATGCGCGGGGCGTAGGCGATGCTTTCGGCCATCGTCATGCGCGGGTTCAGCGACGTGTAGCTGTCCTGGAACACCATCTGCATCTGCCGGCGCATGTCGCTGACGGAAATGCCGCGTTTCTCGCCCACCGGATCGCCGTCGAACACGACGGAACCGGCGTCGGGGTTCATCAGCCGCATCAGCAGCCGCGCCGTGGTGGATTTCCCGCAGCCGGATTCACCGACGATGCCAAGCGTTTCACCCTTGCGGACCGAGAACGATACCTCATCCACCGCCTGAACGGTGGCCACCTGGCGGTTCAGCAGACCGCCGCGCACCGGGAAGTGCTTGGTCAGGTTCTCCACGATCAGCAAGGGCTGGGCCGGGCCGCCCCGGTCTCGCGGGTCTTGTTGCAGGGCTGCACTCATTTGTTGAGCCTCACATCCATTGCGCTACGAAATCCATCGCTCATGAGGTTGAAACACATCGAGGTCAAAAAGATCATCAGGCCGGGCAGGGCGGCGACGTAAGGCTGCGCATAGATCGCCTGGCGCAGCGAGTTCAGCATCAGCCCCCATTCGGCCTGTGGCGGCGTCACACCCAGGCCAAGAAACGAAAGGCCGGCCGACAGGATGATCGAAACGCTGATCAGGCTGGTGGCATAGACCAGGATCGGCCCCAGCACGTTCGCCAGCACATGGTAGCGGATGATCTGCAACGTGGTCGTGCCCGAAGCCCGCGCCGCTTCCACGAAATCAAGGTTCCGGGACTGCGTCGTCACGGTTTCCGCGACACGCACCATGGGCGGGATGAACACCACCGCCAGGGCGATGATGGAGTTGGACAGGCCGTTACCCAGCAGGCCGCAGATCGCGATCGCCAGCAGGATCGACGGAAACGCGTAGAACACGTCCATCGTCCGCATGATCAGTGTGTTGAGCCAGCCACCGGCATAGCCCGCCAGGATTCCCAGGAAGCCGCCAACGAACAAAGAGATCGTCACCGGAAGGATCGCCGCCAGCAGCGACAGCCGCCCACCGTAACAAAGCCGGGTCCACAGGTCGCGTCCGGTTTCATCCGTTCCCAACCAGTGCCCTGGGGTGCCGATCGGCTTCAGGCGCGCCAGAACGCTGCCCTGGTAAGGATCGGCATGGGTGACCAGAGGCGCGCCCAACGTAATGAACAGAATCCCGAACAGCACCAGCGTCACCGCCATGGTGACCTTGTCGTGCAGCAATCGCTGTCCGACCGATTTCCAGTATCCCGGGGTAGGGGCGGCGGGGGCGTCCAACATCGGGGCAGCCGTCAGGGTTGGACGCTCGACGTCCATCGTCGTGAATGACATGTCGTGATCCCGGTTCAACGGCGGATACGGGGGTCGATCGCCGCCTGGGCGATATCGACCAGCAGGTTGAGCAGAACGAAAAACGTCGCCAGCACCAGGATGGTCGCCTGCAGCACCGGAATATCGCGACGGAAGATCGCCAGGTTCAAAAGGTTGCCCGACCCCGGCCAGTTGAACACCGTCTCCACCAGGATCGATCCGCCCAGCAGGTAGCCGAATTGCAGGCCCATCAGCGCCAGCACCGGTGGGGCCGCGTTCTTCGCGATGTGCCGGATGACCGGCCAGCGCGTGAGCCCCTTGGCGGAGAGCGCGCCGACGAAATCCTGGCCGAGGATATCCAGCACCGTCGCCCGTACCAGCCGTCCGATGACCCCCATCGGGATCAGCGACAGTGTAATGACCGGCAGTACCAGATATTGCAGTCGCTCATACAGCGGCAGGGTGTCATCGCCCATGCCCTGTGCCGGCAGCCAGTCGTGCAGCACCGCACACACCAGCACCAGAACGATCGCGCACCAGTAATGCGGCAGAGAAACGCCGACGGTGGCGATGGCCGAGAACAGCTTGTCCGGCCAGCGCCCGTGATACAGCGCCGAAACCATGCCGCAGAGGATGCCCATGGAAAACCCAAGCGCGGCCCCGAGGATGGCGAGGACGAACGTGTTCTCCAGCGCGGCGAGAAGCTGGCCCCAGACCGGCGTGGCATTGAACACCGACAGGCCGAAATCGCCCTGCACCGCGCGCAGCAGCCAAAGCAGGAATTGCATGTACAGCGGCTTGTCGAAGCCGAACGCGGCTTTCATCTGCGCGATGACCTCGGGCGAGGCTTCGGGCGGCATGAGCATGTCGATCGGGTTGCCTGGCACGATATGCACCAGTCCGAATACGACGAGGGAAACGCCGAGCAGGATCGGGATGGCCTGCAAGAGGCGGCGGAGAGCGAAAAGAAGCATGCCGTCCAGTTTCTCCGTATGTCGAGGTTGGATGCGTGTTCATGCTGCGCTGCAGCAATGGCGATAGTCGTAGCACAGCCCTTGTCGCTGTCCAGTGCTTGTTGGTCGCTTTTTAAGCGATTGCATTATAATTATCGCTGCCATAGGGTTCCGCCCCTTAGAAGCCCTACATATTAGGCAATTATGGAGAGGCGCATGCATGAGACCGCCATCTATTCCTCGGTTATCGAGCGTGCTGAGCAGCGTCGTGGCGGATTCCATGTGTTTGACTGCCTAATTAGTAACCGTACCGCACATATTGTGGTCGATCTGCAGAATGGCTTCATGGCACCAGGTGCGGTCGCCGAGATCGCCCAAGCGCGGGACATCGTGCCCAACGTCAACCGGATCAGCGCGAGCCTGCGCGCCGCCGGCGGCCTTGTCGTCTATGTCCAGAATACGTTCGACGACGTGGCCGTCCGAACCTGGTCCACCTACTTCGACCATTTCTGCACGCCCGCCCGGCGGCAGCGCATGATCGAGGCTTTTACGCCCGGCGCGGAAGGCCACGCGCTGTGGCCTGGTCTCGATGTGCGGCCGGAGGACCTGATCGTGCGCAAGCGCCGGTTCGGTGCGTTCGCGCCGGGCGCGTCCGATCTGCATGCGATCCTGCAAGACCGCGGTATCGATACGCTGATTATCACGGGCACCGCCTCGCAGGTCTGCTGCGAGTCCACCGCGCGCGACGCGATGATGCTGAATTACAAGGTGTTCTTCGTCGCTGATGGCAACGCGACGTTCAACGACCAGGAGCATAATGCCACCTTGTCGGCGCTGGCGCACACGTTCTGCGATGTCATCGGTTCGGACGCGGTGATCGCGCTGATCCAGCAGGACCGCGTCGCGGCGGAGACGCGCGGGTCTGTCGTGGCATAGGCCTTGCAGCGGGAAGGCGGCATCGGCCAACCCGGAGCAGATGGACAAGGCATGATACTCTCCAGGCGTGACTTCCTCGCATCGGCGGCGGGGGCGGCGGTATTTCCCGGTGTTTCCGCCCACGCCGCGGGCGCTCAGGTTCTGCGGATTGGCATGACGGCGGCTGATCTGCCGACCACGCACGGCATTCCGAACAATGGCGGCGAGGGCTTCCGCTTCCTGGGCTACCCGGCTTACGACTCAGTCATCAATTGGGACTTCACCCATACCGACAAGCTCGCGGACATCACGCCCGGCCTTTTCACGGACTGGCGTATCGACGAAGGCAATCCGGTGCGCTGGGTCTGCGATGTCCGTCAGGGGGTGAAATTCCACGACGGGTCGGACTTCACCGCCGATTCGGTGATATTCAACTTCGGCCGGATCTTCGACGACAAATCCCCGCAATACGACGCACCCGCGGCGCCGATCGTCCGGGCCACGGTGTCGATGATCGAGCGGTTCGAAAAGGCGGATGACAAGACGATCGTCATTACCACGAAATACCCGTTCAGCTTCCTGCCTTACCTCCTGACCCGCGTGCTGATCGTCAGTCCGGCGCAGTGGGAGGCCGCCGGCAAGACCTGGGCCGCGTTCGCCAAAAATCCTTCCGGAACCGGCCCTTTCAGGATCACCAAGGTCGTTCTCGGTCAATACGCGGAAATGTCGCGCAACGAGCACTACTGGGATGCGAAGCGCATTCCCAGGCTGGAAAAGATGGTGGTCTATCCGATGCCGGAGGCGACCACGCGCGTCGCCGCCTTGCGCTCGGGCCAGGTCGATTGGATCGAGGTACCGCCACCGGATTCCATTCCGTCGCTGAAGGCCGCGGGTCTGGAGGTCAGTCTTTGGCCGTATCCCCACACGTATCCCTACGCGCTGAATTGCACCGACAGTTCCCCCTTCCAGGATGCGCGCGTCCGTCAGGCGATCAACTACGCGGTGGACCGGGAGGGTTTATGCAAGCTGTTGAACAACAGCGCCAGGCCGGCGGTCGGCCTGTATCCGCCCGGCGATCCGTTGTTCGGGACGCCGAACAATAGATACAGCTACGATCCGGAAAAGGCGAAGGCGCTGCTGGCCGCCGCCGGGTATGGTCCGGACAACCCGATGAAGGCGAAGATCATGATCTCGACATCGGGATCGGGACAGATGATGCCGATCCCGATGAACGAATTCATGCAACAGAATTTCAAGGCTGTCGGCATGGATATCGACTTCGACGTGGTCGAATGGGGAACGATGCTGGTGGCCGTGCGCAGCGATCCGAAATCGACACAGTCGCACGGCGATGACGGGATCAACATCAGCCTGAGCTTCACCGATCCGTCGTCCATGTTCCGTTACTACGCCAAGGACAGTTTTTCCCCGGTCAACTACAACTGGGGGCATTGGGACAACCAGGAGGCAACCGACCTTCTGAAGAAGGCGCAGGCCACGTTCGACAAGAACGAGCAGGACGGGCTTCTCGCCCAGGCGCACGCGATCATCGTCGATGAGGCGCCTTGGCTGTTCATCGTCCACGACCTCAATCCGCGGGCGATGTCCAAGAAGGTATCCGGGTTCAAACCGGCACAGAGCTGGTACCAGGATTTCACCCAGATCAGTATGGCATGAGAGGCTGACAACAGAATGCTAAGACGTGAACTACTCGCCGGCATCGCCGCCGCCGCCGCGATACCGGCCCTTCCCGTGCACGCGGCCGAAGGCGGTACGCTGCGCATCGCGATGACCGCGGCGGATCTTCCCAGCGCGCATGGCATTCCGAACAACGGGTTCGAGGGCTATCGCTTTCTGGGCTACCCGCCATACGACGCGCTGGTGAACTGGGATCTGCGCCACAACCCGGACAAGCCGGCGGATATCACGCCGGGGCTTTTCACCGCGTGGAAGATCGACGAAGCCAACCCGCTGCGCTGGGTATTCACCGTGCGTCAGGGCGTGAAGTTTCATGACGGGTCCGACTTCACGGCGGAAGCGGTGATTTGGAACCTGCGTCGCATTTACGACGACAAGGCGCCGCATTACGACGCGCCGGCCGCGCCGATCGTGAAGGCCGCGGTTTCGATGGTCGATACCTACGAGAAGATCGATGACTCGACCATCGTGATGACCACCAAATATCCGTTCAGCTTCCTGCCGTACTTGCTGACGCGTGTGCTGATGGTCAGTCCGGCGCAATACGACGCGGTGGGCAAGAGCTGGGCGGAGTTCGGCAAAAAGCCATCAGGTACCGGCCCGTTCAAGATCACCCGGGTCGTTCCGGGTCAGTACGTCGAAATGGTGCGTAACGAGAACTACTGGGACAAGGAGCGCATTCCGAAGCTGGAGAAGATGGTCGTCAGTCCCATGTCGGAAGCGACCACCCGTATCGCCGCGCTCCGCTCTGGCCAGATGGACTGGATCGAGGTGCCGGCGCCTGATTCCATCCCGTCTCTGAAGCAGGCCGGCTACACGGTCACGCTGTGGCCGTATCCGCATACCTGGCCCTATTGCCTGAATTGCGAGGAAGGCTCGGCATTTCATGATGTGCGGGTTCGCCAGGCGGCCAACTACGCGATCGATCGCGAGGGCCTGTGTAAGATGCTGAACGGAATCGCCAAGCCGGCTGTGGGCCTTTATCCGCCCGGTCATCCGCTGTTCGGCGACCCGATACAGAAATACACCTATGATCCGGCCAAGGCGAAGGCCCTGCTGGCCGAGGCTGGCTACGGTCCCGGCAAGCCGGCGAAGGCGAAGATCATGATCTCGACATCAGGGTCCGGGCAGATGCAACCGATTCCGATGAACGAGTTCCTGCAACAGAATTTCGCCGCCGTCGGCATGGAGATCGATTTCGACGTGGTGGAATGGGGCACCATGCTGGTGGCCATTCGCAGCGATCCGCATGCGCCGCAGTCGCATGGCGTGCAGGGGATCAACATCAGCCTGAGCTCCGTCGATCCGTCCACGATGTTCCGCTATTATGCGAAGGACAGTTTCTCGCCCACGAACTACAACTGGGGCCACTGGGACAACGAGGAGGTCACCGCGTTGCTGAAAAAGGCGCAAGCCAGCTTCGACGAGGCGGCGCAGACAAAAATCCTGGCCGAGGCGCACAGCAAGATCGTTGATGATGCCGCCTGGCTGTTCATCGTGCATGACCTGAATCCACGGGCCATGTCGAAGAACGTCCACGGGTTCGTACCGGTGCAGAGCTGGTTCGTCGATTTCACACAAATATCTATGGCATAAGAAGGGAAGCCGGAGCCGGCTGTCATTCCGAAACAAGAATGGTCAGGTGCAGTCCGGGCCATTCGAACCGGCCGCGGTGGGGATTGAAGAAAAACGCCGCCGTTGGATATTCTGAGAGATCTCTGCGTCGAACAGGGACGGGGGTTGCCGGGCCATGACAAGGCCGTACGCAACGGGTTCCTCGGTCTCGCATCATCTGCGTGCATTCTTCCCGAACACCGATCGGTCTGGCGCACGAAGCGCCGCACGGGTCGTCCCGATCAAATCAGCGAAGGCCGGCGTGACCGCGTGCCCAGCGTGCGTTCCAAAGCGTCGCCGACTTGCAAGACCAAGGCATCCTCGAAAGGCCGGCCGCCAATCTGCAACGATAGCGGCATGCCCTTCTGGCTGAACCCGTTGCAGATCGATAGGGCCGGGCTGCCGGTGACGTTGAAGGCGCGGTTGAAGAACGGCTGGAAGCCGGATGCCATCGAGTCCTCGCCGATCGGCCGCGCGGGACAACGGGCTGTCGGGAAGATCACGACATCGACAGTCTTCATCGTTTCCGCCAGTTCGGTGATCAGCCGAGCCCGTTCGCGCTGCGCGTTGACGTAGTCGGCAGCCATAACGAATGCACCTGCCATCAGCCGATGGCGGCCGAACGCGCTGTATAGTTCGGGCGTCGTGCGCAGCCAATGCTGGTGGATCGCATAGGATTCGCTGCGGGAAATCAGGCTGCCGCAATCGGCGTAAGTCCCGAACGGTGACAACGTCACATCACGTACAACCGCGCCCATATCGCGCAGCGCGACGACGCTCGTCTCCAGCGCGGCGATCGTTTCCGGATCCGTGACAAGATCCTTCTCAAAGAAATGCCGCACGACGCCGACCCGCAGACCGGACAGGCCCTGGCCGATCGCGGCCGCGTAATCGGTGGGTGGAACCGATGCACTGCCGGGGTCCATGGGATCGTGGCCGGCCAGGGCTTGCATCATCAGCGCGCAGTCCTCACTGGTCCAGCACATCGGGCCGGCGTGATCCAAAGAGAACGATAGCGGAAGGATGCCGCGCCGGCTCAGCAGGCCGTAGGTCGGCTTGTGGCCGGCGATGCCGCACCAGGCGGCCGGCCCGCGGATCGATCCACCGGTGTCGCTGCCCATGGCACCCATGCATAATCCAGCGGCAACCGCGGCTCCGGACCCCGACGATGATCCCGACGGATCGAGCGACACATCCCAGGGATTGCGCGCCGGCGGCCAGGGCAGGTCGAACGACGACCCACCAATCGCGAATTCCCAAGTCGCCAACTTGCTCGTTATGACGGCACCAGCCTGACGCAACAGGCGTACAGTGAAGGCATCCTCGGTCGGGATGTGGTCCTTGAAAAGGGCGGAATGGCCGGTCGTGCGGATGCCGGCGGTGTTGTAGATATCCTTCAATCCGATCGGGATGCCGTGCAGCGGGCCCTTCCACCCCCCGCCCGCGATCTCGGATTCCGCCTTCGCGGCGTCAGCCAAGGCCTCTTCCTCCAGCACCAGCAAATGGCTGTTGAGCATGCTGTCCAGCAGCCTGACACGTGCGAGGAAGGCCTTGGTCAGCTCGACCGGTGATAATCTCTTGGCTTTGATCAAGGCGGATGCTTGCGCGATGGTCAGAAAATGCAGATCGGTCATGAATAGCGCCTTCAGCTTGCGAACGTCCGCCGAGGGTCAAGCAAGACCGATACCAAGAAACCCCACTGACCTTATAAGGAAAACGTAATCACTACTCCATGATCCAGCCACGGTCCCGCAGCAGCACCGGCGTTCGCGTCTCCGCATTCCGTTCTGAATCCGACATGGTGAGCCATGTCTGCAACCGCTCCAGCACCCGCCGTGTCGGCAACGCGAGCTCTAGCGCCAGCGCTTCGGCCATGCCGTAGAAGCGCAGCCCGTCGAGTTCTCCGTCGCCGCCGAGCTCGCCGCTGACATGCCGCTCCTCCACCACCAGAAATCTGGCGTTGAACCGGATCGGCGAACCGGGCGGGGTCACCGCGCGCGCCAGGTAGTGCAGCACATCCAGGCGCGGCGGTGTGCCCAGGGACAAGCCCGTTTCTTCCCGCAGCTCACGCGCGGCGGCCGCTGCCAGGCCATGAACGAGCCTGGGGTTGGCTTTCTTGCCGAGCGCCCGTTCGGTCGCAGTGGACAACGGCGCGGCACTCGGCGCGGTCAGGTCCGCGCGATCCACTCGCCCGCCCGGAAACACCAGGCGATTCGGCATGAAGCGATGTTTCGCGCCACGCATGCCCATCAGCATGTGTGGCTCAGCGTTCGCGATCCGCAACACGATCAGGCTGGCGGCATGTTTGGCGCGGACCGTCGTCCGCGGAAGGATCAGCGCGGCGTCATCAGGCAAGATCGAAACCCTTCGTCTTCAGGTAGGCGGAAAAGCCGAATCGCTCCGGCACCGAAAGCTGGCGTGCGACATTCTCGCTCCAGCACACGCCATCCCTGGGGGGATAGACGTCGTTGTTCTTCGGGCTGCCGGCGGCGACCGGATCGCGCGCGTTTCGCCGTTGATCGTACGCCGCGATATCGGTGTCCAGCCCGCTGTCGTCGTAGCGTTCCCGGTGCACGACGACCGAGGGCGGCAGCCGCATCGACACCGGCCGGCGAAACACCGGCCATCCGACCGTCAGCCCCGCGACCGGATAGACGCCGGCGGGCAGACCCAGCAGCGGCGACACCCGTTCGATGTGGCTGCGCACGTAGCTGATCGGGCAGGTGCCCAATCCCACCGCGTCCGCCGCCGCCATGAACTGACCCATTGCCAGCGCGCAATCGACCGCTGTGTTCAGGAACGTGTCCAGGTTGTTGTTGGCGTGCGGCATGTCGTGCATCGCGCACAGGCGCTGGCCCCGGCGCATGTCGCCGCACCACACCAGGAACACCGGCGCGGTGGCGATCCAGTCCATCGAGCCGATCCAGTCGGCGATCTGCTTGATCCGGGGGCGATCCCGCATCACCACGATGGAGAATTGCTGCAGGTCCGACTTGGCGGGCG
>JARLIN010000480.1 GCA_031291715.1 Rhodopila sp. | reverse complement strand
TCGTCATGGTCCGGCGACAGTCCGGGCCATCTGCCACGGCACGGTGTTGGATCAGATGGTCCGGACTGTCGCCGGACCATGACGGATGGAGAATGCCCGTGACTTAATCTCTCCGCCGCTTGGTATTAGGCGCCAAGATCACGAAGGATTCAAAAAATCAGCCGCAATGACTGCCGATATTCGGCCGGGGGCTTCCTGTCCTTTGTAACTTGGTGGTGAATTTAGCTGCCTCTCCTTAGCTGTCTCTCCACCGGTAAGCCGGCGCCTCTTGGCCGCCGTCGCCCCAAACTTGCCCGGCGCCAGCTCCGGGAACCACTCAAGCGATCACTGTGGCTCGCTGCACCGAACGAAGGCGGCCTCGTCAGCATACTTGAGGACGTCGCCTGGGCGACATCCCAGAATAAACGACGCGGGCTACAAGTTGGGCCGCTCAACGGCCCTTGCGTGTATCGCGCAGCCCGCGCAGCGCCAGATAGTACCCGAGCACCCCAAAGCCCGTGACCATCCCAAGGCTGACCGTGGCCGTATCGGAAACCGGCCCGCGCCGCACCGGATTCGAGATATGCACCTCGATCACCGGAAACTTCACCTGGCTGATCGCCGCCGTCAGCGCGGGGTAACCGCGCGAGTAGCCGGCCGGGTTGACCAGCGCGCCGTCGAAGCCCTGGTCATTCGCTTCGTACAGCCGGTTGATGACCTCGCCTTCGATATTCGAGTGGAATATCTCAACGTCGATTTCCAGCTCGGCTGCATACTTGAGTATGTGCTGATTGTATTCGTCCAGCGTCATCGTGCCGAAAATCTCGGTCTGCACCTTGCCGCGCATATTCATGCCGGCCCCCTGGACAACGAGGATCTTCATCGCGACGCTTCCCCTGACATCAAAACCGAACGGACGGTAAGCGCCCGGCCCGCGGCTGACAAGCGGCCCGCGCGTCCACGCAAGGAGGAAAACATGAGCACCACGAACGACAGCCTGATCGAGACCTTCTGGCAGGCTCGGCAACAAGGGATCTATTTCCCACCCGCCTGGTTCGGAAAACTTACCATCGACCAGGCCTACCGGGTTCAACTCGGCCTGATCGACCGCCGGTGCGCGGCGGGTGAGCGGCAGATCGGCTGGAAAGTCGGCCTGACCGCCCCAGCGATCCAACAACAGTTCGGCTTTCATGAGCCGGTGTTCGGCTGCGTGCTCGACAGCAAACCTTCGGGGCATGTGTTCGCCCCGGCCGATCTGATCAGCCCCGGATTCGAGAACGAACTCTGCATGCGCCTGCGTACTGATCTCTCCGGCACGATCGACCTGGACGAAGCCCGCGCCGCGATCGACGTGGTCTATCCGTCGCTGGAGATCATCGAGACCCGTGGCCCCTTTACCGAACAGATCGCACTGGCTTTGGCCGACAACGCCCAGCAGAAGACGGTTATCCTGGGATCGCCCGCATCGTTGCCAGCCGACCTAACCACGATCGAGGCGCGCGTTTCCATCAACGGCCAGCAAGTCGCGACCGGCACCGGCGACGCGGTTCTCGGTAATCCGCTGAACTCGATCGTCTGGCTGGCCGCGAAGCTGGGTTCGTACGGCCGACACCTGAGAGCCGGAGAGATCGTGATGACTGGATCACTCACACGCCAATTTCCGATTGCCCCTGGTGACAAAATCGAAACGATATTCACGGGCGTTGGCGCGGTGGGAATGGCGATGTCCGCATGAGATCCTCACGGAAGCGGCTGACCCGTGAACGGGCCAGCCAACTCCCTACTTCCGGACGATGGTGATCTTGACTTTTACACCAATTTTCACCACTATCCTTCGCAGGAGTTTGAGATATTTGTCCATCCCATTCTCCATGAGTAAGCCGGTCGGGCTCATTCCCGGCCGGCTTTTTCTTTTTGCCGCAGATGCCTGAAGAAATGGTTAACGCCAGCGGTCGCTTGGCGCGCGGTCCTCGCGGAAGCGGCTGACCCGTGAACGGGCCAGCCAACTCCCTACTTTCGGACGATGGTGATCTTGACTTTCACACCAATTTTCACCACTATCCTCGGTAAGAGCTTGAGATGTTCTAGCATCACAGTCTCCACGAGTAAGCCGGTCGGGGCCATTCCCGACCGGTTTTTCCTTTTTGCTGCAGATGCCTGAAGAAACGGTTAACGCCAGCGGTGCTTGGCGCACAGTCCTCGCGGAAGCGGCTGACCCGTGAACCGGCCAGCCAACTCCCTACTTTCGGACGATGGTGATCTTGACTTTCACGGTATTAGGTAGCAACCGCCACCACACGATAGCGGCGGTCCGTTGCCCGATCTCCTACCATATACGGTATGGAAGACAAACACGTCGCTTCAGCCCTAGCCGAGAAACGCGCTCGGATCGCGGGCATAATTCTCGGCCTTGAGGAGCAGCTACGCCAAGCCCGGCAAGACCTGGCGCATATCGACGCGTCCATTCGGCTGTTCGATCCCTCTCTGGACGTGCGGAAGATCAAACATAGGCGCCCAGCGACTCGCAACATCCTGTTCGAGCATGGGGAGATCAGCCGGCGATGCCGGGAAGCGCTACGGGACGCTCACGAGCCTCTGACGGCGGCAACCATCGCGCTCTGTGCGATGCAAGATAAGAAGCTGGACCTATCCAATGCCGCCTTGCGGGTGAAGGTGAACAAAAGCTTCCTGTGGGCGCTGCGGCAAATGTACCGGGACGGGTCGTTGGAGAGGACCGGGACGGGGCTCCGGGCGCGGTGGGGGCTGCCATTAACGGTTGCTTAACCTTCTTCTGGCATTTTAGGAGGGCGAAGTTAGCCTCGTCTATCGATGCGGGTCAGAAGCATGGGCAACGGAGGCGCTATTATCCTGGGGCGCGCTTATCAGGCGGATGGAAGATTCCGACGGGAACTTCCTTAGGGCGAAACTCAAAATAACACGGGACCGCGATTCCTGCCACTAAAGCGATGACGCCGACAAATAGCGCAGCTCGGGATATCAATCGCTCTATTCGTTGGCGGCCAGCTATAGCTACCATGGTAGATTCGCTAGTTTGAAATTCTCTAAATAGACTAACTAAGTCAGGGAAATGTGAGTCTTCCACAACCGCATACAGCGATTCTCGGACATCCTGCGAAGCTCGAGAATCTACGATATTGGTTCTGACCGTTCCCAGGGCATGCATGAGAGCGGAATATTTTGGAAATGCTTGTAGCACGGCCTCGTGCTTAAGGCGGGTGACGGCCTCTTTGAGGGTAACGGATATCTGAGCAGTTGCCGCATCGATTGCATCGTGGCGGGCGCGGTGGCAATCAAAACAGGCGTCTTGCAAGAGAGCGACCGCCTCGGCCGCGTTGCCGCCCTTCGAAATTTTCTCCATCGCTTGCATAAGCCGTCGGCCAGCGTAACGCAGCTCCATGATGGATGGGATGACGACTTGGTCGCAGACCTGTTCCGCAAGCTTTATATCAGCTTCGGCTTTGTTCCATTCCGCACATATTTTCGACAGCAGAACATTATGTTCGTGGAGCGAGTCTAGCATATGATTAGTTTGTCTTTTTATTGAGGCGTTTTAGGCCGACTGATGTTTCTTCAGAGAGGCGAGGGCGCGGTCGCCAGATGCCGATAGCGCATCCAGGTCGGAGCGGTTTAGAAACCATCCATTTTGAACGGCCACATTGCCACGGGCATAGCGACTGACGATATTGGTCGCTGAGCGCAGTTTCGCGTCCTCATAATCCCGGACATGTAGCCAATTCAAAAGCTTCCGCATCACCGACATCCTATTCCCCCTCTTGTGGGGCGCGGCCATGTAGGAGGCCAACACCGAAACGTCAAGTTATTTTTGTGGCGACAATTTGGAATGCTATGTCGCAGCCGTGTCAAGGGCAAAAGGGATCCTCCGCGAAAAGTGCCCACGAGAAACCGTGGACTTTCGTGACGGAAAATGGGTAGTTGACCATCCATCTTCCATAGTTGGCCAAAGATATTACGCCGCCTTCTTGACCGCCCGTTGCCAATACCCACACCAGTCAACCGAGGTCGGGGCGGCCATCGCCAGCGTCGCCACGGCCTTAACCTGGACCCCATTGGCAACCCGGCGATGATCCTCGCGCCACGCGCTCTCCTGCGCATACCGGATCAGATAGGCGCCCGCGATGTGGTGGTGATGCCCGATCTCGGCCCGACGGAGGCGAGAGAAGTACGACTCGGCCCCGTTGGAGTAGATCCCATCGATGCTGTAGCCCTGCGAATGGTCGATCCGGTCCACCTGATAGCGGGCGTCCAGGCCATTCCATGACCCAGCTTCGTCGGCTACGACCTTCGTCCCCTTGGCTACGCGAGAGGCGATCCAGGATTGTGCCGCGCCTTCGGACCTGAACACTGCCGGGAGGGTGGAACCGCCCCGCTCGCGAACCACGACAACGACCTGACGCTTGCCGTTCTGGTTCTTAGCGAGGCGCCGATCCCGGCGGTTCTCTTTGTGGTTGGAGGGCTTCACGTAGCCGCCGAAGTAGCCGCCATCGACTTCTACCGTCTCGCCTTCGCCGCCGAGGTGCATGCCCTTTAATTCGGTCGCCATCGCCTCGCGCATCTTGTGGGCCAGGACGTAGGCGGTCTTGTACTGCACGTCCAGGTCGCGGGAGAGGGCCAACGCGCTCTTGCCCTTCACCTCGTTGATGAAGATCGCGACCGCCGCGAGGTAGTTCCGGAGCGGCATCTTGTGGAACGCAAACAGGGTGCCGCTGGTGATGCTGAAATCCTTGCGGCACGCCTTGCAGCGGAACCGGAGCGCGCCGGACGGGCGGCGGCACTCGTAAACGGTCGGGCAACCACAATGGACGCATACGGCCTTCCCATCTTCCCAGCGGACCGAACGAAACACCGTCTCGGCTTCCACGTCGCTCATGCGCAGGACCGTCGCCAGTGAGAGCGTCCGGGCCTTGGCTGAGAGGAGGAAGTGAGAGGACATTTATATCTCTGGTGCGATGTTTCTGTCACCTGAGATAAGGTATGGATATACCCTTGTCAACATAAATCTATCATGTAAGATATGTTTATGGAAAAGACAGACAAGGGTTGGGAAGATCGGGCGCGGTTGTATCTCAAGGCTGAGATCAAGCGGGCTGACGTGACCTACGAAGAATTGGCTAGGCGCTTAGAGGCGCACGGCATCAAAGAGAACGGCGCGTCGATCGCTAACAAACTGGCGCGCGGCACGTTCGCGGCGACGTTCTTCCTGGCCGCGCTGGCGGCCTTGGGGGTCCAGGGCCTTCGGCTTGAAGACCTATGATGTCACAGCGCCACTTTCCCGATCGTCCATGACGCAACGCGAACGCGGATCGTAGTAGTGTCCGCATCTGGCATAGCCAAAGTGCTGAGAGAAAGCAGGCGGTCCGCCGGAAGCCTTATAGATGTTTTTGTCTGCCGACTAAGCCACTGAAGCGGGATTGGCGCCGGGGATCTGGCCGATCCAATACCGGCTTTCACGCGCTCATCCTGGCGGTCAATCTCCACTATGGTTTCGATCATCGCATCGACTGGAGCGTGAGGTACCTCGAACACCTGAACGCGATCATTATCCTTCGCCGTGACTAACGCGGTGAAGACATGGAACGGGGTATCACAAACGTATCTCGCCCCTATCCATCTACCGGGCGGCTGGGCCATCCCCTTGCTCGGCTCTGTAATTTCCCGTCTGTCGCCCTGCCTCTCGGCTTGGCGACGGCCAGCGGCTGGCGCCCACATATGTGATATCGATGACCAGTGAGTGAGACAAAGGGAGCCGATGCCGAAAGCGACCAAAATCCACGGCCCAAAATCCACGGCCAAACGAGGATGCGTCGCGATCCACGTAAGAAGATGATCGTAGGTTTCTCCAAGATCAAACATGGTAAGCACGCGCCCGACGACATCCAGGGCGCGCCAATGCAAGGCTGAAAGAAGCCCAAGGAGAGTCACCCCTCCCCCAACAATCGTTTTTATAGCCTTCCACATACAGCCACCCTATGCGGACTCCGAACGTTCCGCCAAGGGTGGCTCCGACCCGTAAAATGCAAAGGATGTCCACGGCGCGCCTCCGTTGCATGAGGTGGGATTTGTCTCCGTCCGTGACAATTTCGGATTGGTGGCGGCTGCTACATAATACCGGACTTTCACGTCAATTTTCACCACTATCCTCGGTAAGAATTTGCGATGCGTTACCATCACACTCTCCTCGAGTAAGCCGGTCGGGCCGATTCCCGGCCGGCTTTTTCGTTCCAGGCAGGATAACTGAACGACTCGTTAACGTGCCCTTGCAAACGGCTTAAGCCCCCAGCGCATCGGGGCTGCCAGGGATTGCCCTGGCGGCAAACCCTGCTTACTGGGCAGCCGCACAACCCATTCAGGACCCTTGCCCAATGGCCATGAACCGCGCGCTCCAGCTTCTCGCCGACCGCCAGGTCGCGCTGACGGAGCGCGACGCCCCCCCTTCACCCGGCCCGAACGAGGTGCAGCTTCGTGTGCGCGCGGTTGGCCTCAATCACATCGACGTCTGGGGCTTCCGCGGCATGGCCTTCGCCAAGCGGCTCTACCCGCTGACCGTCGGCGCCGAAGCATCCTGCGAGGTCGTCGCCGTTGGCGACGCTGTCACGAACGTCAAACCCGGCGACCGGGTCGTCCCCTACTCCGCCCTCACCTGCGGCACCTGCCCGGCCTGCCAACGCGGCCGTGACAATCTGTGCGAGAATGTGGCCGGCGTCCGCGGCTTCCATATCGACGGCTTCGCCCAGGACCTGACGAACCACCCGGCCCGCCTGCTGGTCAAAATCCCTGACGGCGTTGACATGCGCGATGCCGCCTGCGTTGCCGTCGCCTATGGCACGGTGGAGCACATGCTGTTCGACAACGCCCGCCTTGAGCCCGGCGAGTGGGTCCTGGTCCACGCCGGGGGCTCCGGTATCGGCAGCATCGCCATCCGCATCGCCAAGTCCATCGGCTGCACCGTCATCACCACCGTCGGCTCCGCCGCGAAAGCCGAGAAAGCCAAGGCCCTCGGCGCCGATCATGTCATCAACTACAAGGAAGACCGGTTCGAAGGCGTCGTCCGGAAACTGACCAGGAAGAAGGGCGTCGATGTCGTCTTCGAGCATACCGGCGCCGACACCTGGGCCGGATCGCTGCTGTCGATGAAGCGCGGCGGCCGGCTGGTCACCTGCGGCGCCACCTCCGGGCCGATCGGCAGCCTGAACCTGATGCAGTTGTTTCAGCAGCAATACCGCATCATCGGCTCGTTCGGCGCGCCCATGTCGGCCTTGGCCCGTGCGCTTGACCGGATCGCCAGCGGGGTGAAACCCGTCATCGATACCGTCTATGGCCTGCAAGACTTCCGCGCCGGCGTGGACCGGCTGGAAACCCGGGACGTCTTCGGCAAGATCCTGATCGAACTCTGACCCGCGTGCGACGCCAACTGAACCTTTATGGGGAGCGTATCCTCGGCCGCCTGGTGAAATGGCTGATCCGGCTGCTCCGCCGGGCCAACCCGGACCGCGCCTCCGATTTCTGCGGTGCGGTTGCGCGGCGGATCGGTCCCCTCCTGCCAGCACACAGGATCGGCCAGGCCAACCTGCGCGCCGCCTTCCCCGACAAGGACGCTGCCTGGATAAAAGCGACCCTGCGCGAAGCCTGGGACAATCTCGGCCGCGTTGCCGGCGAGTATGTGCACATGGCGCGCATCTGGGATTTCGATCCTGACCATCCCGACGCCGGCCACATCCACACCGACAACGTGCCGATGTTCGAGATGCTGCGCGACGACGGCAAGCCTGCGCTGTGCTTCGCCGCCCATCTGGCGAACTGGGAACTGCCGGCGATCGCCGCGGCCGCCCACGGCCTACCGTCGGCTGTCGTCTATCGCATGCCGAACAACAAGGCCGTGGCGAAGGAGATCATCCGCATCCGCGCGCCGCTGATGGGTCGGCTGATCCGCACCCGCGCCCAGGCCGCGCTGGAAATGGCCGCCGCGCTGACCGCCGGCGAGCATCTGGGGATGCTGGTGGACCAGCATTTCTCCCGCGGCGTCGATGTCACCTTCTTTGGGCGCCGCTGCAAGGCCAACCCTTCCGTGGCTCGTCTGGCCCGCCGTTTCGATTGCCCGGTGGTCGGTGTCAGGGTGATCCGCCAGCCCAACCACCATTTTCGCATAGAGGCCTTTGGACCGTACGAACTACCCAGAGGCCCCGACGGCCTGATCGATGTCGCCGCGGCCACGCAGATGATCACCACGATCATCGAGGGCTGGATCCGCGAGCATCCAGGCCAGTATTTGTGGTTCCACCGCCGTTGGCGTTAACCATTTTCAACGTTTCGTTAGCCGGTCCTGCCTCGATTTCGGTACACCAATCGCGTAATCATCTGCAACTTTGTCCAGGAGAACGGATTCGATGCGCGCTTTCCTTTTGTCTGCCCCGCTGATCGTCGCGATATCGGCCGGCGCGTTGGCCCAGGCGCCAGATCCCGGTGTCGTCCTCTCGCCTCTGCCATCCCCGAACCTAACGCAGGGCGACCGGCCGTCGGACTATCTGCGCGCGGCACAGGGCGCGCTCGCGGCAGGACGCAGCGGTGAAGCACAGCAAGCGCTGGAGATGGCCCAGACGCGAATACTGGACCGATCTGTGCCGCTGGGACAGACCAACAACCCGAGCGACAGCCCAACGGTCCGCCAGATTTCCCAGGCGCTTCAGGCTTTGGCGGCCGGTGACCGCGCCTCCAGCATGCAGGCGATCCAGGCCGCGATCGGCTCCGCCACCGCCCAGGGGCTATAATACCAGCGGCCCGAAGGGGCGACTGAAGAGTCGACCATTCGGACCGCTGGTATAAGTTCTACCGCGTGGCGAGTTCCGGGAAATCTTCCTCCCGGTACTCCGCCGGTTCGCGCGCTCCGGCGGCGGCACGCTGATTCTCCATCTGCCGCAATTCCACCCGCCTGATCTTGCCGGAAATCGTTTTCGGCAATTCATAAAACTCGAGCCGGCGCACCCGCTTGAACGGCGCCAACCGGGCGCGCAGGTGCTGGAAGATCGACAGGGCCGTCGCCCGGTCGCCCGCCGCACCGGCGACCAAGGCCACATAAGCCTTCGGTATCGCCAAGCGCATCTCATCGGGCGCCGGGACCACCGCGGCCTCGGCCACCGCGGGGTGCTCGATCAGCACGCTCTCCAGTTCGAACGGACTGATGCGGTAATCCGAAGCCTTGAACACGTCGTCCGCCCGGCCGACGTAGGTCAGATATCCGTCTGCATCTCGGGACGCCACATCGCCGGTGCGATATGCGACGCCCGATAGTCCGGCGATCGACCCGTCATCCTGCTGGTAGCCGCGCATCAACCCCGCCGGCCGCGGATCGAGTGCGATCGAAATCTCCCCTTCCGCGGCATCCTGGTCGTCCGGGTCCAGCAGGCGGATCTGAAACCCCGGCAACGGCCGGCCCATCGAGCCCGCCTTGATCGCCTGCCCCGGCGGATTGCCGACCTGAGCACTGGTCTCGGTCTGGCCGTAAAAGTCGCGGATGGTCAGCCCCCAGGCCGCCTTCACCTGGTCGATGACCTCGGGGTTCAGCGGCTCCCCCGCGCCCAGCACCTCACGCAGGCTGTGCTGGATGGATTTCAGGTCTTCCTGGATCAGCATGCGCCACACCGTTGGCGGCGCGCACAGGGTCGTCACCTTGTTCGCGGCGATCGTATCCAGCATCGTCCGCGCGTTGAACCGGCCCTGGCTGGCGATAAAGACCGTGGCGCCGACGTTCCAGGGCGCGAAGAAACAGCTCCATGCGTGCTTCGCCCAACCGGGCGAGGAGACGTTCAGGTGGATGTCGCCCGGCAGCAGACCCAGCACGTACATCGTCGAAAGATGCCCCACCGGGTAGGACCGGTGCGAATGCAGCACCAGCTTCGGCTTCGCGGTGGTTCCGGATGTGAAATAGAGTAGCAGCGGGTCGTCGGCGTTCGTCTCGCCGTCGGGTTCGAACGCCGCCGGTGCGGCGAGCAATTCGTCGTAGCGGGTCCACCCCGCGACCGGGTCGCCCACGGCGATCCGCGTCAAACGGCTGTCCAAACCATCGAATTTTCCGGCTTCTGAACTTGTGGTGACGACGTGGCGCGCACGTCCGCGCTCAAACCGGTCAGCCAGGTCATTGGCGGAAAGTAATGTCGTCGCCGGAATCACCACCGCGCCGAGCTTCATCGAGGCCAGCATGACCTCCCACAGCGGCACGACATTGCCGAGCATCAACAGGATGCGGTCGCCGCGTTTGACGCCGAGGGCGCGGAGGCCGTTGGCGACGCGGTTCGACCGTTCGGACAACTCGGCGAAGGTCAGCCTGGCGGCGCCGTCGCCAACAATGATCAGGGCGGGTTGGTGGGCGGTTTCGCCCCGTGCCAGTTCGCCGTCGAACCAATCCAGCGCCCAGTTGAACTGGGTTACCTCCGGCCAGCGGAAGTCACGATACGCGGTCGCATAGTCGGTGCGATGCGTCAGCAGGAAGTCGCGGGCCGCCTTGAATGCCGCCGCCGTCATTGTCGTTGCCTCCCTTTAAGATGTCATAACAACCCACAAAAAGTGACGAACGTATCTATATATGCACTACTTTTCGTCATGGCCCGGCGCAGTCCGGGCCATCTGATCCAACATTGTGCCGCGGCAGAAGGCCTGGACAGCGCCGGGCCATGACGGCGGGTGCACGGCGCTCGGTGCACGGCGCTGGGCGCACGGCGTTCGGTGCGCGGCGTTCGGTGCATGGCGCTGGGCGCCCGGCGTTCGGTGCGCGGCGCCCGGCGTTCGGCGTTCGGCGTTCGGCGTTCGGTGCACGGCGTTCAGCCTTCGGCGCTTGGCGCTTGGCGCTTGGCGCTTGGCGCTTGGCGCTTGGCGCTTGGCCACGACAGCGGGCAGCGCCAAAAATCAATCCCGCTTCTGTTGCGCCAGCCAGCGGAACACGACCGAGAAGTCCTTCCCGCCGTCGCCCGCATCGACCACCTGCTGGTAGAAGCTGAGTGCCTTGGCCGCCAGCGGAGTCGGCGCGCCGGTTGCCTCGGCGGCGGCCTGGGACAGTTTCACGTCCTTGACCATCAGTGCGGCGGCGAACCCCGGCGCGTAGTCGCGGTTGGATGGTGCGGCCGGCACCGGCCCCGGTGCCGGACAGTAGCTCGACAAAGCCCACGAATTGGCGGTCGCGGTGGCGCATATCTGGTGCAGCTTGTTCCAGTCCAGGCCCAGTTTCTGTGCCAGGATGAAACCTTCCGACACGCCGACCATGTTGATGGCGAGCATCATGTTGTTGCAGATCTTGACCGCCTGCCCCGCCCCTGGGCCACCGGCGTGGAAGATGTTCTTGCCCATCGCCTCCAGCACGGGCTTGCCGCGGGCGAAGGCTTCGTCCGACCCACCGACCATGAAGGTCAGCGTGCCATTCTGCGCCCCCGCGGTGCCACCGGAAACCGGCGCGTCCAGCATCGCCAGACCGGCTTCCTCGGCCGCCGCCGTAACCGTGCGCGCGCTGTCCACGTCGATGGTGGAGCAGTCGATCAGCAGCGGCCCCGCGCCCTTCACGACATCGATCAGGCCGCCCTGGTGCAGGAACACCTGTCGCACATGGTCACCGGCCGGCAGCATCGTTATGACGACCGAAGCGCCGGTGACGGCATCGGCCGCACTCGCCGCCACCTTGCCGCCGGCCTTCGCCAGCGCGTCCAACGCCGCCGGGTTCAGGTCGTAGCCGGTAACCGCGTGGCCGGCCTTCACCAGGTTGGCCGCCATTGGGCCGCCCATGTTGCCAAGGCCGATAAATCCAATTGTCGCCATGGTCAGAGTACCTCGAAGATTTCGTACACAGGTCCTTCCGGCGGACGGCTGCCCGTGCCGATGCCAAAGACGCTGTTCAGCCACGCATATTTCGGCGAGGCGGTCTCGAAGTTCACGACAGTGCGGAAGTAGTATTCGGATGGATCGACCCACTGCCCGCTGTTGACCTTGTCCATCACCGCCGCCGGCCCATGCCGCAGGCCACGATAGGTCAGTCCGATCGCCGCACCGTCGTCCGTTTGCAGGACGATTCGCACGTCCAGCGTCGTCACGCCATCGGGCCGGCCGATGATCCAGTCCGCCCCGCCGGGGAGGACGATACCGCGCAGCTTCGGTCCCTCGAACGTGCCGCCGGCCACCAGCCCGACGCGGCGGTTTCCTGACGGAGTCTCGCCGATCGGCTGCAGGCCGCTCACGGCGAGCTTCATGGTGAGCAGATGGGATGTACGTATCTCGGCCATTTCCTGCCTCCGGTTATTGCATTGACGGGTGCGGTTATCGCCCCGTCAGGGCGTTGGCGGCAAGCGGGGGGCGATGACGGGATAGCCAGGCCCGGCGAGCTTCCACGAGAATGGCAGCCGGTGCCAGGATCAGCCCATGTTCGACAATCCGACCGAACAGGCGAAGGACGTCCTGGCGCTCTTCCATCATGACATGCAGGTATAAACAGGGTGCACCCATCACCGCCGATTGGCGACTGGCCCAACCCAGCGTAACGTCCCGGGAAACGCGCATCTGCCAACAAGCAAGAGGAAACGACGATGCCCAGCAGCTACCCCCTTCCCGAATCCAACCTCTCGGCGCTCGGCTTTTCCGAGAAGCCGCTCGACCACCTGGATGCGCTGATCCGGTCGCACATCGCCGAAGGCCGCTATGCCGGCGCCCAGATCGCACTCGCGCGCAACGGCAAGCTCGGCCTGTTCCGCACCTACGGCAACGCGAAGACCGAAGGTGGCACCACACCGGCCACCAACGAATCCCTGTTCCTGCTGTTCAGCCAGACCAAGGTGCTCACCTCCTCCGCCGTCTGGACCTTGGTCGAGGAAGGCAAGCTGTCCTTCATGGATCGCGTCGCCGACCACCTGCCGGAGTTTGCCGCCCGCGGCAAAGGCGAGATCACCCTGGAGCAGGTGATGACCCACCAGGGCGGTTTCCCGAGCGCCGACGTCTCCCAGGCCACTTGGACCGACCATGCCCGCATGCGCGCCGAGGTCTGTGACTTCTCGCTGGAATGGACCCCGGGCACCCGCCTGCAATACCACGGCCGGGCCGCGCATCTGGTGCAGGCGATGGTGATCGAGGCGGTTACCGGCCAGGACTACCGCGATGTGATCCGCGAACGGGTGATCGAGCCTCTGGGCCTCGGCAACGACATCTTCGTGGGCGTGCCGGAAGCCCAGCAGACACGCTGCGCCGACACCTACGCGCCGGAGCCGCGCGACAACTCCGCCGCCTTCCGCTCCGCCGGCCAGCCCAGCGGCGGCGGTTACGCCACCGCGCGCGGCATGGCGGCGTTCTACCAGATGCTCGGTCATGGCGGACGGCTGGGGAATGTGCGGCTGTTCTCGCCCCGGCTGATCGCCTATGTGTCGCGCAGCCATACCGGCGAGAGTCCAGACCTCGCGATGAACGGTATCCCGATGCATCGCGGTCTCGGTCCCCATGTGCGCGGCGACAGCGACCGCATCCGCGGCCTGGGCACGATCGGCGCGCCGGTGACGTTCGGGCACGGCGGCGTGGGCTCGTCCTACTCCTGGGCGGACCCGAGCAGCGGGGTTTCGTTCACTTACCTGACCAACTTTGTCAGCCCGGACCCATGGCATTCCGCGCGGTTGGACCGGGTGGCGAACCTGGTGCATGCGGCGATCGACTGAACGCTGACGGCCCGCCCTCCCTGTGTCATGGCCGGGCTTGGCCCGGCCACCCACGACTTGCGGTGCTGGATGCGGCAAAGTCGTGGGTGACCGGGCCAAGCCCGGTCATGACCCAGGGGGACGCCCACGACGCAGGGGGATGCTCGCGACACAGGGGGACGCCCACGACGCAGGCAGGGGGACGCTCACGACATAGGAAGCGTCAGCGCCCCACAGACCGCTCTTATGTCCCGTGGATTTCCTTCACCAGCGGCGCGTTCTTGTCGAGCAGACGCAGGATTTCATCGCGGCTGAGGTCCGGTATCGCGAGCAAGCCGCGCTGGATGCCGGCGTCCCGGTAGCTGGCGAGCGTCGCCGCGTCAGCGGGCGCACCGAAGACCGTGACCTGCAGGCTGGATGGGTCGCGCCCCGCCTCGCCCGCCATGTCGTGTAGCCGCTTGACCCCT
>JARLIN010000479.1 GCA_031291715.1 Rhodopila sp. | reverse complement strand
GTACATTCAACACAAAGGCACTAAGACACGAAGATACCTTGGACGCTTATCGAGAACCCGATCTGACCCGCGATGTTATCGGACTTGCCATTGAGGTGCACCGGCACCTGGGGCCGGGATTGCTTGAAAGCGCCTATGAGGAATGTCTTTGCTATGAGCTTGGTTGCGCCGGAATTCCGTTCGCGCGTCAGCAGAAGCTGCCGGTTCACTATAAAGGTATCGCACTTAACAGCCGGTATCAGATGGATATTGTCGTGGACGACAAATTGGTCTTGGAGATCAAGGCGGTCGATCCTATCAGCGCGATTCATGAAGCACAGTTGCTGACCTATCTCCGGCTTGGTGGTTACAGGCTGGGGCTCTTGCTGAATTTCAACCGCGCCACGCTTAAAGATGGAATCAAGCGGCTGCGCATCTGATCCGCCCGCCCTCTTGATCCCCTCGGTCTGCCGGGTGACGATGATCCCCACATCAACGGGGGGAACTTATATGCCACGCCTGGAAGGTAAGGTTGCGGTTATCACTGGCGCCGGAACCGGCATCGGGCGCGCGACAGCCAAGCTGTTCGCGCAGGAAGGAGCCAGGGTCGTCGTCGCCGAACTGTCCGCCGAAGCCGGGGAACAGACCGCCCAGTTGATCGTCCAGGCCGGCGGGGACGCCATCGCCATCAAGACCGACGTCACCGAGCCGGACAGCATCCAGGCCACGATCGACAAGGCGGTGCAGCACTACGGCGCGCTGCATATTCTGCACAACAACGCCGGCGGCTCCACGATGCGCGACAGCGACGTGACCGACGCGCCGCTGGAGGAGTTCTGGCGGGTGATCAAGCTGGATCTGTTCGGCACGTTCCTCGGCTGCCGTTTCGGCATCCCCGCGATCGTGCGGTCGGGCGGCGGATCGGTCATCAACATGTCGTCGAACGTCGCGCTGATGGGTATTCCAGGCCGCGATTGCTATACCGCCGCCAAGGGGGCGGTCGCGTCGATGACGCGTTCCATGGCGGTCGAGTTCGCGCCTAAGGTCCGCGTTAACGCCATTGCGCCGTCCGCTACCATGACCGACCGGGTCAAGAAGCTGGTGGCCGGCAACACGGCTTTGGACAAGATGGCGAATTCTCATCTGCTCGGCCTGATCGAGCCGGAAGACATCGCCTTCATGGCGCTGTTCCTGGCGTCGGACGAAACCCGCAAGGTGACCGGCCACATCTACCCGGTCGATAGCGGCGTCATCATTTCCTGACAACGGAGTCGTAACAATGAAGATCAAGCGTGTGGAACATATCGCTATCGCCGTTGACTCCATGAAGCAGTCGCTCGACCTCATGCGCGACACCTTCGGGCTGGATCTGGAATACGAGGAGCAGATCGGCGAAACCAAACTGGCGATGCTGCCGGTCGGCCAGACCTATATCGAACTGCTGGAAGGGCAGGGGCCGGACTCCGGCGTGACCAAGTGGATCGCGGAAAAAGGCACAGGCCTGTTCCATATCTGCTTCGAGGTCGAGGATATCGAAGGTGCGATCGCCGAACTCAAGGCCAAGAACGTAAAGCTGCAGAGCGATACATGGCGGACGGGGCACGGCGGATCGAAGATCATCTTCTTGGATCCGTCGGCGACCGGGAACGTGGTGATCGAACTCGCCGAACTCGCGCCGGGGCATTGAGCCATGACCGGTTTCGTTCACCCGGAATTCCTGGTCGAGACCGACTGGCTCGCCCAGCATTTGCAGGATGTCGTCGTGCTGGATTGCACGACTCATCTTATCCCTGACCCGAAGATCACCTACGTGGTTAAGCCGGGTCGCGAGGATTTTGAGCGCGGTCATATCCCGGGCGCGCAGTTCTGCGACGTCTCCCGCGATGTTTCGGATACGTCGCAGAAGCTGAACTTCATGCGGCCGACACCGGAAGCATTCGGCGTGGCGATGCGTCGTTTCGGGATCAGCAACAGCACGCGCGTGATCACCTACAGCACCGCCAATGCATGGTGGGCAACGCGGGTCTGGTGGCTGTTGCGGGAATTCGGCCACGACAACGCCGCGGTACTGAATGGCGGCTGGCAGAAATGGTCCCGTGAGGGCCGGGCGGTTGAGACCGGACCAGGCACAACGCGTTCCGCGGGAGATTTCACCGTCCGCGAGGTCCGCGATCTGATGGTCGGCAAGGACCAGGTGAAAGCAGCCATCGGCGATGCCGGCATCTGCACCCTGAATGCCCTTCTGCCGGCGCAACATACCGGATCGGGTGGCAACAGCTATGGCCGGCCGGGTCGCATCGCGGGCAGCATGAACGTGCCGGCGGCGCATTTGCTCGATCCGGAAACAAATACCTTTCTGCCGCCTGATGAACTGCGTCGCCGCCTGGGCGCGGTCGGGGCACTGGACCGCCCCGTTATCGCCTATTGCGGCGGCGGCATCGCGGCCAGCGCGGATGCGCTGATCCTGACGATGCTCGGGCATCGCGACGTGAAGATCTACGACGCGTCGCTGTCGGAATGGGCCAAGGACGAAAGTCTGCCGATGGAGACAGGCTGAACAGGAGAGAAACAACAATGCGCCTGAAAAACAAAATAGGCATCGTCACCGCGGCGGCTTCGGGCATGGGCCGGGCGGGGGCGGTTCGTTTCGCTGCCGAGGGTGCCTCGGTCGCCGTGGTCGATCTGAACAAGGAAGCGACCGACGCGGTCGTGAAGCAGATCACCGACGCCGGCGGCAAGGCGATCGGGCTGTCGGGCGACCTGACCAGCGACGATTTCGCCCGTGACATCGTCCGCCAGACGGTGCGGCATTTCGGTGGCCTCGATTTCGTCTGGAACCATGTTGGCACGCCGGGGCCGGCGTCGATCGAAGGCCTCGACTGGAAGGATTACGACTTTGCGATGAACCTGAATGTCCGCACGGTGCTGGTCACGACCGAGGCGGCGTTACCCGAGTTGCGTGCCCGTGGCGGCGGATCGCTGCTTTTCACGGCATCCACGTCGGGCTTGCAAGGCTCGCCATACAGCCCGGTCTATAACGTCGCCAAGTTTGGTGTGGTGGGTCTCGTGAAGGGCCTGGCGAAGCGCTACGGGCACGAAAAGATCCGCGTCAACGCGGTGTGCCCCGGCACGACGGACACGCCGATGCTGCGGGTTTTCGTGGCGCGCCCGGATAGTCAGATGCCGGCGGGGGAGAACCCGGAAAGCCTGGTCGCGAAACGCGGCGGCCAGAACCCGATGCGCCGCGTCGCTCAACCCGAGGAGATCGCCAACGCGGCGCTGTTCCTGCTGTCGGATGAGGCGTCATTCGTGAATGGTGTGGCACTGCCGGTGGATGGGGGCGCGACGGCCTGACATCGTCATGGCCGGGCGCTGGTCCCGGCCATCCGTCCACCAGCCGTTGGTGCGCAGATGGCCGGGACGCGCCCGGCCATGACGGTTAGACAACGATAGGCCGGTCCAGCCTACTTACACGCCGTAACCATGATCTCCACCAGCACGTCCGGGGCGGCCATCTCGGCCTGCACGCAGGCGCGCACCGGGGCGCCGTCCTTCGGCAGCCAGGGCGTCCAGAACTCGTTCACCAGCACCCGGTCCTTCATGTGCTTCACCCAGATCGTCGCCTGCAGCAACCTGGTCTTGTCCGTGCCGTGAAGCTCCAGCATCTCGTCGATCTGCGCCAGCACGTCCGCGGTCTGGCCCTTGATGTCCTTGCTGGTATCCCTGGCTGTGATGCCCGGCAAATAAACAAAGCCGTGGTATTCGACGGCCTTGGAAAGGATCGGGCCGGGCTCTGTGCGGATGATCTTGCTCATGAACTGCTCCAGGTTGAAACGGATCGAAGGGTTCTAAAGCATATCCGGTCCGGCTGGAAACAGCGGCCACCGCCGGACAGGGGCACTCCCCCCCGCTGTCATCGCGTTGTCGGCCGGCCAGGAGGTGCCTTGACCCCGCCGCCGGTCCTGGCGTCCGATGCGGCGACAGGAGAGGGTTTACGATGAAAATCTGCATCTACGGCGCCGGTGCGATTGGCGGCCACCTCGCGGTTCGCCTGCACCGGGCCGGGGCCGACGTGTCGGTGGTGGCAAGGGGTGCGCATCTGGCCGCCATCCAGGCAAACGGCCTGAGGGTCCACGCGGTCGATGGGGAGCACCACGCACCGGTGCGGGCGTCCGCCGATCCCCGCGAGCTCGGGCCGCAGGATGCCGTGTTCGTTACGGTGAAAGCCCCGGCGCTGCCCGCCGTCGCCGCGTCGATCGGGCCGTTGCTTGGCCCGGATACCCCGGTCGCCTTCGTCATGAACGGCATCCCCTGGTGGTATTTCGATCACTTGCCTGGCCCGCACGAAGGAAAATCCCTGCCGCGCATCGACCCGGATGATGCCTTGCGACGCGCCCTGGGGCCGGGGCGGGCGATCGGGGGCGTTGTGTATTCCGCTAGTGCGGTCACCGCACCCGGCGTGGTCGAGGTCGAGCAGCCGAAAAGCCGCGTCATCCTGGGCGAACCCGACGGCACCCTGTCGGACCGCGTGCTCACGCTCGCCGGCCTGATCGCGAAGGGCGGCATCAGTGGCGAGGCCACGCCGGCGATTCGCACGGAAATCTGGAACAAGCTGATCAGCAATCTGGCGGGCGGCACCCTGGCTGTGCTGACTGGCTGCGCGCCGAAAGGGATCTATGTCGAACCGGCGGCCGAACACGCTGCCCTGCGGGTGATGCACGAGGCCACCGCCATCGCCCAGGCGCTCGGTGCCGATCCCACCACCAACCATGCGCAGCGGATCGGCAACCAGCGCTCGATGGACCATAAGCCCAGCATCCTCCAGGACCTGGAACTTGGCCGGCCGATGGAGATCGACGGCTTGTTCGACGCACCGCTGGTGTTGGCCCATCTGGCGGGGGTCGAGGCGCCCACGCTGGAACTGCTGGTGGCGCTGTGCAAACTGCGCGGCCGGTCCGCCGGGCTTTACGACTGAGATCAGAATTGGGGCGTGAGAAACCATCTTAGGGAGAACGAACGATGGAAATGCGCGTATTCGGCCGCTCCGGCCTGCGACTTTCAATATTGGGCTTTGGCTGCGGTGCGGTTGGCGGACTGATGGTGCGCGGTTCCGCCGCGGATCAGGATCGGGCCATTGGCTTGGCACTTGATGCCGGCATCAACTACTTTGATACCGCCGTGCAATACGGCAACGGCGTATCTGAAACGAATCTTGGCCGCGTCCTGGGCGCCCGCAAGCCCGCCGGTATCGCCGTCGGCACCAAGGTTCGTGTGCCGTCCTCCGATTTTGGCGCCATCGCCAAGGCGATCGCCGCTTCCATGGATGGCAGCCTGAGCCGCCTGGGTATGGATCACGTCGACATCTTCCATCTGCACAACCCCATCACCTTGAACGGCGGCGGCGAAACCTTGAGTGTGGCTCAAGTGAAGGATCAGGTCGTTCCGGCCTTCGAAGCACTGCGCAAGGCTGGAAAAACCCGCTTCCTCGGCATCACGGCGGTCGGCGACACCGCGGCGCTGCATCAGATCATCGATGCCGAACTGATCGACAGCGCGCAGGTCAGCTACAACATGCTGAACGCCTCGGCCGCGACCGCTTTGCCGCCGAATTATCCTGCGCAGGACTACGGCCGGCTGTTCGACCATACGCAGAAGGCGGGCGTCGGCGTTGTCGGCATCCGCGTCCTCGCCGCCGGTGCGCTGACCGGCTCCGCCGAACGCCACCCCACAGCCAGCCCGCCGCCCGAGCCGATCGGCTCCGCGCATAGCTACGCGATGGACCTGGAACGCGCCCGTCGCCTGATGCCGTTGGTGGCCGAAGGGTTTGCCTCCAGTCTGGCGGAGGCGGCGATCCGCTTCGCCATCACGCACAAGGCCATGGGTACCATTCTGGTCGGCATGGCGACTGTGGAGGAGTTCGAGGGCAGTCTGGCCGCCGTGCTGAAAGGCCCCTTGCCGCAAGCTGCGTTGGACCGACTAACCGCCCTGACCGCCAGCTTCTCGGGGGAGCAACGCTAAAACGCATTCTGCTGGTCCTTGTAGCCTTGACGGCGACCACCGCCGCGCGGGCCGAGGTGCCGTAAGTCCGCACCGCCCGTCGATTCTCGATGGCTACCTCCCGTTCGATGTCCTTGAGCATGAGAAACTCGTGCAGAAGCACACCGCGGAACTTGGCATCCCCGAAGTCAAGGTCACGCCCTACAAGTTCAACGGTCCGGCGGCGCTCAACGATGCGCGGCTGTCCGACAGTATCGACGTCGTGTC
>JARLIN010000478.1 GCA_031291715.1 Rhodopila sp. | reverse complement strand
TGGCGGCGGGCCGTGCTTCTTCATGCACCCGCCGGGCCACGGGCCCGACGCGTTGAAAGCCACATGATCTCCTCGTAGATACATTTGCGGCTTCTTGCATAAAGGATGGTGCCCCGCTCTGGCACCGCTTCAACCATTGCCGCCGGTCAGTTCGATACGGATTCACCACGACCACATTTGATCCGGTCGCCTTGGTCTTGAATGGTCAGGACATGAGCCGAACGTATGTTACGCTTATTGGCGGCGCTTTCCGGATGGATCAGGCTGGCTGCCGGTATCGATCCAGACCATGAGGTCCTCACTCATGCCCATCAGATCGTCGGCCATCAAAACCAGCTCCGCCTTAATGTTCTGGCGAAAGCCCGGACCTTCCTGATTGAGCTTTCGGACCCGCTCATCAAGCGTTTTGTGCCGTCTCTCTAATTCCGCCAGCTCCGCGAATTCCCGGACTTTCTCCTGGGTCGGCGCATTGCTCATCTTCTGTTTGAGCGCATCAATACGGGCCCCCAGGGTCAGCAGTCGCATTTCCAGGGCCGAATGCAGCGACGTCTCTGTCATGGCGCTTCTCCGCGATATCGAGAGTTCTTGTTCCCAATTGCCGGCATCCTGGAGATTCTAGTCCATCCAGGCAGAACGAGCGATCATTAGATCCTCATTGGTTCCCCCCCGCCGTCATGGCCCCGACCTGGGCACCATCCGTCCCTCCTAGAAGGCGCGGACGCCCTTGAGGAAAATCCGCGTCGCCCGCTCCACACGGCTGCGGATCTGTTCCGGCGTCGGCAGCGTTTCGATGCTCAGCAGCAGCCTAATCGTCAGGTCGCCCATGACGATGCCGTACAGCATGCCGGCCGCCTCATACGGGTCGCCGACCTTGAGCTTTCCGCTGGCATTCTGCCGGCCGAGCCATTGCTCCAGGGAATTGAAGCTCAACTGCCGCTGCAGGGCGCTGCCGATCTCGGGAGAACGGGACGCATCGGCGATCATCAGGCGGGTGATGGCGAGCAGCCCGGGCGACAGCACCGCGGTGGCCATGTCGGTCATGAATTTGATGACCGCTGCGACCGGATCGGCGCCGTCATCGGTCATGGGCTGGACCATGAAGGAGAGGCGTTCGCCGATAAGCGCTTCGAACAGCGCGACCTTGGCCGGAAAGATCTGGTACAGCGTTTTCTTCGACATGCCGGCCTCATGCGCCACATCGTCCATCGTGGCGGTGTGATAGCCTCTGCGCACGAACACGGTCTCGGCGGCATCGATCAGAACCCGCCGGCGATCTTCGTTCGACAACACACGGGGTCTGCCGCGCGCTGCACCCCGCTCCCCAGGACAATCGAGGCGGTCGGCCGTCATTCCTTCCCTCCCCTCGGAGCTGCTTCGATGCGGCCAATTGTAGCAATTATAGCGGTTGACACGAATTTAGAAACCCCCTAGTTTCCGAATTAGGAAACCGCGTGGTTTCTAAATAAACCCGATCTCTTGCGCCCACGGCGACCGCTGAACACGCGGGCGCCAGAGGCTGTACGGGATCGGGACGAAGTCATGAGGATGTCTATGCTGCGAATTGCCGGATTTCGTTTGCCGTGGCTGCCGATGGCCGCGCTGGTGGTGTCGTTGGGCGCCTGCAACGACGAAAAGAAGGCGCCGGAAGGCGCCGCCGCGCCGCCGAAGCCCGAAGTGAGCGTGGTGACGGTGAAGCCGCAGCGCATGTCCATGACGACAGAGCTGCCGGGCCGCACATCGCCGTTCCGGGTGGCGGAGGTCCGGCCGCAGGTGAACGGCGTAATCAAGCGCCGCCTGTTCACCGAGGGCGCGGAGGTGACCGCCAACGAGCAGCTGTACCAGATCGATCCGGCGCCGTACGAAGCCGCCCTGGCCAGCGCGAAGGCCGGGCTGGCCAAGGCGCAGGCCTTGCTCGCCTCCGGCCAGGCCACGGTCAACCGCTACCGGACGCTGGCTCAGGCCAACGCCGTCAGCCATCAGGACCTCGACACCGCCGTTGCGGCATTGCGCCAGACTGAAGCCGATATCGCCTCGGGCCAGGCCAACGTGAAAACGGCCGAGATCAACCTGGCCTATACGCGCGTGCTGTCCCCTATCTCCGGTCGTGCCAGCCGGTCGTCCATCACCGAGGGCGGACTGGTGACCGCGGATCAGGCGGCTTCGCTGGTCACCGTCACCCAGCTCAACCCGATCTACGTTGACGTGACGCAGCCCAGCGGCACGCTGCTGCGGCTGAAGCGGGAATTGGCCAGCGGCCGGATCGAGGCCGCCGGCGACAACCAGGCGGTGGTGAAGCTGGTGCTGGAGGATGGCACGGAATACGCCCAGCCCGGCCGGCTGCAATTTTCGGAAGTGACGGTTGACCAGACCACCGGCAGCGTGACCTTGCGCGCGATCTTCCCCAACGATGACGGCCTGCTGCTGCCCGGAATGTTCGTGCGCGAGCGCCTTGACGAAGGCGTGCGGGATGCCGCGATCCTCGTCCCGCAGCGTGGCGTGACGCATAACGTGCGCGGCGAGCCGACGGCGATGGTCGTGGGCGCCGACAACAAGGTGGCGGTCCGCGTGCTGACGGCCGATCGCACCGTGGGCGACAACTGGCTGGTGACGAGCGGGCTGGTCGCCGGCGACAAGGTGATCGTCGAAGGGCTGCAGAAGGTACGGCCGGGAGTCGAGGTCGTCACCAGGGAATTCGACGTCCCGAACGCGAACAAGACCACCGCTTCGCGCTGAGGACCGTCCGACATGTCGCGCTTCTTCATCGACCGCCCGGTCTTCGCCTGGGTCATCGCCATCATCATCGTCATCGCCGGGCTGCTGTCGGTCCGCGTTTTGCCGGTCTCGCAATACCCCAGCATCGCGCCGCCCAGCGTCGCGATTACCGTGACCTACCCCGGTGCCTCCGCCGAGACGGTGCAGAGCACCGTCGTACAGGTGATCGAGCAGCAGCTCAGCGGCATCGACAACCTGCTGTATTTCTCGTCCACCAGCAGCAAGGATGGCAGCATCCAGATCACGCTGAGCTTCGCCCAGGGGACCGATCCCGACGTGGCGCAGGTGCAGGTGCAGAACAAGCTGCAGCTCGCGCAGCCGCGGCTGCCGCTGGTGGTGCAGCAACAGGGCATCCGGGTGGCCAAGGCCACCAAGAACTTCCTGATGGTCGTCGCCCTGGTCTCCACCGACAAGTCGATGGATAGCACCGACCTGTCGGACTACATCGCCTCGAACCTGCAGGATCCGATCAGCCGCACGGCGGGCGTGGGCGACTTTCAGCTGTTCGGCGCGCAATATGCGATGCGCATCTGGCTGGATCCGGCGAAGCTGAACAATTACGGCATGACGCCGGCGGACGTCAGCGCCGCCATCCAGGCGCAGAACGTGCAGGTGGCATCCGGCGAGTTGGGTGGCCTCCCCGGACGCGCCGATCAGCAGCTGAATGCCACAATCGTCGGCCCGACCTATCTGCAGACGCCGGAACAGTTCGGGGAGATCCTGCTGCGCGTGCAGACCAACGGCGCCCGCGTGCTGCTAAAGGATGTCGCCAGGATCGCGCTGGGCGGCGAAAGCTACGCGACCAAGGCCGACTATAACGGCATGCCGACAGCCGCCCTTGCGGTGAAGCTGGCGAGCGGCGCCAATGCGCTGGATACCGTCGCGAACGTCGAAGCCACGATCGCGCGGCTCCGCCCCGGCCTGCCCCCGGGCGTGGAGGTGGTTTACCCGTACGACACGTCCCCCTTCGTCCGGATCTCCATCGAGGAAGTGCTGAAGACCCTGGTCGAGGCGGTGGTCCTGGTCTTCCTGATCATGTTCCTGTTCCTGCAGAACTTCCGCGCGACACTCATCCCCACCCTGGCGGTGCCGGTGGTGCTGCTGGGCACCTGCGGCGTGCTCGCGCTGGCCGGCTACTCGATCAACAGCCTGACCATGTTCGGCATGGTCCTGGCGATCGGCTTGCTGGTGGATGACGCCATCGTGGTGGTCGAGAACGTCGAGCGTGTGATGCACGACGAAAACCTCAGCCCGCGTGAGGCCACACGCAAATCCATGGACCAGATTACCGGTGCACTGGTGGGCATCGCCCTGGTGCTGTCGGCGGTGCTGTTGCCAATGGCCTTCTTCGGTGGATCGACCGGCGTGATCTATCGCCAGTTCTCGATCACCATGGTCACCTCGATGGTGCTGTCGGTGGCGGTGGCCATCGTCTTCACCCCGGCCCTGTGCGCGACGCTGCTGAAGGCGCCGAAGACCGGACAGCATGAACGGCGCGGCTTCTTCGGTTGGTTCAACCGCAACTTCGACCGCGGCAACCGCAAGTACCACAGCGCGGTGCAGGGGCTGGTCAAGCGGCGCACCCTGTCGATGATCTTCTTCGCGGCGGTGGTCGCGGTCATGGTGGTGGTGTTCCTGCGCATCCCCGGCGGCTTCCTGCCGGATGAGGACCAGGGCATGATGTTCGTTCAGGCGACCGCCCCGCCCGGCGCCACCAGCAATCGCACGCAAACGGTGCTGGACGAGGTGTCCACGTATTTCCGCACGCAGGAGGCGGGATCGGTCGAGGGTGTGCTGACCGTTAACGGTTTCAGCTTCGGCGGCAGGGGGCAGAACTCCGGCCTCGCGTTCATTCG
>JARLIN010000477.1 GCA_031291715.1 Rhodopila sp. | reverse complement strand
CTGGCCGTAATACGCGTGGAGGTCGCGGACTTCGAGCATCATTCCAGCGCCCCCAGATAGGCTTCCTGCACCGCCCGATTGGCGCGCACGGCCGCGGGAGGACCGGAGGCGATCACCTGTCCATAGACCAGCACCGTGACCGTATCCGCGAGGTCGAACACGACCTTCATATCGTGTTCCACCATCAGCAGCGTCTTGCCCTGGGTGACGCGACGGATCAGCGCCATGGCGTAATCCGTTTCAGTGTTGCTCATGCCGGCGGTCGGCTCATCCAGCAGCACCACGGACGCCCCGCCCGCGATCGTCATGCCGATCTCCAACGCGCGCTGCTCGGCATAGGACAGCAGCCCGGCCAGGATATCGCGGCGGCTGGCCAGGTTCAGTTCCTCCAGCAGCAACTCGGCCGCCTCGTTCAACGCTTTCTGCCGCCAGAGAGGGGACCAGAACGAATAGCGGTAGCCGCGGCTCCACAGCAGGGCACAGCGCAGGTTCTCGAACACCGACAGGCGATGGAAGATCGAGGTGATCTGGAAGCTGCGCGACAGCCCCATGCGGTTGATCTTATGCGGCGGCAGCGTGTCGATACGTTCGCCATTCAGCCGGATTTCGCCCGATGTGATCGGGAACCGCCCGCTGATCAGGTTGAAGCAGGTGGTCTTGCCGGCTCCGTTCGGGCCGATGATGCAATGCCGCTCCCCCGGCACGATGTCCAGGGTCACGCCTCTGATGATCTCGGTGGACCCGAAGTTCTTCCGAACATCCCGAAGGGTCAGGGCGGTCACCGGCGGATCCCCGTGGTCAGGCTTTCCCAGACGCGATGGAAACGGGCCGCCTCGAACCGCAGCCACACCCCGCCAATCAGCAGCGAACCGGCGGAGATCACCCAGGGCAGCGTCGCATGGACATCGATCGGACCGCCGAATAGCGCCAGTTTCTTGCCCTGCGCGGCGCCGATCGTCAGGAAGGACATCAGCTCCACCAGACCGACGAAGCCCAAAGCCACGCCGAGCGAAGGCACCACCAGGCGCAGATACGGCACCATCAAGTATCCCAGACGCCCGGCTTGCTTGATCGGACCATGCGCCTTGATGATGCCCGCCAGACCGGTCGGCGCGAAGATCACCATAGCGATGAACAGGACGCCGACATAGACCAGCCAGGAATTGGACAGCAGGCTGACCCCGCTCTGCAGCATGGTGATCAGGATCGCGCCCAGGATCGGGCCGCCGAACACCGTCGTGCCGCCGATATAGGCCATCAGCAGAGCATTCGCCGACAACGGCGCGGCCAAGGCGTCGAACGTCACGATTTCATACGTGATCGCGTACAGCCCTCCGCCAATGCCGGCGAAGAAGCCCGACAGCGCGAATTGCAGGAAGCGCACCATCCTGGGGTCGTAACCGATGAACTGCGCCCGCTCGAAATTGTCGCGCGTGGCATTCGCCATCCGCCCCAGTGGCGTGAGCGTGAGGAAATACATCAGCCCCGTTGCGATCACGGTCCAGGCCAGTATCAGGTAATAGACCTGGATGCCGGAGGCGTAGGTGAGGCCAAACAGGCTGTTGTCGATCATGCGGTTGGTGGTAACGCCGCCCTCGCCGCCGAAGAAATGATGAAACATCAACGCCGCGGTCGCCATCAGCTCGCCGATGCCCAGCGTGATCATCGCGAAGGCGGTGGCGCGCTGTTTGGTTGCCATCGAGCCGAACAGGATCGCCAGCGCCAGACCGGTCAACCCGGCAAGCAGCGGCATCACCTCCATCGGCAGGTGCAGATCCCCAGCGCCGGCGGCGTTCAGCAGATGCACCGTCGCGTAGCCGCCGATACCGAAAAACGTCGCGTGGCACAGCGAGAACAGGCCCGCCTGACCCAGCAGCATGTTGTACGACAGCGCCAGGATCACCATCATGCCCATTTGGCTGAACATGGAGATCAGGAAGCCGGCGTGACGATGATGCACCCAGTCGTAGAAGCACCAGGGCAGCACGATCGCCACGACGACCAATGCGATGATCAGCAGGCGGGGCTTCATGCGTCGCACATCTCCATCAGCCCACGCGGCCTCGCCTTCCCGTCATGGCCAGGCGTGTCCGGGCCATCTGCGCACCGGCGAATGGGGGCGGCTGGCCCGGACACACCCGGCCATGACAATCTGGCACCGATCATGCGTCGCACATCCGAATCGACCCACGGGGCCTCGCCTTCCCGTCATGGCCGGGCGTGTCCCGGCCATCTGCGCACCGGCGAAAGGGGGCGGCTGCCCATGACGATCTTGCACCGATCATGCGTCGCGCGTCCCCATCAGCCCACGCGGCCGGAAGAACAGGATCGTCACCATCATCACGAAAGGCAGCAGCGCGCCAATCCGCGCCACCGGCACGGTCAGCACTTCGGTCAACAGCGTATCCCCCGAAAGCACGACACCCAGCGGCCGCAGCAAATCGGCAACAGAATAATCCACCACGACCGCGAAGGTCTGGATCATGCCCATCACGATCGAGGCGATGAAACACCCGGCCAGCGACCCAAGTCCGCCGAACACCACAACGACGAAAACGATCGGCCCCATCGAGTCCGCCATGCCTGGCTCGGTCGTCTGGTAGTTCCCGCCGATGACCCCGGCCAGCCCGGCCAGCAGGCAGCCGCCGGCGAATACCGTGGTGAACACCATCGGCACGTTATGACCCAGTGCGCTGACCATGCTGGGATGCGTCAGCGCCGCCTGGATGATCAGGCCGATGCGGGTCTTCTTCAGCAACAGCCATGTGCCCAGCAGCATGCAGGCGGACACCAGCAGCATGAAACCGCGATACGCCGGGAAGTTGACGCCGTAGAGCGCGAACAGCGGGAAATCGAGCACCGCCGGCACGCGGTACGCCATCGGGAGCATGCCCCAGGTCATCTGCACCAGCCGCTGGATGATGAACACCAGCCCGAAGGTGAACAGCAACTCGGCGATATGTCCGTTATGATGGACCTTCCGCAACCCCCAGATCTCGATCGCCGCGCCGATCAGCCCGCACAGGATTGGTGCGATGATCAGCGCGGGAAAGAAACCCAGGAACTCGCTGACTGTGAATGCCAGATAGGCACCCAGCATATAGATGCTGGCATGGGCGAAGTTCAGCACGCCCATCATGCTGAAGATCAGCGTCAGGCCGCTCGCGAGCATGAACAGCAGCATGCCGTAGACCAGCCCGTTCAGCACCGAGATGAGGACCGTTTCCATAGTGGAATAGAACGCCCGTCAGGAGGCCGGGCGCTTCATCTTGCAGCTGGTTGGCAGGGTCAGGTCCTCGGTCGTCGCGATGAAGTCCGTCTTCCAGCCAAACCCGGTCTTTTCCGCATCGTATTTGACATCGCGTGAGAAGGTCGCCGCGTAGTAGGGCATCAGGAGCTGATGGTCCTCCTTGCGCATCTGCACCGGAAAGCCGACCATGTCGGTGGCCTTCATGTCCTCCAGCGCCAGGGCCACCTTCAACGCGTCGGTCGAGCCAGCCTTGTCGATCGCCTTCGCCAGCATCTGGAACATCGTCAGAAAGGGAATCTCGGAAAAATCGGTCTCGTGGTTGGCGCGCCAGCCATTGCTGAACGCCTCGGCGTCCGGCTTCTTCAACTCGACCGGCACGTTGGGGTCGAACTCGGTGATCGTGGACAACCTGTTCTCTCCCGCCGCGCCGATCGCGGTCGGGCCGCCGATCAGATGCGCCAGATAGGTGTCGAAACGGACGTTCAGCCCATCATCCACCGCCGCCTTGATCAGCAGGTTCAGGTCGCGGTTATAGTTGCCGGTGATGACCGATTGTGCGCCGGATGCCTTGATCTTCGCGACGTATGACGAAAAGTCCTGCACCTTGCCGAACGGCATCAGCTCATCGCCGACGATCTGGATATCGGGCCGCAGCTTCGCCAGCCATTTGCGGGTGTCGTGCTGCACGGACTGACCGAACAGGTAGTCCTGATTCAACAGATAGACCTTGGTGATGTCCTTCGGCAGCGCCTTAATCCGCGCGGCCGCCCGCATCTCCACGTTGCCGGTGAAGCGGAACTGCCAGAAGTCGCATTGCTCGTTGGTCAGTTCCGTCGCCAGCGCGCCGCAATTCAGATAGAGGATACGATTGTCAGGATTGCGCGCATTGTGCTTCGACACCCCATCGACCAGCGCCGCGCCGACATTCGATCCGGTGCATTGCATGACGAACGGAATGTTCTGGTCGGTGATGTTCTTCAGCGCAATCAGGGCTTCCGCCGGCTGCAGCTTGTCGTCGAACGGCACGATCTCGAATTTCTTGCCAAGCGCGCCGCCGTCGGCATTCACTTTTTGCAGTATGTAGCCGAAGACTTTAAGGAACTCATCGCCGCCGGATGCGAACGGACCAGAGAACGGATCAACATACGCGACCTTGATGGTGTCTTGCGCCCAGACTGGCCGGGCAACCGCGGCAAGCGACAGCACAACGAACGCGAAGCCAAGGCGCCGGATCAACGACGTCATATTTAACTCCCCATATGCCCAAACGCGGGCTGCTTATTGATTAACAAAACAGTAGGCATCAGCATCGCGGCGAGTCAATCGCGTGGCGCGGCAGCACAGGGCCGAAGCCGTCGCGCTGAAATGGCCGAAGACACCGATCATCGTCCCGCCCATCGTTGTCGATGGCGGCGATGTAATTCGGCTGACTTGTTTGGCAGCGGGCTTCGCGCGCGGCGGCGTTCCGTCCCGCGCGACACCGGTCCCGGCTAACTACTTCGCGCGATAGCCGCGATGGCAGGCGCCGCACTGCTCACCCAGCGCCTTCATCTCGACGGCCACGGCATCCGCATCGCCGGCCTTCGCCGCCGCCGCCAACCTCGTGGCGGCCGCGCTCGCCGCCATGGCGAGCTTATCGAACCCGGCCCGGTCAGACCAGATTTCCGGCAGTGCCCTGGTATCACCGCCCTTGTCGCTTCCGACCGGGAACAACGATGGGATCATCGCCTGCCAGCGTGCGATCGCCTTGGCAGGCCCTTCCAGCGGTCTGACATCGCCCTTCGCCGCCACTACCGAGCGAATGAACCCGAACGAGCCGGTTTCCAGGTCCATGCCAACCTGCCTCATGGCGATCGGGTCAAGGCTCTGCGCCCGCGCCATACCCATCGCCGCCAGCATCATGACGGCACTGAACGCGATTTTATTCCTCATCGGATGAAACCCCTCCATGCGTCTTTTGTTTCACGATATGGCAACGATCCCGGATCGCCTCGATGATTCGCTAGCAGATTTGGCGGCGACCGGACAGACTGACCGTACCAGCTAAAAGGATATACATGACGGCTATCCATTCTCTCGCCGTGTTCTGCGGCTCCCGCGTCGGCATCAATCCCGCCTATGCCGAGGCAGGGCGCGTCCTCGGCCGCGGCCTTGCGGCGGCCGGCATCCGCCTGGTCTACGGCGGCGGCCGGATCGGGATCATGGGCGTTGTCGCCGATGCCGTCCTGCAAGCCGGCGGTAAAGTGCTGGGTGTGATCCCGGAATTCCTGACCCAATGGGAAGTCGCCCATGAGGCTGTCACAGAGATGGTCATCACCGACAGCATGCACACCCGCAAGCGCCGGCTCTATGAGGAATCGGACGCCTTCCTGATCATGCCCGGCGGTCTCGGCACCTTCGACGAGGCGTTTGAAATCATCACCTGGCGGCAGCTTCGCCTGCACGACAAGCCCATCCTGCTGTGCGACGTCGCGGGTTCGGTCATGCCCTTTGTCGCCACCATCGACCATGCGATCGCCCAGGGCTTCGCGGCACCGTCGTCCCGCGACCTGTTCGAGGTGATCGATGGCGTTCCCGCGGTGCTGGAGCGCCTGAAGACCCTTCCGGCCGGGACCATGGAGCACGCCGAGCGGCTTTGAAACACCACCTGGACATAAGGATATCTTTATGTCATTAGGCGCGGACCATGGAGCACCTCCTCGCCAGCCTGCGCGCTGCCGCTGAACCGACCCGTCTGCGCCTGCTCGCGCTGGCCGCACGGGGCGCGTTCTGCGTCATGGAGTTCACCGAGATCCTCGGCCAGTCACAGCCGCGGCTGTCGCGCCACCTGAAGCTGCTCTGCGACTGCGGCCTGCTATACCGCGTGCGCGAAGGCGCCAATGTCTGGTTCGCCCTCCCCACCGGCGATGACGGCGCGCTGGCGCGGGAACTCGTCGCCCGCCTGCCCGCGGACGATCCGGTGCTGGAGGCTGACCGGCGCCAGGCGGCCCGGGTGCTGGCGGAACGCGCGCGCGTCGCGTCCGAGAGTTTTCGCAGCAAGGGCGCCGACTGGGATGAGATGCGCGCGCTGGACCTGCCGGCCCAGGCCGTTGAGGACGCCTTGCTGACCCTGATCCCACCCGGCCCTCACGGTCGCCTGCTGGATATCGGCACCGGCACCGGCCGGGTGCTGGAACTACTCGCCCCGCGGGTCCGCCAGGCGCTGGGGGTGGACGCGTCCAAGGCGATGCTCGCCCTCGCCCGTGCCCGCCTGTCCGGCCCGGGCTTCGCGCACTGCGCCGTCCGCCTGGCGGACATGTATCGCCTGCCCTTGGCGGACCAGTCCTTCGATACCGTGGTCCTGCAAATGGTCCTGCACCATGCGGAGGACCCCGCCGGCGTGGTGATGGAAGCCGCCCGGGTCCTGCATCCCGGCGGCCGGCTGCTGCTGATCGACCTGGCCGAGCACGAACGGACGGACATGACCGGGAAGCTGGCGCATCGCTGGCCGGGTTTTTCCGATGACAGCATCGACCGGATGTTTGCCGGCGCCGGCCTCGAACGGGCGGACCCGGTCGCCATTCCCGCGCCTTTGCCGATCCGTATCTGGCCCGCCACCCGGATGGCGGCCGCGACCACCGTACCGGCGCTTGAACGCGCCCTCTGAAAGCAGCCTGACATGACCCGACCTCATTTGCTCGATGCCCTGCGCGATCGCGTCCTGCTGTGCGATGGCGGGATGGGCAGCCGTGTCCAGGCGCTGACCCTGGACGTGGAGAAGGACTACTGGGGGCGGGAAAACTGCACCGATGTGCTGGTGCTGTCCCGGCCGGACCTCGTGCGGGAGATTCATCGCGGCTACTTCGCCGCCGGCGCCGACATGGTGGAGACCAACACCTTCGGCGGCTCCCCGGTCACGCTGGGGGAATTTGACCTCGCCGACCGTGCCTTCGAGATCAACAAGATCGCCGGCGAACTGGCCCGCGAGGCGGCCGAAACATTTTCCGACAACCGTCACCGCTGGGTGATCGGCAGCGTCGGCCCCGGCACGAAGCTGCCCAGCCTGGGCAACATCGCGTACGACCCGCTGGAGGCGGCTCTCGCGGAACAATGCCGCGGGCTGATCGCCGGTGGCGTCGATGCGATCCTGATCGAAACATGCCAGGACACGCTGCAGATCAAGGCCGCGGTCAACGGCGCCAAGATCGCCCGCCGCGCGGCCGGCACCGACACGCCGGTCTTTGTTCAGGTCACCGTCGAGACCACCGGCACCCTGCTGGTCGGCCCCGATATCGCCGCCGCCGCCGCTGTCGTCGCGGCGCTGGACGTGCCGCTGATGGGCCTGAACTGTGCCACCGGCCCGCAGGAAATGGCGGAACACGTGGGATGGCTGGCCGCGAACTGGCCCGGATTGATCTCCGTGCAGCCCAATGCCGGCCTGCCGGAGCTGGTGGACGGCCACACGCATTACCCGCTCGGCGGCGCGGAACTCGCATCGTGGCTGGAGCGGTTCGTGGCCCAGGACGGCGTCAACCTGATCGGCGGCTGCTGCGGCACCTCCATCGAACATATACAGGCGCTGGACACGATGTTGCGCAAGCGCGGGGACTTCCGCCCCGCCCCGGTCGCGCGCAAGCCGGTTTGGATTCCCGGCGTGGCCAGCCTGTATCAGGCGGTGCCGCTGCGGCAGGAGAACGCGATCTTCGCCATCGGCGAGCGCTGCAACGCCAACGGCTCCAAGAAATGGCGCGAACTGCAGGAAAAGCACGACTGGGACGGCTGCGTCGCCATGGGACGCGAGCAGATCGGCGAAGGCTCCCACGCGCTCGATATCTGCACCGCCTTCGTCGGCCGCGATGAACACGCGGAAATGACCGAGGTGATCCGCCGCTTCACCGCCTCGGTGAACAGCCCGCTGGTGATCGACAGCACCGAAACCCCGGTGATCGAGGCCGCGCTGAAGCTGCACGGCGGCAAGCCGATCATCAATTCGATCAACTTCGAGGACGGCGAAAAGCACGCCAGCGACCGGCTGGTCCTGGCGAAGCGTTTCGGCGCCGCCGTCATCGCCCTGACGATCGATGAGGTCGGCATGGCGAAGACGCCCGAGGACAAGCTGCGCATCGCCCGCCGCCTGGTGAATTTCGCGTGCGATCAGCACGGACTGGCGCAGTCCGACCTTCTGATCGACCCGCTGACCTTCACCATCGCCACCGGCAATGAGGACGACCGCAAGCTGGCGCAATGGACGCTGGAAGGCATCGCCGCCATCCGCGCCGAGTTCCCCGACATCCAGATCATCCTGGGCCTGTCCAATGTCAGCTTCGGGCTGAACCCGGCGGCGCGCGCGGTGCTGAATTCGGTGTTTCTCGACCACGCCGCCCGTGCCGGCATGACCGGCGCCATCGTCCATGTGTCGAAGATCCGGCCGCTGCATCTGATCGCGGAAGAAGAAAAACAGGTCGCCGAAGACCTTATTTTCGACCGGCGCCGCGAGGGCTACGATCCGCTACAGCGTCTGCTGGAACTGTTCGCCGGCCGGAAAGCCGCCGACGCCGTGGTCAAGCACCGCGCCGAAACCGCTGAAGGCCGCCTGAAGGACCGCATCGTCGATGGCGACCGCAAGGGCCTGACCGAGGATCTGGACGAGGCGCTGAAAACGCTGGCGCCGCTCGATATCATCAACAACGTCCTGCTGGACGGCATGAAGGTGGTCGGTGACCTGTTCGGCGCCGGCAAGATGCAGTTGCCCTTCGTGCTGCAAAGCGCCGAGACGATGAAAAGCGCCGTCGCTTACCTGGAACCGATGATGGAGCGGATCGAGGGCCAGGAAAAAGGCACCATCGTGCTCGCCACCGTAAAGGGCGACGTGCACGACATCGGCAAGAACCTCGTCGATATCATCCTCACCAACAACGGCTACCGGGTGGTCAACCTGGGCATCAAGGTGCCGTTGGCCGACATGCTGCAAGCCGTGCAGGCCAACCGCGCGCATGCCATCGGTATGTCCGGCCTGCTGGTGAAATCCACCGTGGTGATGCGGGAAAACTTGGAAGAGATGTCCCGTCAGGGGCTGGAGATCCCGGTGTTGCTCGGTGGTGCCGCCCTGACCCGCAACTACGTCGAGGACGACTGCGTCCGGGCCTATGCGTGCGGCCGCGTTGCCTACGCGCGTGACGCGTTCGATGGCCTGCACCTGATGGACCGGGTCACCGGCAATGGGTTCGACGACTTTCTGGCGGCGACGCAATCCAAGCGGGTGGGCAAGGCGCGCAACACCGCGCGCACGCTGGGTCAGGCCGACGCGCGGGCCTTCCGGCCTGTCGATGTCGCCGCGGTTCGGGAACGGCGTCACCGCCTGACGCGCGACGTACCGGTGATCGAGCCGCCGTTCTGGGGCGCGCGGATTGTCGAATCCGCCCCCAAGGCGATCGTGCCGTTCGTCAATGAACGCAGCCTGTACCAGTTCCAGTGGGGCTTCCGGAAGCAGGGACGCACCTTGGAGGACTTCCTCGGCTGGGCGAAGCAGGAACTGCGGCCGGTCATGCGGCGGATGCTGACGCTGTGCGAGGAGCAGGACATCCTGAAGCCGCAGGCTGCCTACGGCTATTGGAAGGCCGCGGGCCAGGGCAACGATCTGATCATCTTCGAGCAGGACGGCACCACCGAGGTCGCGCGTTTCTCCCTGCCTCGCCAGCCGAAAGAGGACGGCGAGTGCATCGCCGACTTCTTCCGCGACATCGACGACGCCGAACGCGACGTGATCGGGTTGCAGGTGGTGACCGTGGGCCAGAAAGCCTCCGACACCGCGCGAATCTGGTTCGAGGACAATCGCTACCAGGATTACCTGTATCTGCACGGCCTGTCCGTGGAGATGGCCGAAGCCATGGCCGAATACGTCCACAAGCGCATTCGTGCGGAACTCGGCTTCGCCGGGGAAGACGACCGCGACATGGAGAAGATGCTCGCCCAAGGCTATCGCGGCAGCCGTTACTCCTTCGGCTACCCCGCCTGCCCGCGGCTGGAGGATCAGGTGCCGATCCTGGGCCTGCTGGGGGCGGAGCGGCTTGGAATTTCGATCTCCGACGAGTTCCAGTTGCACCCGGAGCAATCGACCAGCGCGATCGTCGTCTTGAACCCGCGGGCGAAATACTTTTCAGTCTGAGGATGCTCGACGGCAACTCCGACGATACGATCCGGGACATCCTGACGACGACACGGCGCATCGCCCTGGTCGGCGCATCGGCCAAACCATGGCGGGCGTCGCATGAGGTGATGCGCTTCCTGCTGGATCGCGGCTACGACGTGACACCGGTGAACCCTGGCCTGGCCGGCCAGACCATCCACGGCCGCACGGTCGTCGCCTCCCTGGCCGAGGCCGCGCCGCTGGAGATGGTGGACGTGTTTCGTGCGTCCATACATGTCGGCGCCCTGGTCGATCGGGCCATCCAGCTTGGTGCGAAGACCATCTGGATGCAATTGGGCGTCATCGACCAGGACGCCGCGGCGAAAGCGCGGACCGCCGGCGTCCTGGTAGTGATGGACCGCTGCCCGGTCATCGAGGACCGCCGCATCGGCCCTTTCGGTACTATCCGGGAGCACCATTGAACCCGGGCCGGTTCGGCGCCACATTCCGCGCGTTCTGGTCACTTTCCTGACCTAGAAGGGACACCCCATGACCAACGAAGAACGCGATATCATCGGGCAGTTCATCGCCCGGGTCGGCGGCGCCAACCAACCGTCGGGCTTCACGGCGGGATCGGTGCCGGCGACGCAGCCCGCGCTGCCGCCGATCGACCGCGACGCCGACACCTTTATCGGGCAGGCGTTCGCGCAATATCCCGAGGCGCGCTACCGCATCACCCAACTCGCGTTCGTGCAGGAGCATGCGCTGGTCGAAGCGCAAAACCGCATCCAACGGCTGGAGTGGGAGTTGCAGCAGGCCCAGCAGGCGGCGCAACAGGCGCAGCAAGCGGCACAACAGGCTGGGCCTCGGTCCGGCGGCGGCTTCCTTGGCGGCCTGTTCGGCGGCGGAAGCCGGCCGCAGCCGGCGCCGCCTCAAGGCGACCCGCGCTGGGGGGGGCAAGCCGGGCAGCCGCAGCAGCCTTACTATCCGCAGTCAGCTCCGCCGCCGCCGCAATACCCGCCGAACTATCAGCAGGGCATGTTCCAGCAGCGTGGCGGCTCCGGGTTCCTGGGGTCCGCGCTGACGACTGCGGCGGGAGTCGCCGGCGGGCTGGTGGCCGGCAACGCGCTCATGAGCCTGTTTTCGCCGCACCAGAGCGGCTTTGGTGGCGGTTTCGGTGGTGGCGCCCCCGCAGCGAGCCCGTGGGCGACGCCTGCGGCGCCGACCCAGGACTATGTCGATACCGGGAGTTGGGATCAGGGTGGCGGCGCCGCCCCAGCCGGCAATCAGGATTATGTCGACAACGGCACCTGGGATCAGTCGGGCGGCGGCGATACGTCGTGGACCGATAACAGCGGCGGCGACACCAGTTCGTCGGACGACGATACGTTTTAGCGCGCTGGCACGGTGACCGGAACGGCGCGGCCGGGGGATGGTCGCGTCGTTGGCATGGCCGGGTGTGTGTCCCGGCCCTTTGTGCACAGACGATCGCGGGCGGATGGCCGGGACACGCCCGGCCATGACGGAGAGGGCGTACCGGCCGCTCCCAGTCGCGGTGAAACCGTTCCAATACCAAGCAGCCGAAAGATTAATCCACAGCCATTGCCCATCCGTCATGGGGGGGGGGGGGGGGGGG
>JARLIN010000476.1 GCA_031291715.1 Rhodopila sp. | reverse complement strand
CGAGCATCTGTCGGACCGGGTACTGATCATGTATCTTGGCCGCATCGTCGAATCGGCACCGACGGACGATATCTTCACCCGTGCCAACCACCCGTACACCCAGGCGCTGCTGGCCGAAGTGCCGAGGATCGAATCACGGAAGCGGCGCTTCACCGCGGTCCAAGGCGAAATCCCCAGCCCGCTCCACCCGCCCTCGGGCTGCCACTTCCATCCGCGCTGCCCGCACGCCATGCCGCGTTGCGCGCAGGAAACGCCGCTCCTGCGGGAAATCGCCCCCGGTCACCGCAGCGCATGCCACCTGAACGGCTGACGGCCCGGGGGTGACTTCCCGTGCGAGGACGGCTAGGACTCGCGGTCTGTCGCGTTCGCGCGTGACATCTCAGAAACCCTTGCAGGGAGTGATGCTTTCATGACGATCAAGGTTGGCGACACGATTCCGTCCATGAAACTAATGGTCGCGACGGCAGACGGTCCGAAAGAGACCTCCACCGACGAGATTTTCAAGGGCAAGAAAGTGGTCCTGTTCGCGGTACCGGGCGCCTTCACCCCGACCTGCAGCGCCAAACATCTGCCTGGCTTCGTGCAGAACGCCGATGCACTGAAGGCCAAGGGCGTCGATACCATTGCTTGCATCGCGGTCAACGACGCCTTCGTCATGGGCGCCTGGGGCAAGGACCAGGGGACCGACGACAAGGTCACCATGCTGGCCGACGGTGCCGCCGCCTTCGCCAAGGCGATTGGCCTGGAACTCGACCTCAACGCTCGCGGCATGGGCTGGCGCAGCCAGCGCTACGCCCTGATCGCCGAGGACGGCAAGATCACCTATCTGGGCGTCGAAGCGCCTGGCGGGTTCGAGGTCAGCAAGGCTGAGGCGATCCTCGCCGCACTCTGAAAACGGGTGGCGGCCAGCGCTTTCAGCGTTCGGCCGCCAAACCTCGCCGGGAATCCGGAGCCTCCACGGCCAATCAAACCTTACCGGGCAATACCATCCGGCGTTGCGGTCACCCTACCGAAGCCCACAAAGGTTGATGGGTGCGCGCCACTGATCGTAGCCGGCCCCATTCGGGACGCCGCATGTGCGCCCCCGCCCCTCAATACCTGCGCAGGAAGAACGCGACCGTCACCGTGGCACTCAGCAGCACCACGAACACCCGCAGCACCGCTGGCGGTAGGTGGCGGGCGAACCGGGCGCCGTAATACCCGCCGGCGATGGCGGAAAACATCATCGCGAACATCTCCGGCCACCGCACGGCACCGGCCACCGCGAAGCACAGCACCGCCATCCCGTTGGCCGCGCTGACCAGCAGCGTACGCGTCGGCGCCATCGCTTTCAGTTCCGCGGAGTCCAGCAACGTCCAGACCGCCATCATCATCAGCCCGATGGCGCCGCCGAAATAACCACCGTAAACCGACAGCACGAATTGAATGATCAGGAACGGTACTCGGCCGATCCGAACATACCGCCGCAGCCATGCGCCCAGATTGCGCCCGCCGGCGAACGTCAGGGTCGCGAGCAACAGCAGCCACGGGATCACCGTATCGAACGCCGCGCCAGGAGTTACCAGCAGCAGGATCGCGCCCACGAGGCCACCCGTCAGGCTGATCGGCAGCAGCACCTTCAGGCTGATGCCGGCGATGCCGCACAGATCCTCGCGATACGCCCAGGTGCTGGCCACCGTGCCAGGAAACAGCGCTACCGTGCTGGTCGCATTGGCGGCGACCGGCGGCAGCCCGACCAGAACCATGACCGGGAAGGATACAAACGACCCGCCGCCGGCGACGGCGTTCATCGCTCCGGCCAGCAGGCCGGCCAGGGCCAAAGGAAGAAAGTGCTGCATAGTCAGGTTATTCTTTCGGAACGTTCCGTTCGAGTTCCGCCAGCCACGCAGCGGCATTGCCATCGGACGGTGCCCGCCAGTCTCCTCGGGGCGAAAGCGATCCGCCGGCCGAGACCTTCGGGCCGTTCGGCATCGCGCTGCGCTTGAACTGGCTGAAGGCGAAGAACCGCGTGAGGAAAACCTCCATCCAGTGCCTGATCTGCTTCAGGTCGTACGCCACACGCCGGTCGGCATTGAAATGCGGGGGCCAGTCGCCTCGTTCGGGGTCTTCCCAGGTGTGCAGCGCCATGAAGGCGATTTTCGACGGCGGGAAGCCGTAACGGAGAATGTGAAACAGAGTGAAGTCCTGCAATGCATACGGGCCGATCTTCGCCTCGGTGCTTTGCGGCGTCTCACCTTCGGCGACCGGCACCAGTTCAGGGGAGATTTCGGTTGAAACGATCGCATCCAGCGTTTCCAGCACGTCGTCGGCGAAACGTTTGGTGCCGATGATCCAGCGGATCAAATGCTGGATCAGCGTCTTCGGCACGCCGGCATTGACGTTGTAGTGCGCCATCTGGTCGCCGACGCCATAGGTGCACCAACCCAGCGCGAGTTCCGACAGGTCGCCGGTGCCGATCACTATGCCGCCCTGGTGGTTCGCCAGCCGGAACAGGTAATCGGTGCGCAGCCCGGCCTGCACGTTCTCGAACGTGATGTCATAGACTGATTTGCCAGCGGAATAAGGGTGCCCCAGGTCCGACAGCATCTGGACCGCCGCCGGCTTGATATCCAGTTCCCGCGCCGTCACCCCCAGCGACTTCATCAGCCGCCAGGCGTTGGACTTGGTGTAATCCGATGTCGCGAAGCCGGGCATCGTGTAAGCCAGGATACCGTCGCGCGACAGACCGAGAAGATCGAACGCCTGCGCGCACACAAGCAACGCCTGGGTCGAATCCAGCCCGCCAGAAATCCCGATCACCACCTTCTTCAATCCGGTCGCGCGCATCCGTTGCGCCAGGCCGGAAACCTGGATGTTGTACGCCTCGTAACAGTCCTGCTCCAACCGAGCGACATCGGCCGGCACGAAGGGGAAGCGCTCGATCCGGCGGCGGAACCCGACATCGCGGTCCGGTGGCGCCACGGTGAAGCCGATGCGGCGGAAGGCGCGCGCATGCCGGCGGCGGTTGGTATCGAACGAACCCATCTGCAAGCGTTCCTGGATCAGCATGTCCAGGTCGATATCCGCGATCGCCGCCTGGTCCGCCACGGGAAACCGTTCGGTCTCGGCCAAAGTGTTTCCGTTCTCGAACACCGATGCCTGCCCGTCCCAGGCCAGGTCGGTGGTCGATTCGCCTGCTCCGGCTGCCGCATACAGATACGCTGCCAGACAGCGGGCAGACTGCGACCGGCAGAGCAGCCGGCGGGTTTCAGCCTTGCCGATGGTGATATTGCTGGCGGACAGGTTCGCCAGCACGGTCGCGCCGGCAACGGCCGCCTCGCCGCTGGGCGGGTTGGGGACCCACACGTCCTCGCAGATTTCCGCATGGACGGTCAGGCCGCGCAGATCGGCGGCCTCGAACAGCAGATCGGTGCCGAAAGGAACGGTGCGGGCGCCAATGGTGATCGAGCCGCCGTCGCTCCCGTCGCCGCTGACGAAGTGCCGAGGCTCGTAGAATTCGCGGTAGTTCGGCAGGTGGATTTTCGGCACAACGCCGAGCAGTGCACCTCGATGGATGGCGAGGGCGCAGTTGTACAACGCACCCTGATGCCGCAGCGGCGCCCCCACCAGCAGCAGCGGCATCAGGTCGGCCGAACCGGTGACGATTGTGTCGATCGCGGCTTCCACCGCATCCAGCAGCGTGGTCTGCTGCAACAGGTCGCTGATCGCATAGCCCGAAATCCCGAGCTCCGGGAATACCGCCAGCGCGACCGCCTGCCGGTCGCATTCCTGAGCCATGCGCAGGATCGTCTGCGCATTGGTCGCCGGGTCGGCCAACGCGGTGTGGGTGGTGCAAGCGGCGACACGGGCGAAGCCGTGGCGATACAGGGAACGAAAATTCATGGCGGACCCAGGCAAATACTATCAGCAATATGGCGCGGCTAGGCGGATAGCGCCATCCGGTTGGCATTCCTGCCCGTGTCCGACCGATGCCCCGGTCTGTCGGGGCCAGCGCACTATCCTCCTCATGGCCCGGTCTGAGCATCTGCGGCGACCCAAAACGGGGCGGGGTGTGGCGCCCTCACCCAAAGGCACCATCCGCCCGCAGCCGCTCAATCTCCTCCCCCGACAGCCCCAGCCGATCGGCCAGCACCCCCACCGAATCTGCCCCTAGCTTGGGGGCCGCGGTCGCCGCCACCCCGCCGCCGTCAGCCAGCTTGAACGGAGTGCCAACCAAATCCCGGTCCACCCCGTCCGCGTCCCGTGCGGTCACCCGCATGGCGTTGGCGACTACCTGGGGATGCGTCATTACCTGATCCACGGTGTGCAACGGCGAGCAGGCGACGCTCCGGGCCTCGAACCGCTCCAGCCAATAGGCGACGGGGCGCCGGCTGAAGCGGTCCTCCAGTAAGGGGATCAGCACGTCGCGCATCTCGACCCGCGCGACGTTGCCCAGGAATCGCCGATCGGTCGCTAGTTCCGGCCACTCCAAAGCGTCGCAGAACCGCGTCCATGCCCCGTCGTTCGGGGCGCCGGCCAGCATGTATCCGTCCTGGCAGCAGAACGCCTGATACGGCACCAGATGCCCACTGCCGGAGCCTTGCGGTTCAGGCAGCACACCTGACTGCATCCAGGCGACGGCGTGATAGCCGAGCAACGATACCGCGGTTTCCAGCAACGATCCGCGCACCCAGGTGCCCTGCCCGGTCGTTACGCGGGCCAGGAGCGCGGTGACGATGCCGGCGTACAGCGAAATCCCGGTGGACATGTCGATGAACGACACGCCACACCTTATCGGCGGCCCGCCCGTGACCCCGGTGGTGGACATCGCTCCGGCAAACGCCTGCACCATCAGGTCGTAGCCGCGCTTATCCGCCAGCGGCCCCCCGGCGCCGTAACCGGAGATGGTCGCCACCACCAGCCGCGGATTCTCCGCGCGTAACCGCTCGATACTGATGCCGAGCCGGGCGGCGGTGTCAGGCAGGAAACTGTGGATCAGAACGTCGGCATTCCGAGCGAGGCGAAGCAAAACATCCCGTGCCGCCTCGGTTTTCAGGTCCAGCACCAGACTGCGCTTGCCGCGGTTGACCGAGGCGAAATTGGCACTCTGCCCATCCGGTCCATGCGGCGGCCAACCCCGGTTCTCATCGCCTTCCGGGCCTTCCACCTTGATCACGTCGGCGCCGAAATCAGCCAGAAGCTGCGCGCAATATGGACCCGCGAGAACGCGGCTCAGATCGACCACGCGGATGTCATGCAGGACTTTCATGGACCGGTTCCCTACCCCGTTATGAACGGACCTTGCCGCAAGCACCCTGGCAGGAGAAGCCACGGGACCACCGAACACGCCATAACAGGATGCTGGTGTGAATCCCGAAACCCAGTGGGCGCCCCGTGTGATGCGGCCGCGCGAGAGCCGGGAACCGATCGACCACACACGCCATGTACGTCTTTTATCATCGGTTTACCCCGTTTATGACAGGAGCCTGCCGCGAAGACGGATGGGGAGAAGCCACGGTGAGCGAGTCCATGGAACGGGCGCAGGAGACGATTGAAGAGCATTCGAAACACTCGGACGCTTGGGCGCGTGGTGTGGCGGTACTGGTGTCGATCCTCGCCGTCGCTTTGGCGATGACAGAGGTTGGCGAGAAAGCTGCGCAGAATTCCTATCTGACGCATCACGTCGCCTTGTCGAACGATTGGGCGTTTTATCAAGCCAAGAACGTGCGGGCCGTCGTCCGTTTATCGGAAGCCGATGTGCTGGCCAGCCTGCCAAACGCACAGGATCCGGCAATCCAGACGCGAATCAAGGCGGCGAACGACTCCGCCGCCCGCATGCGCGACGATCCCGAGGGCGGGGAGGGAATGAAGCAAATTGCCGTAACGGCGCGGGAACGAGAGGCCGAGCGGGATGAGGCGTTTCACCGCTATCACAATTATGAATACACGGTGGGAGCGCTGGAAATCGCCATCGTTCTGGCATCCGTTTCGGTTGTAACGCGAATCCGCGCCCTGACCCTGGGTGCCGCGGCGATCGGAGTTGCCGCCGCAGCGGCGGCACATGGTATCGCAGCGAACCTGTTCTGATATGCTTGACTTCCGGGGCATGAAAGATCCTAGGGTCACGTTCCCGTGAAGGTGACCCGGTTATGCGGAAGACGTTCGGCCCGCTCGATGACATTTTGATTGAACGCCTGTTTCAACCGGTATCCGATTTCATTACGTATCGAATAGGCATCAGCCGTAGTGCGACAGCGTGTTTTTGTGTCGATGTAGCATCATTAGGCTGGATCGTGTCGCGGGTCCGCGGCCTGTCCGACTCCGTGGTCGCCTGGGACGCCGGCAGTTCCTTTCTCAATCTCGCCTTTGTGCTACTCGGCCTTGTCGCCCTGATCAGCCTGCGGACGGTGTTCCGCCGGACTGCCGGCAACAAGCAGGCCAATCCGCTGCGCCTGACGATGCGGCCGCATCGCGCGATCGTGCTGCTGATGCTTGCCGCCCGCCTCATGCAACTCCGTGCGCCTGGACTTGGCGACGCGGCCGATATCGCCATGCTGCTGTTCGCGACATCGGCGCTCTATCTGGGCGCCTGCGCCGAACGGCCGCCTCTCAGGCGCGGCTGGGCCGCGCTGGCCAACGCGTCTGCCGGCTAGTCCTCGCTCCGTCCGGCAAGCCGCCGGAACTCCGCGGCCAGCGTGTCCCGTCCTGGATCGGTCAGCCAGATGGCCGGTTCGTCCACCGCCTCGGCCAGAAGCTGCTTGTAGATGTCCCGCGGAATTTCCTCGGCGCCGAACTGCGCCAGATGCGCCGTCACGAACTGCGTATCCAGCAGCCGGAAGCCGCCCAGACGGAGGCGGGCGATCAAATGCACCAGGGCAACCTTGGAGGCATCGCGGGCGAAGCTGAACATGCTCTCACCGAAGAACGCGCCGCCGAGGGCGACGCCATACAGGCCGCCGACGAGGGTGCCATCCTGCCAGGTCTCGACCGAGTGGGCGTATCCCAGCCGGAACAACTCAGTGAACAAGCGCTCGATCTGTGGGTTGATCCAGGTGTCGGTGCGATCGGGGACCGGCGTGGCACAGCCGGCGATGGTGCCGGCGAAGTTGCGGTCGGCGGTCACGGTGAAGCTGTCCGACAGGACCGTGCGGAGCAACCGGCGCGACAAATGGAACCCATCCAGCGGCAGAATACCGCGCTTGATGGGGTCCAGCCAGAACAGCTTGTCACCCGCGCGCCCCTCCGCCATCGGAAAGAGACCGTGGCGATAGGCGCGGAGCACAAGGTCCGCCGTGACTTCCACCGACCGTCGAGACATTGTTGTATAGTGCTGCCAGAGCCACCGGAATGGAAGGCCCGAAGCGATGCTGACGATCAAGCAACTCGACCATCTTGTCCTCCGGGTGACCGACCTGAAGGCCATGATGGGGTTCTACATTGATGTTCTGGGGTGTTCGCTCGAGAAGGTACAGGAGCAACTGGGCCTGTATCAGCTTCGGGCCGGCAGCGCTCTGATCGACCTGGTGCCAGTCGATGGACCGTTGGGCCAGAAAGGCGGCGCGGCCCCCGCGAAGGAAGGCCGCAATATGGATCATTTCTGCCTTCGGGTTGAACCGTTCGATGCCGAGGCGATCATCGCCCATCTGCGGGGCCACGGCGCCGATCCCGCGCCTGTGGCATCCCGTTACGGGGCCGAGGGCCAGGGGCCGTCGATCTATGTGTCGGACCCGGAGGGCAACGTGGTGGAACTGAAGGGGCCGCCCGGTCCGGTTCCGTAAGCGATTTCAGGGATTCGCGGCGGCGGCCGGTTTGCCGGTGTCCGCTGACGCGGCGGGTTTGCTGTCCGGCTTGGCCGGCGGCGCCGCGGCCGGCGCGCTGTCGGCTAGCGGGCTGGCGGCTGGCGCGCTGGCGGCGGGCTTGGTTTCGACGGGTTCCGCGGGTTTGTCGTCCGACTTGGATGATCCTGCCTCGGCGGACGCGGTGTCAGCCGGCTTTGCCTCTGGTGACGCGGCGTCGGCCTTGACCGGCTCAGCGGGCTTGGGTGGTTCGGCAGCCTTGTCCGCCTTCGCGATCGATGCCGGCGGCACCGTATAATCCGGTATGATCCGTGCCTGCGTGCCCGCGATCACCAGCACCTTCTGGCCCAGCGCAAGCGGGGTTTTGTCCTTCTGGGTCACGCTGACGAGGTCGCCGTTGGGCTTCCGCACGATATACTCGAACGCCGTCGTGTCCGCGGTGACATGCTCCACCGTCGTGCCGGCGATCCCGCCCACGAGCGATCCGCCCAAGGCCGCGAACGCGCTGGCGGGCCCGACGCCAACCTGAGAACCGGCAATGCCGCCAGCCGCCCCACCTGTCACCGCACCGATCGTGCCGGAGGCGCTGACCGCGACCGTTCGCACGCCAACGATCACGCCTTGCTCCACCTTGTTCGCCTGCTGCGCGGCATTGCTCGCATAGGTATCAGGCGAGTAGCTCGGCCCGCATCCGGACACGCCGGCTGCAATCAGTATGGAAATCAAAAGACGACGGGTCAAAACCACCACGCTCCATCGGTTGCCGGCGTGTGGTAGCCGATGACGCGCGCGATGTCACAGGCGTTTGAAGCATGGCGGGCGGGACTCTTCACCACGGGCGCGGGCGGGACTAGCATGCGGGAATGAGCAACACCCCGACCAAGCGCGGCCTTGCCCGCAATACCGCCAACTACGGCGACAAGGATTTTGCCCTGTATCTGAGGCGCTCCTTCGCCAAGTCGATGGGCTACTCCCAGGCGATGCTGGACAAGCCCGTGGTCGGGATCGTCGATACCGGGTCGGACTACAACAACTGCCACCGGACGGTGCCGGAGCTGATCGAGGCGGTGAAGCGCGGCGTGCTGGCGGCGGGCGGGCTGCCCCTCGCCTTTCCAACGGTGTCGCTGTGCGAGCCGTCGCTGTTCCCGACCTCGATGCACTACCGCAACCTGGCGGCGCTGGACACCGAGGCAATGCTGACGGCGCAGCCGATGGACGCGGCGGTGATGGTCGGCGGCTGCGACAAGACGGTGCCGGCGCAGCTAATGGCGGCGGCCTCGGCGGACATCCCGGCTGTGCAGCTGGTGACCGGACCGATGCTGGCGACACCGTTCCAGGGGGAGCGGCTGTCGGCCTGCACCGATTGCCGGCGGTATTGGGCGCAGTATCGCGCCGGGAACGTCACGCCTGAACGGATCGGTCAGATCGAGGGGCGATTGGCGACGACCGCGGGGACGTGCGGCGTGATGGGCACGGCGTCCACGATGGCGTGCCTGGCCGAGGCGTTGGGGATGGTGCCGCTGGGGCATGGCTCGATCCCAGCCGTACACGCCGATCGGCTGCGGGCGGCCGAGGAGGCCGGGGCGTTGGCGGTGCGGCTGATCGAGAACCCGATCAAGCCGTCGCAGATCATGACGGCGCATGCTGTGGAGAACGCCTTGCGCGTACTGCTGGCGCTGGGCGGGTCCACGAATGCGCTAATCCACCTGACGGCGATCGCCGGGCGGGTTGGAGTGAAGATCGATTTGCACAAGCTGAACGCGCTGTCCGACTCCACGCCGGTGCTGGTCGATCTGAAGCCGACCGGCGAAGGGTATATGGAGGATTTCCATGCGGCCGGCGGCATGCCCGCGCTGCTGTGGGAATTGCGCGATCTGCTGCATCTGGACCCGATCGATGTGACCGGCGTTTCGCTCGGTGAACGGCTGACCGAGCCGGCTTTCGTCGATCGGCGGTATATTCGGGCGCGGTCGGAGCCGGTGTCGCCGGTGGGCGGGATCGTGTCGCTGTTCGGGTCTCTGGCGCCTCGGGGCGCGATCCTGAAGCGGAGCGCGGCGACGGAGTCCCTATTCGAGAAAGAGGCGCGGGCGGTGGTGTTCGATGGGCTGGAGGATCTGGCCAACCGGATCGACGACCCGGGATTGGATGTGACGGCCGAGGATATTCTGGTGCTGAAGAACGCCGGATCGCTGACTCCGGCCGGGATGCCGGAGGCTGGGTATTTGCCGATCCCGTCCCGGCTGGCTCGGGCCGGGGTGAAGGACATGGTGCGCATGAGCGATTGCCGCATGTCCGGGACGGCGTTCGGCACGATCGTGCTGCACATTACCCCCGAGGCGGCGGCCGGTGGGCCGCTCGGGTTAGTGGAGAGCGGGGACCGGATCAGGCTGTCGGTTGCCGAACGATCGCTGGATCTGTTGGTTCCGGCGGAGGAACTGGAACGGCGGCGGGCTTTGTGGACGCCTCCAGCCAAGCCGAAGCGGGGGTGGGACCGGTTGATCGCCGATCAAGTGCTTCAGGCCGACGAGGGGTGCGATCTGGCGGTGCTTCGGGCTGAGGGGTGAACGGCAGGCGGTGGCCGGTTTACCCCAGGCGGGATCGAGCCGGCCGATTGCCATTTTATCCCAAAATTCCGCGACGATGACGTGTGGCGGTTTGAGCCGGCCGCCAAAACCTTTCGCGATGATCTCATACCGAGCGCCGTAAGGATTAACCCACGGGCAGCCCCCTTCGTCATGGCCCGGCGACAGTCCGGGCCATCTGAACCTGCACCGTGCCACGGCAGATGGCCCGGACTTCCGCCGGGCCATGACGAGAATGGAGAGTCGGGGTCAATGCCGGTTGCTGTTACTCAGCCTCCAGAAGAACACAGTTACCCGGGGCAATCGAAAGAAAGGCGGCACCTCCCTCCGCCCAAACATCCGCGATGGTCTGGCGAATGACGAGTTCCCTGCCGCCCCATTCAACATGCACCTGCGTCATGTCGCCCAGGAAGGCAGAGCGCCGTACGACAACAGGCCAGACATTAACCGATGCCTCCGGCCGCTCGACACTCAGCCGAAGGTGAACGGTTCGCACCGACATCACCGGCTTCGACCCCGGGGCGCGGCCGTGCGATACGCCGTGGACGATATGGCCGCCATCCGCCTCCAACGCCACCATTCCGTCGCCGGACAGATCCGGGCGCAACCGGCCCGCGATCAGGTTGGCGGAGCCGACGAAATCCGCCACGAATTCCGTGCGGGGATAGTTGTAGATCTCGCTCGGCGACCCGTTCTGCTCGATGTGACCGCCACGCATGACGACGATCTGGTCGGACATAGCCAGCGCCTCCTCCAGGTCATGCGTGACGTAAACCGAGGTCACGCCCAGCCTGTGCTGCAGCTCCCGCAGTTCGATGCGCATGTCGCCGCGCAGCTTGGCATCGAGGTTGGACAACGGCTCGTCGAACAGCAACACGGTGGGTGAGAAGGCGCAGGCCCGGGCCAGTGCCACGCGCTGCTGCTGGCCACCGGAAAGCTGCGAGGCATGCCGGTCGGCATAGGCACCCATCTGAACGAGGTCGAGCGCGCCGCGGACTTTCTCCTCGATCTCGGCCCGCCCCTTCCGACGGACCCGCAGGCCGTAGGCGACGTTCTCGAACACCGTCATGTGCGGCCAGATGGCATAGGACTGGAACACCATCGACAGGCCGCGCTTTTCGGCCGGCACGTTGATACCGGCGGCAGACGAGTACATGGTCTGCCCGCCAATACGGATCGTGCCGGCGCTGGGACGCTCCAGCCCGGCGATCGCGCGCAGCGTCGTCGTCTTGCCGCAGCCCGACGGTCCTAGCAGAGTCACTTGCTGGCCGGGCATCACGGCGAAGCTGACCGGCCCCACGGCGGCCACCGGCCCATAATGGATCTCGAGGTTCTCTACTTCGATCTGCGCGTCGATCGACATCTTCCGTCATCCTCCCTGTCGTGATGCCCGGCGCGTAACCAGAGTAAAGAGCCCTACCGCCACAGCCACGACAAATGTCTGGATGAGTGCCATCGCCGCCGTCAGCTCCGAACTGCTGCCGAACCAGGCGTCCACGATCGCCGGCGTCAGCACCTGTGAGTGCGGGCCCATCAGCAGGATCGAAGCCCCCAGCTCCCGGACGCTGGCAATGAACAGCAGCATCCATGCCGCGAGCAGCCCGGGCCGCAGCAGCGGCATGGTGATCGTGCGCATGCGATAGCCCCAGGACGCGCCGCAGACCTCGCCGCATTCTTCCAGGCTCTTGTCGAGTTGCAGAAGGACGCTCGATATGGTGCGCACACCCAGCGGCAGGAACACGGTCAGGTAGGCGATCAGCAGCAGCCACAGCGTGCCGTAGATCGGAATGGGGAAGACCAGCCACGCCCACATCATGCCGAACGCGAACACCAGCCGCGGAACCGCCTGGGGAAACATCACCGTGTATTCGAGCAGACCGCGGCCTGGCAGGCGGCTGCGATGGATCAGCCATGACAGCATGCCGGTCAGAGCAACGCCGATCGTCGCTGTGAGCACGCCAAGGATGAGGCTGTTCGACATGGCGTAGCGCACGGCGTTCTGCGTCAGTGCCTTGCGGTAATTGTCGAGTGTGAAGTTGCCAACGACGGGAAAAGCCACCGCCAGCCTCTGCACCGAGGCGTAAAGCAGCGTAACGATCGGCAGCACGACCGACAGCAGCACATAGCCTCCGCAGACGGCGAACAGCACCCAGCGCAGGCCGCCCACATCGGTCAGGCGCGGCCGGAACGCCTTGCCGCTGACCGTGACATAACTCCGGCGCGAAATGACGCGGCGGTAGAAGAACAGCATCAGGAACATGATGGCGAACAGCGACACGCCCATCGCCGCCGCGAGCGGAATGCGCGGCGGGTACTGGGCGACGAGCTGATAGATCGCCGTGGTGATGACATAGAACCGGACCGGTGTGCCGAGTACCAGAGCCGCCGAGAACGAACCAAGCATCTCCGCGAACACGAAAATGGCCGCGCCCAGCACGCCGGGCGTGACGAGCGGCAGGGTGACCCGCAGCATCGTGTAGAGCCGGCCGGCACCGTTGATCTGTGACGCTTCTTCCAGCGACGGGTCCATCGACTTCATCACGGCGCCGATCATGACGAAGGCCACCGATCCTTCGAACAGCGCCATGACCCAAGCGATGCCGAGAGGGGTGACAATGTCGATGATCGCGCCGCTGCCGCCGAGCGCGCGCCAGATCTGGTTGAGAAACCCGCTCTCGGGCGCGCCGAGCAGGCTCCACGCCAGGGCACCAAGCAGCGGTGTGACGTAATAGGGCACGGCCATCGCCTGCTCGAGCGTGCGCCGGAACGGGACATTCGTCCGGTTGAGGATCCATGCCGTCAGGAACCCGAGGACGAGCGCCATCACCGTCGCCGCGAACGCGACGAACAGCGTGTTGAGCATGATCTCGGAGTACCTCGGCAACGCCGCGAAGTTGTCGAAGCCGTAGGCGGTCGGCGGCCGGACCTCGGGATCGCCGACATCGAAGGATGCCTGCAGAAGGTAGAAGACCGGGTAACCGACGAACGCCGCCGTCACCCCGATGACCGCGACCCCGACCGCCATCTGGGCGGACGGGAATCCAGGCCACAGCCTGCTCGTGCGCATAGGACGCTGCTCCCGCGCGCCGGTCATTCCGCCTACAACAGCCCGAGCATGCTGTTCCATTGGCTGTTGAAGGTTTTACGGCTTGCCAGGAAGTCCTCCATGTTGGTCGGGACCAGCAGCTTGAAATCGCGCAGGCGCAAGCCGCCCGGCATCGGCGGGGCGTCCTTGCGGACGGATCCGTAAAGCAGGTCCGGGTTCTGCTGGTACACCGCCTGCCCCCGCACCGACATCAGCCAGTCGATAAACAGCCGCGCGGCCTCGGGGTGCGGCGCCTTGTCCACCACGCCCGTGGCCAGCGCCGTCGCTGGCAGGCCGTCCTCGGGTGCGACGAACGCGATCGGCGCCTTTCGGTCGTGGTACAGGACGTAGCCGGCCCATTCGGCCAGTGCGCAAATCTTGTCGTCGCCCTTGGCGAGCCGGTCGAACAACTGCGCCCGCGAATCAAAGCCGTGCGGCCGCTGCTTCGAGAAGGATTTCCAGTAGTCGTCCCCGTAAAGCTTGCGCAGCTCATACCACTCGACGAACTGCATGCCCGACGTGGACTGCTTCGTGCTCGTGACGTTGGCCCAGCGCGGGTCCAAAAGGTCCTTCCATGCCTTCGGCGCCTCCGAGGGCTTTACCTTGTCGGTGTTGTAGGCAATCCCGGCGAACGTCATGCCGCTGCAGAAGTAGTAGCCGGGCGGGTTGCTGAGATACTCCGCGTCATATGCGGCCGATTCCGGGGAGATGTAGTGATCAAAGGCACCGCGCTTGTAGAAGTCGATCGCGGTGCCGACGTCGGAAAACTGAATTGCATCCACGTCGAAACGGCCGGCCGATCGCTCCGCCAGAATCTTGCTGTACAGCGCGCCAGTCTGGGCGCGGACATAGCTGGCCTTGATCTTTGGAAAGTCCTTGTTAAAGGCGTCCATCGCCGCCGCGGCACCAGCCTCCCCGTCATGCGTGTAGAAGAGCAGCGCGCCCTCCTGCTCGGCCTTGGCGATGTCGGCAGACGTGGTGAAATCCAGCACCTTTGTGACCGGACGGGCCTGTGCCGCCGCCCGGCGGCCAAACAACCCGGCAATCGGCAACGCCGCTGCTGCGAGGCCGGCCCGTAGCGCGAAGCGCCGTGTCTTTGGTTCGGTCGTAAGCTCGGACATTGGTTCCCTCGTTTGGATTGATATTATGCTTTGGGTGCCGGCTGCATCGCCGGCACGGACTTTAGATGCCGGGTACAGGGAATAAAATGGATTAGCAACACCCTGCGGAGGAAATGGCTGGGAAGGACGCTTGTTGGCCGGAGACCGCCACGCTTGCCTTATCCTGAGGCCGGGTTGGAAATCCCGCGGTCGGCACTCTAGCTCGCAAGCCGGCGTTACCGATTGAACTGCTCGCTGTACGGCACATGTGCATCCGGCGGCACGTAAAGCGCGGCGCATTCCCTCACCATCAGGCCACCTTCCAGTGACAAGTCCTTCCGGAACGCATCACGAATGAAATCAACCGTGTCGAGGTGCCGGTCCTCAAAATACATCGCATGCACGTCGTCGCGCCCGGCGCCAAAGACGATGCGTCCGATCTTCGCCCAGACCGAGGCCATGGTGCACATCCCGCACGGCTGCAACGTCGTATACAGCACCGCATCCCGTAGCTCGTGGCATTCCAGCTTCTGCCCCGCGCGGCGCATTGAAACGATCTCGGCGTGGGCCGTTGGATCGTGGCGGAGGCCGACTTCATTGCAGCCCTCTCCGATTACCACACCATCGCGCACGATGACGCAGCCGATCGGGTTCTTGCCGGGCTGTGCCTCCCCTTGCCGAGCCAGCTCTATCGCGCGCCGCATCCAGGTCGCATCTTCATTGTTCCAGGCCATGACCGCACCTCCTTGGATGGATCAGGGGCCAGGTCCGCGCGGTTCAAGGCGGCGAACCGTGACGTGAACCGGACGCCGGTCTAGGCTGGCTGCAAAAGGGAGGAAGACGGAGATGAACATCCGACGTTTGACCGATCACACGGGCGCCGAGGCTGTGGGCATCGATCTGACCCGGCCGGTTACGCCTGAGGCGAAGGCCGCCCTTAATCGCGCATTCGTCGAGTACAGCGTCCTGGTGGTCCGCGATCAGACGCTGAACCCGCAGCAGGTGCTGAATGCCGTGGAACTGTTCGGATCCGTCTTTCACCAGCACAATACACGGTTCGCGATTCCGGCATGTCCGCAGATCCATTACATTTCCAACCAGGATCGCTTTCCCGACGGCAGCCGCTACATACCCGGCGAGGGATGGCACACCGACCACTCGAACGACACGAAACCGCCGAAAGCCACCGTTCTGCATGCGGTGACGCTGCCGGACCGAGGCGGCGATACCCAGTTCGCCAACATGGCCGCGGCCTATGCGGCGCTGCCGGCAACAACCAGGGATCGGATCGCCAACCTGATGGCGATCCATGTCTATCAAAGCAGCCACAGCTCCCGGAAGCTGATTGGCTTGTCGGACGCGAACAAAGAGCGGGTGCCAAATGCGGTTCTGCACCCGATCGTCCGCACGCATCCGGAGAATGGCCGCAAGTCGATCTTCATCAATCCGATCCGGATCGAGGGGATCGTCGGGTTGGATCACCGTGAAGCATTGCCGTTACTTGATGAATTACTTGAACATGCGACGCGGGAGGAATTCCAATACCGTCACGAATGGCGGCCGGGCGATCTGGTCATGTGGGACAATCGCTGTCTGTTGCACAAGGCGAACGGTGACTATGACATGGAGCAGACGCGGTATCTGTATCGCGTGATGCTGCAGGGGGACGTCCCTCGGTAATATCTTGCATCGTGACCGGGCCAGCCCCGGTCACGCACGACTTTTCTATGCCCAACGCCACAAAACGTCGGTGGCCGGGCCAAGCCCGG
>JARLIN010000475.1 GCA_031291715.1 Rhodopila sp. | reverse complement strand
TTTCCCCGGATTATCTTTGTTTTTCAATGGTGCCCACCGCCGGACTCGAACCGGCACGTCCTTTCGAACTGCGGATTTTAAGTCCGCTGCGTCTACCATTCCGCCAGGCGGGCACAGGCGCCCCTTTTACCGCCCCCCAACCGGATCGACCAGACCTATAAGCCGCACGCGATATCCAGAGCCATCCGGATCAGCTTGTCGCTGGCCTCCGGCGTGCGGAACGCGCTGTGAGCCGACAGGGTGACGTTCGGCAGCGTGGTCAAAACATGCCCGGCCGGCAGCGGCTCGACCCCGAACACATCCAGCGCGGCGTGCCGCAGATGCCCCGACTCCAGCGCTGCGATCATCGCCGCCTCATCCACGATCGCCCCGCGCGCCGTGTTCACCAGGATCGCGCCCCGCCGCAGCTTCGCCAGCCGCTCCGCGCTCAGGAACCCGCGGGTCTCGTCGTTCAGCAGCAGATGCACCGACAGCATCTGGCTCTCGGCCAGCAGCGTGTCCAGATCGACGAACGTCACCCCCGGTGCGGTCTTGGGCGTGCGGTTCCACGCCAGCACCCGCATCCCGGACCCGGCGGCGATCCGCGCCACCTCCGCCGCGATCCCGCCAAAGCCCAGCAACCCGAGCGTCTTGCCGGTCAGCTCCATGCCTTCCGTGCGGATCCAGTTGCCGGCCCGCATGCCGCCATCCATCCGCGCCAGCCCGCGCGCCGCGGCCCACATCAGCGCGATGCTGTGCTCCGCCACCGCCGTATCGCCGTAGCCTTTGATGATGTGCACGGTGATGCCGAGCGCGGCCAGCTCCTCCGGGTTCATGTAGCTCCGCGCGCCGGTGCCCAGGAAGATGATGTGCTTCAGGCCGGTGCAGGCGCGCATAACCTCGGTCGGCATCTGCGTATGGTCGTCGAAGCAGAAATCGTAGCCGGCGAGCAGCCCGGGCAGCTCCTCCGGCCTGATCTCGCCCTGTTCGTTCACCGTCATCGGCGGATCGCCGCGGCGGGAGACGCGATGGAAGACGCCGGCCAGATCGTCCACGGCATCCAGAAACAAGCCTTTCATCGCAACCCCCTGACGCGAAACCGCCACAAGTTTGCGCAACGATGCCCTGCGCGGCAAGAAGCTTCCCCCGCCCAGGCCCGCGAATCTGTTAAACGAATCCAGGATGCCGCGCCCCGCCCCTACCGTTCCCCGGTTCTATCCGCCCGAGCCGGCGTCCAGAGCCACGCCGATCGCCCCGGCCGCTCCGTCGCGCCGGCGGCGGGTTCTGTTCTGGCTGCTGCGCTGGGGCTTCATCGCCTCGGTCTGGCTGACGCTGGCCGCGGCGGTGATGCTGCTGTGGTATGCCCGCGACCTGCCGCGCCCCGAATCAGCGCTCGACGCCGTCCGCCGCCCCAGCCTGACGCTGGAGGATCGGTCCGGCCGTGTCATCGCCACTTTCGGCGACCTGGTGGGGGAGCCGCTGCGGCTGAAGGATTTCGCCCCTGCCCTTCCCGCCGCCGTGGTGGCGGTGGAGGACCGGCGTTTCTGGAACCACCCCGGCATCGACCCGGTCGGGCTGCTGCGCGCCGTCTGGGTCAACTTGACCGCCGGGCGGGTCGTGCAAGGCGGCTCCACCCTGACCCAGCAGGTGGCGAAGACGCTGTTTCTGACAAATGCACGCACCACCAAGCGCAAGGTGCAGGAACTCCTGCTGACGCTGTGGCTGGAACGCCATTTCTCCAAGAAGGAAATTCTCGAGATCTACCTGAACCGCGTTTATCTCGGCTCCGGCGCCTGGGGAATGGATGCGGCGGCGAAGATGTACTTCGGTGTCTCCGCCCGTCGCGTGACGCTGGCGCAGGCAGCGGTGCTGGCCGGGCTGCCGAGGGCGCCGTCGCGCTTCAACCCACGGGTCAACCCGGGCGCCGCATTGGCACGGGCGAAGGAGGTGCTGGGCGCGATGGTCGATGCCGGCGCGATCACTTCAGATCAGGCTCAGGCCGCGGCGGCGCAGATCGCGTTTCCACCGGGTCCCGTCGCGCCCGGCTGGTTCGCCGACTGGATCGCCGAACAGTCGCAGGCGCTGCTGGCGCCGGATGCCGACGCGGTGTTGCGCACGACACTGGACAGCCGCACGCAGGCGGTCGCCGAAGCCCGGATGACGGCGCTGCTGGATGGTCCGGGGATGGCGGCCAATGTCAGCCAGGGTGCGGTGGTCGTCATCGACGCCGCCACGGGTGCCGTGCGCGCCATGGTCGGCGGCAAGAACTTCCGGGAGAGTCCCTACAACCGGGCCGTCCTCGCCCGTCGCCAGCCCGGGTCATCGTTCAAGCCATTCGTCTACCTGACGGCGCTCGAAAAAGGCATGACCCCGGACGACACAGTCCTCGACGGACCGATCCGCATCGGCAACTGGAGTCCGGCCGACTTCGAGCACCGCTACCTGGGCGAGGTCACGCTGGAGGAAGCACTGGCACAGTCGATCAACACCGCGTCCGTCCGGCTCCTGCTGCGCGCCGGGGGTGCGAAAGCGGTCGCCGCAACGGCCGCGCGGCTGGGGATCACGGATAAGCTGCCGAACAACGCCTCGCTGGCGCTGGGAACGGGAGAGGTTGGGCTGCTGGAACTCACCGCGGCGTACGCGCCGTTCTTCAACGGCGGCCTGCGTGTCGTGCCGCACGGACTGGACCGGACACCGCACCAGCCCGAGCCGGTCATCGACCCCGACCAGGCCGCGATGATGGCCCGCATGCTGGGGGCGGTTGTCGCCCGAGGTACGGGACGGGCAGCGGCGGTGCCGGGGCGGCTGGTCGCGGGCAAGACCGGCACCACACAGGATTCCCGCGATGCCTGGTTCATCGGCTCGGTCAGAGGCGTGCTGATCGGGGTCTGGCTGGGCAACGACGACAATCAGCCGATGAAGGGCGTCGTGGGCGGCGGCCTGCCGGCTCGTTTGTTCCACGACATCGCGATCAGCATCGACTGAGCGGCGCGCGTCCGTGCCTCTCGGTCTCGCTACCGGCCGACGACGGAACCCAACGGCCGCTCAGCCGCTTTGTCTACACGATAGCCGAGGCAGGTGTCAGGAATGTTTACGATTCTCTTACAGCATCGTCGGCGCTACTCATCTAATAGGCTGATTTGACATTCTTTTCTTGGTTGGCACGTGTCATGCATCCATATGCCTTGCCGCCCGTTCGCGGAAACGGGCAACCCGATAAAAGGGGAGATGGCTTCCTATGTGGAACGAGAATGAACCACCAGGACTAGGATCGATACTCGGACCTCCCGCGATCGTCGCCGTCGGCGGCTTTTTACTGCATCTCCTGCCGATCGAAGTGCTGAGCATCCTGACAGCGTGGACACTGGCATCGTTTCCAATCGGCGTGCTGATCGGCCATTGCGCGCTGAGCGAAGAGTAACCCCACGGCGTCAATAGCCCATTAGTACCGCGTAACGGTCTCGACAAAACCGGGTATCGCTGAAGCTCGCTTGCGCGACACGGCTGCGCTTCATGAAGAAGCCGATTTCGTGTTCGTCCGTCATGCCGATGCCGCCGTGCATTTGCACGCCTTCATTGCCGCACAGGTAGAACGTCTCATTGGCCTTGGCCTTCGCCAGGGCGACCAGGGCCGCGGCGTCGTTGCTGTTCTGATCCAGGGCGGCAACGGCTGCCAGGACGGCCGAGCGGGTGATTTCGACTTCACAAAACATCTGGGCGGCGCGGTGCTTCAGTGCCTGGAAGCTGCCGATGGCGACGCCGAACTGCTTGCGGTCTTTCAGGTATTGGACGGTGCGGTCGAAGGCCTCGTTGGCGCTGCCCAGCATCTCGGCTGACAGGCCGGCGCGGGCGCGATCCAGAACGGTGTCCAGAAGGTCGGCGCCTCGGTCGACGTGCCCCAGAATGGCTTCAGGGCCGACCGCGACGTTGTCCAGGCGAACCAGGGCGGCATTGCGGCTATCCACCATGGTCAGGCGGGTACGCATGGTGCTCTCGCCAGGGACGAGGAACAGGGTGATCCCACCCGCTGTGCGTGCCGCGACAATCAGGATGTCGGCGATGTGGCCGTCCAGCACAAAGGTCTTTTGGCCATTAAGGCGGTATCCGGCGCCGTCCCGCTCCGCTTTCAGGGCGATCTGGTTTGGCGCGTGCCGCGAACCTTCCTCCAGCGCCAGGGCGAAGATGTGTTCGCCGGCCAGCAGAGGCGGCAGGTATTCGGCTTTCTGGTCGTCCGTGCCGCCCAGGGACAGCAGCGAGGCCCCCAGCAGCGCGGTCGAGAGCAAGGGCGTGGCCGCCAGGGTGCGGCCGGCGGCCTCCATCACCTGCGCCAGGCCGGTCATGCCGAAGGCGGAGCCGCCGTCGTCCTCGGCGACCAGGAAGCCGGTCCAGCCGAGTTCCGCCATCTGCCGCCACAGGTCGCGGGAGAAGCCGACGGGATCGTTGTCGTCGCGAAGTTTGCGCAAGGCGGTGATCGGGCTGCGTTCGCGGAAGAAGTCCAGCGCGGTATCGCGCACCATCTGGGCTTCGGAGGACAGGATCAGGGCCATTGGTTCAATCCGGCAGGCCAAGCACGCGCTTGGCGATGATGTTCAACTGGACCTCGGACGTGCCGCCCTCGATCGAATTCGCCTTGGAGCGCAGCCATTCGCGGGTGAAACGAAGTTCGTCCGGAGTGAAGCCCTCGCCTTCCCAGCCGAGGCCCTGGAAACCTTCCGCTTCCAGCAGCATCTCGTAGCGGCGTTTGTTCAGTTCGGTGCCTTGAAGCTTGAACATCGCCGACAGCGGCCCCGGCGGAGCACCAGCTTCGGCTTCCTCGGCGGCACGGCGGCGGGTGAGCTGGAAGGCGTGTGCATCCATCGAATACGCGGCAACGCGGTCACGCAGAATGGGGTCGGCGATTCGGCCGTTGGTTTCTCCGGCGAACTGTTTCGCGACGGCTTCCAGCGGGATTTCGAACTTGGCGGCGTTGCGGGCGGCGATGCCGCCGATGCCCTTGCGTTCGTGCTCCAGCAGGCGCTTGGCGATGGTCCAGCCCTTGTTCAGCGGACCGACCAGATTGCCGGCGGGGACCCGGACGTTCTCGATGAACGTTTCGCAGAAGACCGAGGCGCCGCTGATCAGGCGGATCGGACGCGGACGGACACCCGGATCGTCCATGTCGATCAGCAGGAAGCTGATGCCTTCGTGCTTTTTCGCCGTCGGATCGGTGCGGACAAGGCAAAAGATCCAGTCTGAAAGATGCGCGTTGGAGGTCCAGATCTTGTGGCCGTTGACCAGGAAATGCTCGCCCTGGAGAACCGCGCGCGTGCGCAGGCTGGCGAGGTCGGAGCCGGCTTCAGGCTCGCTGTAGCCCTGGCACCAGCGGATGTCGCCGCGGACGATGGGCGGGATGTGGGTCTGGCGCTGTTCTTCCGTGCCGTATTCCAGCAGGACGGGGCCGAGCATGGAGAGACCCATGCCGCGGAGGGGGATGCGGCAGCCGAGGTCCTGCATTTCCTCTTCAAGGATCAGGGCTTCTTCATTGGACAGGCCGCCGCCGCCGTATTGCCTGGGCCAGGTGGGGGCGGTCCAGCCTTTCGCGGCCATGCGGTCGAGCCATTGCTTTTGCTCTGGGCGGATGTACTCGGCGCGTTTGCCGCCGGCGACCTGCTCGTTCTCCGGCATGAAGGTGCGCATGGCGGGCGGGCAGTTTTCCTCCAGCCAGGCGCGCGTTTCGGCGCGGAAGGTGGTCAGGGCGGGCATGGGCGGTTCCTTGTGTTTCCCCTTGGGTTGTCAGGGGAGCATCATCTTTGGGGCTGGGCAAGTGCGACGGCGGGTTTTCTGGCAATCCGCGCCGATTTGGGCCAATGTCGCGGCCATGCCGGATGGACTGTATGACCGCGATATCCTTTCCTGGTCGGAACATTCAGGGATAAGTTGTAGAAGTCCCGACTTAGGGTGACAGCTGAGATTGAATCGGTAAGGCAACCGGGCCGGTGTGTTCGCTCGCAGGGAGACCGGCCCGAGCGACAAACCGGGGCAAAATTGGAGCGCTCCTACACAGCGCCATCGGCCCGCAACACTTCCACGGCCTGCGCGTTCAAACCCAGCCATTCGCCCAGCACGGCGTCCGTATGCTCCCCCAGCACCGGGGATGACTTCAACGCCGGCGGCTTGCCATTCACCCGTACCGGCCAGCCCGGCATCTTGAAGTCGCGATGGACCGGATGACGCATCACCTGCATGATGCCGCGGTCCTCGAAGCTCTTGTCGTTCTGCAACTCCATCGTATCGAGCACCGCACCGGCCGGAATGCCCGCCTCCCCGACCACGCGCATCGCATCGTGCTTGCTCCGCGTGCGCGTCCAGGCGGCGATGATCTCGTCCACCTCGTCCCCACGATGGACCCGATCCATCGGCGAGGCGTAACGCGGATCGCCGATCAGTTCCTCACGTCCCACCACCTTGAGCAACCGATCCCAATGCTCGGGATTCGCGCGGCTGGTCATGATGTAAACGTAATCGTTCGGACCACCCGGCGCGCACGGATACAGTCCCATCGGCGCGTTGCTGATGCCGGGCACCTTGCTGCCACCCCGGCCCACCACCTTGCCGGTCCGGCCCTGGGTCGCGAAGTTGATCCGCATGTAGTGCATGATCGCATCCTGCATCGCCACTTGCAGCCGGCACCCCTGCCCCGTTTCCTTCCGCTTATACAAAGCGCCCAGGATGGTGATCGCCATCGTCATCCCCGTCCCGGTATCCCCCAGCGAAATCCCCGGCCGGATCGGCGGCCCATCCGGCTCACCGGTTACACTGAAAGTCCCGCCGCAGGCCTGGGCGATCATGTCAAACGCCAGGTTGTTCTCGTACGGGCTTCCCTCGCCGAAGCCCTTGATCTGGGCGTAGATGATGGACGGATTCAGTTCACGAACCACATCGTAACCCAGGCCGAGACGCTCGATCGCACCGGGGGCGAAGTTCTCGATGCACACATCGGCCTGACGCAGCATATCCTTTACCAGTGCCAGACCCTTCGGCGACTTCAGGTTCACGGTCATCGAGCGTTTGTTGGCATTGAAGACGTGGAAATAATACGGATCGTTGTCCGGCTGTCCTGGCCGCAGCCGCCGGCCTGGGTCGCCCATCTTCGGGTTCTCGATCTTCACCACGTCGGCGCCGAGCCAGGCGAGGGCTTCGGTGCAGGACGGTCCGGCCTCGAACTGCGTCAGATCGACGATCTTCACGCCGGAGAGAAACTGGACGTTGGCAACGGCATCAGTCATGGCGCCTCCTTGGGGAGTTTCCCGCTATTCTGGTTCAATTGGATGGAAGCCTGCCACATGCCGCGCCGATCGGCCAGAGACAGCAAGGCAAAGGAGGGGAACCGCTGATCAGTGCGACTAAGAAATGTCGCCCTTCTTTCGGCAACGGGCGGCCTGGCGTGAAGACGTCAGATCGACCAAATCATGTCGTGGCAGATGGCCCGGACTTCGCCGGGCCATGACGGTGGGCGAACGGCCGTGCGCCCACCTTCACGTTTCTCAAACCATGCACATCTCTCAAACCATACACGCCTCAAACACCCGCACGTAATTTCCGCCCAGGATCTTTCCGGTATCGGCCGTACTGAACCCCGCCCGCAGCAACGCCTCGGCCAGGTCCGGCAACCGGTCGTAGTCGGGGAAGACACTCGGCCCGACCAGCCCGCGCATGTCGCTGCCCAACCCGACATGATCGACCCCCACCGCATCGACCATCCGCGCCATACCAGCCGCGAGCGCATCCATCGTGGGAAACACCGATTGCGGCGGCCACACGCCGATCACGCCGCCGGTCTGAGCCACCAGCCGGGCGTGCTCCGGGATGATCAGGCGGCTGAAGCGGGACGGCCGCGTCGCCAGCGAGGTATGCGACAGCACCAGCGGCTTCGTCGTCACCGAAGCGGCGCGCTTCACCAGATCGAACGTGCCATGCGCGACATCGACGACGATCCCAAGGCGGTTGCAGCGCCTGATCACCTCGGCACCCGTGTCGGTCAGGCCGCCATGCACCGGCGGTTCGGTCTGGATGTCACCAAGCTCGTTCACCCGGTAATGCGTCAGTTGCAGGTGCCGCAACGACCAACGCTTGTACGCCTCATCCACCCGATCCGGCTGGCCTTCCAGGAAATCCGCCCCCTCGGCCGCTATGATCGCCGACGCCGTCCCGGCCCGCGCCGCGCGTATGCCCGCCGAACCGGTCACGATCGTCAGGCCCTGCGTTTGCACCATCCACTGCAACCGCCCGAAAGCGACTTGGCTGTAGGCGTAAAGCTCCCCCGGATCGGGATCGCGATACGGATGCAGCCGGCCATCCGACATTAGCTTGTGGGTTGGACCATCTGAGACGATCGCGAGGCAGACCGCCGCCATGCCGCCGTTGCGCATCGGCACGCTCACCGGCCCGAACGCCTGCCCGCTCCGCATCCGCGACGTGCTGGCGATGCCACCCGCATGACTGGGCAGATCGACCGTTGTCGCCGCCTCGATCGCGGCGCGCGCGCCACCCGAAACAACCGCGCCGGCCAGGCAGATCAGCGGCCCCGCCGCCAGCGCCCGCCGCCGTGTCACCCCGGCCCATCCAGGCGGATCGACGGGGCGCGCCTCCAGCAGCCGATAGCGTGATCCGCCCTCGACCTGCCAAACGCCGGACAAGCGCATCGCGCCCAATCCCACCGGGATTGCCGCATGTGCTTCGACCTCCACGCTCGCATCGGGATGCCGCGGCGCACAGCCCGGACAGCATCCCGGCTCCTGCGTCAGCAGGAATCGCGCCGCCTGCTTCTGTCCGGGCAATGCGACGGGGTAGCCGGAGACAGTCACGATCCGGCGCTCCGCCGCATTCGCGGTCCAGGTTCCAAGATCTTCCCACCGGATCAGCATGTGCTCCTCCCCCGGCATTGATTGCCGCTGTCAGGTCAAGGATAAACGCCGATCCGACCCGAGGAGCGACGTTATGGCCGCAACCGCTGAAACGATCATTTACCACAACCCGAATTGCGGCACCTCCCGCAAAGTCCTGGGCATGCTGCGGGACGCAGGCCTCGAACCCAAGGTTATCGAATACCTGAAAACGCCGCCGACCCGAGAAGAACTGGTTTCGTTGCTGGGCCGGATGGGAAAAACACCACGACAGATCCTCCGCCGCAAGGGCACGCCCTACGATGAACTCGGCCTCGACGACCCGTCCCGGTCGGACGACAGCCTGATCGACGCCATCCTGGCGCACCCGATCCTGATGGAGCGGCCGGTCGTCGTCACCAAACGCGGCGTCCGCCTCTGCCGCCCAGCCGAGGAAGTCGTGCCGCTGATTGGCTGACCCAGACCCCAACCGTCCCGGCGCACCCGGCCGCCAGCCGGCCTCGCCATGCCAGGACGGTACCGATATCATCTTGTCGCCGTGACAAGCGCATTCGTGCCCACCGCCTGATATCCTGCCATCCTGCTCCGGAACCCACATGGCCCCGCCTGTCGATCCCGTTGAAAGCGACCCCATGGTGCCCGACGCAACACGCGTCGTCGTCATCGGTGGGGGCATCATCGGCGTCTGCACGGCCTTCTTCCTGGCGCGCAAAGGCATTCCGGTCGTTCTGTGCGAAAAGGGCGAGATCGCCGGCGAGCAGTCCAGCCGCAACTGGGGCTGGTGCCGCAAGATGGGACGCGACCCGCGGGAAATCCCGCTGGCGATGGAAGCGCTGCGCCTCTGGCCGGAGATGAACAGCCTGGTCGGTGCTGACACCGGCTTCCGCCGCAGCGGCATCGTCTATCTGTGCCGCACCCAGGAGGAACTGGCGAAGCGCGAATCCTGGCTGGATCTGGTTGGCAAACCGTCCCAGCTCGACAGCCGGCTGCTGACACGCGACCAGATGAACCGGGCGCTGCCGGGCCTGGCCGGCGCCTGGCTCGGGGCGCTTTATACCCCCAGCGACGGACGGGCGGAGCCAGCCCACGCCGCGCCGGCCATCGCCGAGGCCGCTCGCCGGCTGGGCGCTACGATCCTGACGCGATGCGCGGTGCG
>JARLIN010000474.1 GCA_031291715.1 Rhodopila sp. | reverse complement strand
GGGATGGTGGCGAAGCCCGGACAACGCCGGGGCAATGAACGGTGCTTCCTCCAGGCAGGCGGCTTCCACCCGAGCGAACAACTCCGTCGCCGCCACCCGCGATGCATGCCGATGCAATGCCAGAGCGCGGCCTGGCGCGCTGGCTGAACCGTGGCCGACGACCAGGATGGCGGCGGAGCGCGATGGGGTGTCCATCGTGGCGCAGGCGTGCAATGCGTGGTGCTCGATCAGGCCGGCCATGCCATCGTGGACGCCGATCGGCGGACATAGCCGGATCCGGGGGTCATCACCCAGGGCGCGCGGAATCGCAACGCGGGTGAAATACCCATCCTCCATGAAGAACGGCACGACGCGAATCACCGGGGTATCGATGCGTGCAAGCGACTCGGCCACCGATGGCGCGCCATTCAGCAGCCCAACCTCCACCCGGCGGAACCGCCCCTCGGCACGCAAAGCCTCGGCATGCAGGAGCGACACCCGCGCGGCGTCCGGATACCGCACCGATCCATGGCTGATCAGCAACAATGTATCGTTGGCGAGCACCTCGGAGTCTCCTATTCACGCTATTAAATGTTGGGGAGGCCATGGTGGTTTGCCCCCGAAGATGATCTGGCGCACATAAGCCTGAATCGAAGCAGCGACAAACGGCAAGGAGTTGGAGATGGCGGAGGAACTTCCCCCGCGGGAGGCGATGGAGTTCGATGTGGTGATCGTGGGTGGTGGGCCGGCTGGCCTGTCCGCGGCGATTAGGCTGAAACAACTCTCCCCCGATATGGCGGTCTGCCTGGTGGAAAAGGGCGGCGAGATTGGCGCCCACATTCTGTCCGGCGCGGTGATCGAGCCGCGCGCGCTGAACGAGCTGATCCCCGACTGGAAAGAGAAGGGCGCCCCGCTCGACACGCCGGCTCGCGAGGATCGCTTTCTGTTCCTGACCGAGACCCGCTCGTTCAAGCTGCCGACACCGCCGCAGATGCACAATCACGGCAACTACATCGTCTCCCTCGGCAATGTGGTGCGCTGGCTGGGCCAGCAGGCCGAGGAACTGGGGGTCGAGATCTATCCCGGCTTCGCCGCCGCCGAACTGCTGGAGGAAGACGGCCGCATCGTCGGCATCGCCACCGGCGACATGGGTATCGGCAAGGATGGCGAACCCACCGCCAATTTCCAGCGCGGCATGGAACTGCGGGCCCGCTACACGCTGTTCGCCGAGGGCTGCCGTGGGTCGCTGTCCAAGCAGTTGATGAAGCGTTTCAACCTGCGCGACGGCAAAGACCCGCAGACCTATGCGATCGGTATCAAGGAGCTGTGGGAAATCCCCGCGGCCAACCACAAGCCCGGCCTGATCGAGCACAGCCTGGGCTGGCCGCTCGACCGTGCGACCTATGGCGGGTCCTTCCTCTACCATTTCGGCGAGAACCTGATCTCGTTCGGTTTCGTCATCGGCCTGGACTACAGCAACCCGTGGCTGTCGCCGTTCGACGAGATGCAGCGGTTCAAGACCCACCCCGACGTGCGCAAGCATTTCGAAGGCGGCCGGCGCATCTCCTACGGCGCACGGGCCCTGAACGAGGGCGGTCTGCAGTCGATCCCGAAACTCAGCTTTCCCGGCGGGCTGCTGATCGGCGACGCGGCCGGGTTCCTGAATGTGCCGAAGATCAAGGGCACGCACACCTCGATGAAGTCCGGCATGCTGGCGGCCGAAGCGGTGGCCGAGGCGCTGGCCGGCGATCACCCGGCCGAGGTCACGGGCTATCTCGACCGGCTGCAGGCAAGCTGGGTGTGGGAGGAACTGTCGAAGGTCCGCAACGTGCGGCCGGCCTTCGCGAAATTCGGCATGTGGGGCGGACTGGCCTACAGCGCGCTGGATACCTACCTGCTCCGCGGCAAGGCGCCGTGGACGTTCCACCATCCTCACGCGGATAACGAGACGCTGGTCGAGGCCGACAAGGCGCCGCGGATCGCCTATCCGAAGCCCGATGGGGTCCTGACGTTCGACAAGCTGTCCTCGGTGTTCATCAGCAACACCAACCACGAGGAAAACCAGCCGGTGCATCTGCGTCTGGCGGACCCGGCGAAGGCGGTAGACGTCAACTGGAACCATTTCCGTGGTCCGGAGGCTCGTTTCTGCCCGGCGGGCGTGTACGAGTTCGTCGACGTCGAGGAGGGCGCGCCGAAACTGCAGATCAACGCGCAGAACTGCGTGCACTGCAAGACCTGCGACATCAAGGACCCGACGCAGAACATCAACTGGGTTCCGCCGGAAGGTGGCGGCGGGCCGAACTACCCGGGCGGCATGTAGGGGATCTGTTGCCTCACCGTCATGGCTTGGCACGGTCGCGGCCATGACGGTGTGGTGAACGCCAATCTCTGGCATTATTCATCTGAAATCATCGCAAGCTGAATGACATAGACCCTCACGACTGTTAGACTGACCGGATGCCACATGCCCGCACCGCTCGGCGGTCCGTCCTTCTCGCGCTTACGCTGTTGTCGGCTTGCGCGGCATCCGAACCTTCTACCGGCGATGCGACCGGGCAGGTACCGAACGGCGTCATCGGCGATTTCCTCGCGGGCCGCTTTGCCATGGCAGAGGGCGACAACTCGACCGCCGCGAACGACCTGCTGAAGGCGGCCGCTCAAAGCCCGGGTAACCAGGAACTGACCCTGCAAGCCTTCATCGCATGCCTGAACGCCGGGCGGCCTGAAGCCGTCAAGCTGGCGCGCCAGGTGCCGGACAGCCCGGTCGCCCAGCTGGTTCTGGCAGACATGGACATCAAGGCCGGCCACTGGCAGTCGGCCGAGCAGCGTTTCCACGGCCTGCCGCGCCAGGGATCGACCCAGTTGCTGCAACCGCTTCTGGTGGCCTGGGCACAGCAGGGCGACGGCCGGACCGATACGGCGCTCTCGACCCTTAGGCCCTATGTCGAAAACCCGCGCTTCCGCGGCATCTTCGCCCTGCATGCGGCGATGATCGCCGACCTTGGCGACCGCAAGGATCAAGCCGCCAGGCTGTACCGCATTACCGAAACCGACCTCTCGGAGCCGAACCTTCGCCTGGCACAAATCCTGGCGAGCTGGCAGTCGCGCTCAGGCCAGCCGGCGGAGGCGCAACGCGTCCTGGCCGCGCTGCCCACGGTGGCCCCGGATCTGGCCATCGCCATGCCGGCGCTGCTGGCCAGCGTCACCAAGCGGCCGGTGCCGCGTGCGAGCGACGGCATCGCCGAATCGTACTTCACCTTCGCCGCGCTGCTGCGCGGGCAGGACTCAAACGACTTCGCCCTTATCATGCTGCGGCTGGCGCTTGACCTGCGGCCGGATTTCACCGCCGCCCGGCTGCTCGCGGCCGATATCCTGCTCAACCAGGGTCATCCGCAAAGCGCTCTGCGCATCTTGAACGAGGTGCCGTCCACCGACCCGATCATTTCCGTGGTCCAGTTACGCCGGGCCGGGATGACCGACCGGCTGGGTCGATCCGATGAGGCAATGCGAGATCTGGAGCGTATGGCGCGGGACTACCCCGACAGTCCGCTGCCGGACGAACAGCGCGGCGACATCCTGCGAAACAAGCAGAAGTTCCCGGATGCGGTTGTCGCCTATGACAAGGCGATCGCGCGGATCACGCGTCCGGTCGCATCCGACTGGCTCGTATTCTACGACCGCGGTGTCGCCGAGGAGCGCTCGCACCAGTGGCCGAAAGCCACGGCTGATTTTGAGCGTGCCCTGCAACTGTCGCCCGACCAGCCGTTCGTGCTGAACTACCTGGGCTATTCCTGGGCCGATATGGGCCATCATCTGGACGAGGCGCGTCAGATGATCGAACGGGCGGCGGAGCGGCGGCCGAATGACGGGGCGATCACCGACAGCCTGGGTTGGGTGATGTTCCGCCAGGGCGATCACAAGAACGCCGTCAGGATGCTGGAACGGGCGGTCGAACTGGAGCCCGAGGATGCGACCATCAATGGGCATCTCGGTGACGCCTATTGGGCTGTCGGGCGCAAGGTCGAGGCGCAGTATCAGTGGCGGCGGGCGCTGACCCTGAACCCCGCGCCGGATGACGCGGCGAAGCTGGAAGCCAAGCTGAACACCGGGCGGACCGCTGCGGTCATCAGCGGGCAATAGAAGGTCCGCCTCCCGGTGTCTGTTCTTTCCGAATTCGCGCCCGCGAAGATCAACCTGCACCTGCATGTGGTCGGCCGGCGGGACGATGGCTATCACCTGCTGGACAGCCTGGTCGCCTTCGCTGGGGTTGGCGACCGTCTGACGGTGTCTCCGGCCGATGGGTTGTCCTTGTCGGTGACCGGGCCCTTCGCTGCCGGGCTGCAGGGGGAGGCCGACAACCTGGTCCTCCGTGCCGCGCGCGCGCTGGCGGACCATGCGGGGGTTCCCGCGGCCGGGAAGCTGGTGCTGGAGAAGAACCTGCCAGTGGCCTCCGGGATCGGCGGGGGTTCGGCGGATGCCGCGGCGGCGCTTCGTTTGTTGTCCCGGTTCTGGGGGATCGAACCGGACGGGGCCACGCTGGCTCGGCTCGCTCGCGGCCTTGGGGCGGATGTGCCGGTGTGTCTGGCCGGCCGGCCGGCCCTGATGTCGGGCATTGGCGAGGTGCTGATGCCGGCCCCGCAGCTGCCGGATGCCGGGCTTGTACTAGTCAACCCGGGGGTGGCGGTTTCGACGCCGTCGGTGTTCCGCGCCCGTTCAGCCGTGTTCTCGGACCCGGCCACATTCCCGGCGGAGGGTTGGCGAGACGCCGACTCGCTTGCCGCGACCCTTCGTGCGACTCACAATGATCTCGAACCCGCCGCCCAGCTTCTGGCCCCGGCCATTGGCGGCGCGTTGGATGCTTTGGCAGCTGCGTCAGGGTGCCTGCTGGCCCGCATGAGCGGCTCGGGCGCGACCTGCTTCGGGCTGTTCCGCACGCCGGAGGCCGCACAGGAAGCCGCGAGCGATATCGCGCGGGCCGGGTGGTGGGTTTGGGGCGGGGATATCATCGCCGGATAACGGTTCTGTCTTTACGCGGACGGCCGACGGACCTATCACGTCGCCACGTTGGGGCGTCGCCAAGCGGTAAGGCAACGGATTTTGATTCCGTCATTCGGAGGTTCGATCCCTCCCGCCCCAGCCAACTGATTTCCTCATATAAATTAGCTAGATGCCACGGGCGCCCCGGCGCATTTGCTCCGCCTCCGCCCGCGCTGAACCAAGGATTCGCCGCGCCTCGCCCTGTGCCTGGTCAACGAGACTCCGTCCACGTGCAGTCAGCGCCCGCGCCTTCCGTTCCGCCTCGACCTGCTTCGCCTGCGCTGCATCGGCGGCAGTCTTAGCCTCGGCGGCCCGCTGCCGAGCCGTCCTGACGGCCGCACGGGCATCGGCCGCCGCAACCGACTACCACTTGCAAGAAGGTGTCGGCTCTCCGAGGGTCTTTTCACTCGAACCGGACGGTGCTCACACACCAAAGCCCTCTCTCGCCGGCTCCGCTACCCTGATGTCTATGGACAACCGGCATCCGGCGAAGCTAGTCGTTGCGATGTGTTAGGGATGTTCCACCAGAACTCACCTCACCGGCACAAATCGGAAGGATTTTGCGTTGTGAAGGCAGCGGGCAAACTATTCGCGGCGGCGCTCGGGATTTTCGTTCTCCAAATGCCCGGCGCATTAACGTTAGCACAAGGCCAGCCTTCGCTGAATGGTGTGCTAGCCGACCCAGGGGAACGCGCGCATGTCCTTGACGCTGCCCGCCGGGCCACAGTCGTCATTAATAATCCTTGCGCATCCGCCACCTTTGACCTGACGGATGTTGTCGTCGTCTACAGGCCTCTGACCGTCGACGCCACGGGCGCAATCACTGGCGGGGCATGGAAGCAAGTTGTTCGGGAGGAAGGATGCGGTTCAATTCGGACGTTGAACGTCCTGGCTTACGTGCAAGGGCCTAAGTCTCTCGCGACAACGCCGCTCCTGCCCGGAACAACCCACGCCGACCCGCAGTTGCAAAAGGACGGCGCCCGCTATGCCGGGACCGCTGCCGGGCTTCCCGAAAAGAACTGTGGCATTGGATACATCGCTGACACCGAATTTCTTCGACGGGACGAGGCTACGCCGAGCGGCGGCAAAGGTCCCCCGTGGACGGAGCTTTGGACGCTCGTCTCATGCTCCGGGACGACGCAAGTTTCAATGCACTTCGTTCCGGACAACACGGGAACTACGATTGGTGCGGGGCCGATGAAGTTGATTCCTCATGGTTCCAAATAGGGCCGCACACCTGCGCCCCGAACTTTGCTCGGATTCTCGGCGGCTCGGCGGGTTGAGCATGGCGGCAGGTTGGCCCCCGCTTACCACAGGTTAGCCCCCGGCTCCCTTTTTCGCCACGCAAGGCGCTTTCCGCCGGGGGATAACCCGCTGCGCTTCGCTCCGCCCTTCGGATGGAAAGCGGGGACAAGCAGCGACTTACTGTTCTACGAAGTGGGCTACCACAATGCCCGGCACCAAGCTTACCGCGCCGTGGCAGATGCGCGGATGTTGAGGCTGCCGCGTTAGCTGTGTAGCAAGCGGGTGCTACACAGCGGGCGCCGAAAGCTGCCAACAGGCTGATTTTCCGAGTGGTCTCAAGCGGTTATGGCGAGAATGGACGTGACGCCCCTCCCGCCCCAGCCATTCACGCCACCCGGCGGAAAAAGTGACGCTTGGCCCCTCGTCGTCGCCAGGGGAGCAGTCCGGCCCATCTGCCGTTGCACGATGCTGCTTCCGCTAACCCGAACCATCGCGAGGCCATGACGGTGGAGGGACGGCGGTACGTCACCCTTTTCGCCGGTTGATATCACGCGCCCGAAGTGTTGTGTGGCGCCGTGCGCCGTAACTCGCAGATCGCGGCTTCTACGTCCTGCCAACGCTCCAGGCCGGACGTGTCGCCCTGCTGGCGGGATTCGGCGATACGTTCAATCACGACCGCCTGAGCACGCAGACCGTGAACGGCCATCAGGTTCTGCGCGATGTATTTGCTGTCGAGTTCGGGCATTCATGGTGTCCTTCCACTGAACACCCGTGAGATAGGCCGCCCGAGCCGGGATATCCAATCGGTTGGCGTATTGTCCCGGTGCGATGGCACCTGAGAGACGATTCGCCGCGGCTCTATTCAGAAGCCGGGTCGCATGACCGCGGGGTTTGCTTCGTTCCCACCGACAACCATCATTGCCGGTGGACCGCAGGTTTCCTGCCGGACTGCCCGTCCTAATTCGAAGCCGAACGCGAATCAAAACCCAGGAAACCGGCGCTGGGTTGCGGCGTGCCGCCGTCATTGGCGAACAGCTTTGGCCTCGCCACCGGCTTGGTAGCGACGGGCGTGTTCGCCACCCGCACGGGCTTGGCTGGGGCGGACGGCTTCGCTGCCCGAGCGGTCTTGGCCGCCGGTGCCGGGGCTTCGGCGCCGCGCGCGACCGCGCGCGAACCGCGGCCGCTGTCCTCGCCGCGCATTGACAGCAGCAGGAAAGAAATATCGTTGCGGCCAAGATCGACCGACAGCTCCATCGGCGTCATGCCGAGGACATTCACGCCGTTCAGGTCGGCGCC
>JARLIN010000473.1 GCA_031291715.1 Rhodopila sp. | reverse complement strand
GGAGGCGCATCTGTGCGCCGGCGAAGAGGTGATCGTGGTGGGCGGCGGCAATTCGGCGGGCCAGGCGGCGATGTTCCTGTCGCGCCACGCCGCGCATGTCCACATATTGGTCCGCGGGCCGGGGCTGGCCGCCACCATGTCCGACTATCTGGTGCGGCGGATATCGCAGTCGCCCCGCTGCACGCTGCATCCAAGCAGCGAGATCGTGGCGCTGGACGGCGACGAGCGCCTGCGTAACGTCACCTGGGCCGGCATCGGCGGTGCGGGCGGCCCAGATGGCGGACAGACACGCGCCATCGGCAATGTCTTCGTGATGATCGGCGCGGAGCCCAATACCGCCTGGCTGGACGGCTGCCTGGAACTCGACGAAAGCGGTTTCGTCCATACCGGCCGGGACGCGGCGGGAGCGCCGCTCGCCTCACCCTATATGACAACCCGCCCCGGCATCTTCGCCGTCGGCGATGTCCGGTCAGGCTCGGTCAAACGCGTCGCCGCCTCGGTTGGCGAAGGTTCTGTGGTGGTGGCGGCGATCCACCAGTTCCTGCATCCGGAGGCGTAATTTTCGCCGGTTACACGGCGGATAGTCCCCCCAGCATGCGTGCTGAACCGAGGTGAAGCCAACTTCTTACGCGCCCCGTTTCGCCGCCAGGGCTGACAGTTTCGAGAATAATATGTCGAAATTGATCGGCTTGGAGACGTAGCCGTCCATGCCCGCGGCGAGTAGCTCTTCCCTGGTGTTGCCTTCGGCCTGGGCGGTGAGAGCGATGATCCTGACCTGGTTTTTCGGCGCGGGCATCGCGCGGATTTGACGTGTGGCTTCGATCCCGTCGACCTCGGGCATCTGCACATCCATCAATATGACGTCATAGTCGGCAGCCTGCACCGCTTCGATAGCTTGCCGGCCGTTCTCCACAACGTCGATATGGTAGCCGGAGCGCGCGAGCAGCTTCTGCGTCAATATCTGATTGAGCTTGACGTCTTCCGCGAGGAGGACGCGAAAGACCGGTTTCGTGTCGTCAGTCATTTGCGCCCACTGCTGCGGTTCGGCCGGCGAAGCTACAGCGATGATGCTATTACATTTTGGCGGTACAAATCAAACCGCAACGGCCCGAAGTATCCGCGCTATCTATCTGGATATTATAACAAAATTTCCGATTCTCGTGCGCCCCGCTCTTTTGCGCGCTCGCCCAACGGGCGATTTTCCCTGCGTCAGGTGGCGGGGTTGAGCCTGCTGTGTGCCTGTGCGCTAATCGCAAATCATGAAACAGCCGCGCACATTGGAACTTTCGGACTATCTGGCGATCGAACATCGGCTGGGGGCGCATAACTACAAGCCGCTCGATGTCGTGCTGTCGCGCGGGCTGGGCGTCTATGTGTGGGATACTGACGGCAAGCGCTATCTCGACTGCCTGTCGGCCTATTCTGCGGTTAACCAGGGCCATTGCCACCCCCGCATCTTGGGCGCGCTGGTCGAGCAGGCCGGCAAGCTGACCCTCACCTCACGCGCCTTCCGCAACGACCAGTTGCCGCTGTTCTATGAGGAGATCTGTGCGCTGACCGGGTCGCATAAGGTTCTGCCGATGAATAGCGGGGCCGAGGCGGTGGAAAGCGCGATCAAGGCGGTGCGCAAATGGGGTTATGAGGTCAAGGGCGTGCCCGCGGACCAGGCTGAGATCATCGTCTGCGCCGACAATTTTCACGGGCGTACCATTGCTATTATCGGCTTCAGCACCGACCCGATCGCGCGCCGCGGCTTCGGCCCGTTCGCGCCCGGCTTCAAGGTGATCCCGTTCGGCGACGCGGACGCGCTGGAGGCGGCGATCGGGCCCAACACGGTGGGCTTCCTGGTCGAGCCGATCCAGGGCGAGGCTGGGGTCATCATCCCGCCGGCGGGTTATTTCAAACAGGTGCGGGAGATTTGTACCCGCAACCGCGTGACCCTGATCCTGGACGAAATTCAGACCGGCCTTGGCCGTACCGGCGCGCTGCTAGCCGAGGCGCATGAGGGTATCGAGGCCGACGTGACCCTGGTCGGCAAGGCGCTGGCCGGGGGCTTCTATCCGATCTCAGCCGTGCTTTCGAACCAGGAGGTTCTGGGCGTGCTGAAGCCCGGCGAGCACGGCAGCACCTTCGGCGGCAACCCGCTGGCCTGCGCTGTGGCGCGCATGGCGATGAAGGTGCTGGTCGAGGAGGGGATGATCCAGAATGCCCAGGCGATGGGCGACCGCTTCCTGGCCGGCTTGCGCGCGCTGAACCACGCCGTGATCAAGGAGGTACGCGGTCGCGGCCTGCTGATCGCGCTGGAACTGAATCCCGACTCCGGCGGCGCCCGCAAACTGACCGAGACGCTGATGGCAGGCGGCCTTTTGGCCAAGGAAACCCACACCAACACGGTCCGGTTTGCACCGCCTTTGATAATCACGGAGGCTGAAGTCGATTGGGCTCTGGAACAGATCGCGGGCGGGTTGGGGATTTACTAAAAAATCCCTCTACCGTGAAACGGGAGAGGGCGGGGCCCGCCGCGCAGCGGTGGGAGGGTGAGGGACAGGTCCAACCGATTGCGCACAACCAACCCCAAGGCTCTGGAACTACGGGTCAATATGACAGATGCCGAGCGCCACCTGTGGTCCGCTCTGCGTGGCCGCCAGCTGCAAGGCTACAAGTTTCGTCGCCAGCATAGCGTCGGCTCCTTCATTCTGGATTTTGCTTGCGTCGAGCATTTGCTGGCGGTCGAAGCCGATGGCGGCCAACATGACGATAGTGAAGCGGACGAGCGCCGGACCGCCTAGCTGGAGAGTCGAGGATGGCGCGTCGTTCGACTCTGGAACAACGATATCCTTAGTAATTTAGAGGGTGTTGTGGAGAATATTTTGAAGGAATTGGAGAAGCGGTAGCTGCTGTTGAGAGATTGGTACGGGGTTACCCTCACCCTCCCAGCCTAAGGCTGGGCCCCTCCCTCTCCCGTTTCACGGGCGAGGGGTTTATAGGGTTATATGTGAAAAACCCCTTGACACTCGTTCCATATTGAACTATATACGTTCCCATGGACGGAACGAACACATCCGACGGTAACATCCCGCGCGAGCCGCCCTCGCCCTACTTGGGCGAGCTGCAGGATCGCCAGGCCGATATCGTGGCCGGCGCCGAGCCGTGGAACGATCCGCGCGAACAACGCCGCGCGGAACGCCGGCGCGACCTGG
>JARLIN010000472.1 GCA_031291715.1 Rhodopila sp. | reverse complement strand
TGTCGCCGACTCTTCCGGCGATAGCGGCGGGTGGTATCGCGCGCGGGGTTGGCGGGGCGGCCGCGCGCCAAACCAAGACTCATGCCGACCGCCGTTGACCCATTTTCCTGGGTCAACGGCGGTCGGCATGAGATCAGGTCGGGGGCTGAACTACCTGAACGATGCGGCCCCAAGGGAGAGCGGCGCCTGTGCATCGTCTCGGGCAACGAGACCGACCAGCATCGCCAGATGATAGACGGCCATCAGCACGGCAAGCGTGACGAGATTGATGAGGAAGACGTGCCCGATCACCGAGGCACTGAACGCCCCGTCACTCCCGGGCAGCATGAAGCCCGCGACATAAAGGCCTAGCTCGAACGCTGCGAAGGCAGCCATGAAAGGCAGGCTGACAGCCAGGGAGGCTGGACGCGTGGTGGACAGGCCACGTGCCGCCAGCACAGCGAAGCCGGCCGACACGCCGATCGCGACACCCCATGCGGCGCTGTCCCAGGTCCATGGATAGCCAAGGAATCCGTACCCGATTGCCTGGTTCGCCAGCCACACCAGGCCGACGATCGCAGCCGCATCGCGCCGATTGAGCTTCAAGGCTGCCAATGCGGCAAGCGCAGCGAAGGGCGTGGCACAGGCGAAGAATGTGCTGAGGCAAATCCCGCTGGTGACGATCAGGGCGATCCAGATCGCTCGCTCCGCCCGGGAAGGTCCAGGCCGCTCGGATCCGAAATCCATGGTAGGTCTCATTTGTCCTCTGTCCTCTGGCACGATCGAATGATGATTGGGCTGCGACCGTGGTTCGTCAATGACTTCCTCAGCCACTCACCTGTTCTGCCAGTTGGGCTTGCGTTTTTCGGCGAACGCTCTCGGGCCCTCGACATAATCCTGGCTCTCGATGTTCTCCTGCTGTGCCGGATAGATCGTGCGCATCGCTTTTTCGAGCGTTGGTTCGTCCAACCCGCTATACGCCACCTGCTTCGAAGCCCGCACAGCCTTCGGTGAGCATTCCAGGATCATTGCCGCCCACCGCTTGGCCGCCTCCAACGCCTGACCTTCGGGAACGACCTCGGTGACGAAACCAAGTTCGAATCCTTCGCGTGCCGATACCCGCCGGCCGGTCAGGATCATACCCATCGCCTTCTTGATCGGTATCGAGCGCGGCAGGCGATGCACACCGCCCGCCCCCGCGATCAATCCAACCCGCGGCTCCGGTAGCGCGAACACCGCGTTTTCCGCCGCGATAATGATGTCGCACGCCAGAGCGGTTTCAAAACCGCCCCCCATGGCGACCCCGTTCACCGCGGCGATCAGCGGCTTGGCGAGATCGAACCGACTGCAAATCCCGGCGAAACCGCGGGGACCGTTGGGACGGCGCTTGCCCCCGGCCTGCACCTTCAGGTCGTTGCCGGCGGAGAATCCCCTCTCGCCTGCCCCGGTGATGATCCCGACCCACAGATCGTCGCGCGCGGCGAATTCGTCCCACACCTCGGCAAGCTCGTCGTTCGCATCGGCATGAAGGGCGTTCAGGACCTCGGGCCGATTGAGCGTGACAATCCGCAGGCGGCCTTCGTCCTGGACCGAGCAATAATGACGCGACATCAGCCGACGACCTCGCTGTTCTTGAGATCGGCTATGCGAGAGGCATCGTAATGCAGCCACTCGGACAGGACCTGTTCGCCGTGCTCGCCGAGGAGCGGTGCGGGCTTGACCTCCGGCGTTCGCCCGCCGAAGCGAACCGGCCAGCCGCTCATGACATAGTCCCCGACCACAGGATGTTTCATGGTCTGGCGAATGCCGCGCTCCCGGAAGGTCGGATCGTTGGCGAGTTCCAAGGTGTCAAGTACGGCGCCAGCCGGGATCGTGGCGCTGCCGACCAACTCCATCGCGGTGCACTTGTCGTGCTGGATGGTCCATTCCGAGACGATCCGGTCGACTTCGTTCCGATGTTCCGTCCGCGCCGCCGGCGTGGCGAACCGGGGATCGCCGATCAGGTCCTCCCGGCCCATAACCTTCAGCAACCGGGTCCAATGCTCAGGGTTGGCGGCACTCGTATAAATATAGACGTAGTCATTTGGCCCGCCGCCCTTGCACGGATACACGCCGATCGGCGGATTGCCGCCTCCGACCGTCTTCGAACCCGCACGCGGCGCCGCTTTTCCGTCGGTCCTTTCCATGACGGTAAAGGCGTTGCGAATGTAATGCAGGATGGAGTCCTGCATTGCCACCTGGAGATGCTCCCCCTGCCCCGTGCGCAAGCGGCGGACATAGGCCCCCAGGATCGAGATCGCCATGAGCATGCCGGTACCGGTGTCGCCGATCGTCGCGCCCGGCTTGCAGGGCGGTCCGTCTTCCTCGCCCGTGATGGACATCAGGCCGCCACAGGCCTGTGCGATCATGTCGAACGCGAGATTTTTCTCGAACGGGCTGCCGGTCCCGAAGCCCTTGACCTGACAGTAGATGATCGCCGGATTGATCGCCTTGATCACGTCGAAACCCAGGCCAAGACGTTCGATTGCACCGGGTGCGAAGTTCTCGATCATCACGTCGGCGGTTTTCGCCAGATCTTTCACCAGCTCCAGCCCACGCGGATCCTTCAAATTGACGGTCACCGAGCGTTTGTTTGAATTGTATTGAAGGAAATAAAAGGCGTCTTTGGCGCCCTTGCCCCCGACAGAACGGCCGGGATCGCCGACCTTCGGATTCTCGATTTTCACGACATCCGCACCCATCCACGCCAGTGCTTCGGTGCAGGAGGGGCCGGCTTCGAACTGGGTCAGATCCAGGATCTTGAGCCCGGCCAGGCAGTTTTCTCCGCTCATTGGTGGCATTTCCCCAATTGGTTTTGAGAAATGCTACGCCTCTCCCGTCATCCGCGTCGAGAGCGGCGCCGAATGCACTGAAAGACTCTTGCCTTCCGGCGCGCGGGAAGCCAGCCTTTAGGTCATGGTGGAACCCGTGAGTCTCAGCAGCTACCATGACGACCGGCTGTGGGCCGTGGTCGCCTCGATTGGCCGCACGTCACGTGTCGCGGAGGTTTTTTCCAGCCGCCTGGCAGCCCTCGCCGACCAAGCCTGGCGCGAGCAGCAGGTCAACGCCTATGCCAACTTTCTCAGGAATTCCCGACAGCCGACACCGTCGTACACGGTCAAACCAATCCGGCGCGCCGATTTGCCGCGATCATGGCGGCCTCTGCCGGCGTTAGGATTCCTGCACGGCCGGCTGCTTTAGGCTTCTTCCGGCTGACCGTGCAGCCTGAAGATAGCTTGGCTCTTTGTTTGGTCGCATGGTTCACCTGCTCCGGACGTTCCGCCCAGCGCCAACATGCCTTAATCCTGTCCAGCCAACGCGACCTTCTCGCGCTCCCCGGTGAGCCGGCCGATCAATTCTTCGAGCTGATACAGGTCACGGAACTGGATGCTCAGTTCGCCGCCGCCCTTGCGCGCGGTGGAAATGCTGACACGGCACCCGATCGCGTCGCTCACCCGGCGTTCCAGATCGGCGACATCCAACCTTTTCGCTGTCGGCTGGCGTGGCGCGCCGCGTGCGGCGATCGCCTTGGCAACCAGCACCTCGGTCTGACGCACCGACATGCCGCGCTTTACGATCTGATCGGCGAGCAGTTCAGGATTGGGCGCATTCAGCAGCGCCCGGGCATGACCTGACGACAGCGTACCGGATCGAACGTCTTTCTTGATCGGATCGGGGAGACGCAGAAGGCGGATCGTGTTTCCGATGTGGCTCCGGGACTTGCTGACCGCGTAGCCGAGCGCCTCGTGCGTCAAACCGAAATCTTCAAGGAGACGCTGGAATCCCTCGGCTTCTTCGATCGCATTCAGATCCTGCCTCTGCAGGTTCTCGACGAGCGCCACAACCGCGGCGTCACTGTCGTCCATCTCGCGGAGCATGGTCGGGATCTCGGTCAATCCCGCCAGCGTCGCGGCACGGAACCGCCGTTCCCCGGCCACGATCTGAAACCGCTCCGGTTCGGTCGGGTGCGGTCGGACCAGAATCGGCTGGAGCACGCCCTGTACCCGAATCGACTCGGCCAAGCTCTCCAGTTCGGCCGGGTCGAAATCCGTGCGCGGCTGGAATGGATTGGCATCGATCTGGTCGATCGGCGTCGCACTCACAGTTGCCCCTCGGCCCGTATTCGGACCCACAGCGGTATCGCCCAGGAGCGCCGCAAGTCCGCGACCAAGCCGGGGCGGCGTGTTCTTGCTAGCCATCGGCTCTGACCTCTTCCGACATCACGATCTTCTCTTTCTTCACAATCTCCGCCGCCAGGGCGGTATAGGCCAATGCGCCGAGCGACTTAGGATCATACACGATCACTGGCACGCCGTGGCTCGGCGCCTCGGAAACGCGGATATTCCGGGGGATTGTCACGTCGAAGACCCAGTCGCCGAAATGGTCGCGAGCGTCCTTTTCCACGAGACTGGACAGACTGTTGCGGCGATCAAACATGGTGAGAAGGATCCCGGACAGCCGAAGCCGCGAATTGAAGCGGCGGCGCACCGCTTCGATCGTACGCATCAGGCTGCTGATCCCCTCCAGCGCATAGAACTCGCATTGCAGCGGCACGACGACGCCGGCCGAGGCGACCAGCGCGTTCAGGGTCAGCAAGCCCAGACCGGGCGGGCAGTCAAGCAGGATGACCCGGAACGCGGCGAATTCCGGCAGGTCGGCCAGAGCCGTCTTTAGTCGGAACTCACGCCGTTCCACCGAGACGAGCTCGACCTCGGCGCCCGCGAGGTCTGCGTCGGATGCGATCAGCGACAGGTTGGGAACCGGAGTCGCCCGAATCGCCTGATCGCCGAGGACACCCTCCATCAGGAGGTTGTAAGCCCCGCCGTGCCGCTCCGCGCGGTCGATCCCCAGGCCGGTCGAGGTGTTGCCCTGCGGATCCATGTCGATCAACAGGACCGGCAATCCGGCAATCGCGAGCGCGGCGGCGACATTGACCGCCGTCGTGGTCTTGCCAACGCCTCCCTTCTGGTTCGCCACGGCCAGGATGAGTGGTTTGGTAATGAGGGCCCCCAGGGTCATGAACGGATGACGCCGCGGTGCGGCGTCGGCATCGGCTAGTCATAGCGGCTTTCGAAGGCGACCGGAACGGCCTTCACCACACCACTGGCCCGACGCTTAGTCAGCCGATGCCACAACCGCGCCGGTCCCAAGGAGATCCGCGATCTCCATGGTTGAATACCCCGCCTCGGTCAGCACCTCCCGCGAGTGTTCGCCCATACGTGGCGCCTGCCTCCTGATCCCGGGCCGCTCGCGCTCGGCGCCAAATTCGATCGGCAGGGCCGGCAACCCGACCTTTTTCCCCTCGGTGCCGCCAATGCGGGAGATGAACACGTCCAGCAGACCGCCGGTCGCCAGCAAATGGGGGTCGGTGAACAGATCGCCCGGTTGCCCCACCCTCGCCCAGGACACGTTGGCACGCTCGCAGCGCGACTCGACCTCTGCCTGCGGGATTTTTTCCAGGATCTCCTGCAAGGCGGGAATCAGCCAGGCTCGTTCCTGCAGTCGCATGACATTGGTGGCGAGTCGGGGATCGGCGGCCAGTTCCTGGAGCGAGAATTCCTCCACGAATCGCGCCCATTGCTGGTCGGATGTCACGCCAATGAACAACTGGCCCTCACCGGCCGTCCGGAACACTTCGTAGATCGCCCAGGCACCCCGACGGGCCGGCATGGGTCGCGCTTCGAGGCCGGTGGCGGTCATGCCTGCCATGTGGGTGCTCATGAGGAAGGCGGCGCTTTCGAACAACGCGCTGCCGACTCGCTGGCCTTTGCCGGTCTGGTCCCGTTCGCGCAGGGCGGCCTGCGCGGCGACGACCCCGAACACCGCACCCAGGATGTCGATCACCGAGGCGCCGGCCCGCAAAGGCTGACCGACCGGACCGGTCATGAAGGCGAGGCCGGTCTGGAATTGCACCACCTCATCCAGGGCCGGGCGGTGTTCGTAGGGGCCGGCGAGGTAGCCCTTCAGGGCGAGGTAGATGAGCCGTGGATTCAATGGCGCGAGCTGCTCGTAGCCGCAGCCGAGGCGTTCCATCGTGCCGGGGCCATAGTTCTCCAGCACCAGATCGACGGTCGGCACGAGCCGGTGGATGACCGCCTGCCCTTCCGGCTTCTTCAGATCGACGGCCAGGCTGCGCTTGTTGCGGCTGAAGGCCGCGAAGAAACCGGCCGCGAAGCCGCCCAGCCCGCGCGTATGGTCGCCTTTCGGCGCCGGCTCGACCTTGATCACGTCGGCGCCGAGTTCGGCGAACATCAGGCCAGCCGTCGGCCCCATCACCGTATGGCTGAATTCAAGGACGCGGAGGCCCGCGAGCGGAGTTGCCGACATCAGGCGGCCTTGAACGGGCTTAATTCGATGCGGGAGCCTTTGCGCGGGCCTTCTTCGTGGATGTCGATGCTGGCCGGTGTGCCGGTCATGGGCGCTGTTCCTGGTCGTGATTCGAACCCGCAGGAAAGAACCGGTTGGCAGGTCTTGGCAATCCAAGATTCTCCCGCAAGGTCTGGCCTTCGTATTCCGTCCGGAACAGGCCGCGGCGTTGCAGTTCGGGGACGACCATATCGACGAAGTCGTCCAGGCCACCCGGCACGTAGGGGAACATGATGTTGAAGCCATCGCAGGCGTCGGTGAACAGCCATTCCTCCATCTGGTCGGCGATCATCTTCGGCGTACCGGTTATCGACAGACCGCCGTAACCGCCAGCGATCTGGGCGAGTTGGCGTACCGTCAGGTTTTCGCGCCGGGCACGGTCGATCACGCGTTGACGGCCGCTTTTGCTTTGGTTGGTTTCCGGGATTTCCGGCAGCGGACCGTCCAGGTCGAATTTCGATGCATCGCAGCCAAGGGCGATGGACAGAGAAGCCATACCGCTATCGGGGTGGACAAGACTGTCGAGCAGGTCGCGCTTCTGCTTCGCTTCCTCCGCGGTTTCGCCGACGACAACGAGGGCGCCGGGAAGAATCTTCAGGTGATCACGGTCGCGGCCGAGGGCTTCCATCCGGCCTTTGACGTCGGCGTAGAACCGCCGGGCATCTTCAACCGGGCCACCGGCGGCGAAGACCATTTCGGCGGTCTCCGCGGCGATCTGGCGCCCGGCCTCCGACGCGCCAGCCTGGACGATGACGGGCCAGCCTTGAACGGGCCGGGCGATGTTGAGCGGCCCGCGGACCGAGAAATGGGGCCCCTTGTGGTTGAGGGTGTGCATGCGTTCGGGATCGAAATAGATCCCGTTCTCGACATCGCGGATGAAGGCGTAGTCGGCCCAACTGTCCCAAAGCCCGGTCACGACGTCGTAGAACTCACGCGCCTTGCGGTAGCGGTCCGCGTGCTCGACGTGCTCATCCAGACCGAAGTTGCGGGCCGCATCGGGGTTGGATGTCGTTACGAGATTCCACCCGGCGCGGCCGTTGCTGATGTGGTCCAACGACGCGAACTTGCGGGCGATGTGATACGGCTCGTTGAACGTGGTGGAGGCGGTAGCGATCAGGCCCAGCCGCTCGGTAACGACGGCCAGTGCGGGCAAAAGCGTGAGTGGATCGAAGGATGTCGTGGTCGCGCTGCGCTTCAATGCGTCCATCGGCATGTTCAGCACGGCCAGGTGATCGGCCATGAAGAACGCATCGAACTTGCCGCGTTCGAGCGTCTGCGCGAAGCGGGCGATGTGACGAAAGTTGAAGTTGGCATCCGGGTATGCGCCGGGGTAGCGCCACCACGCGGTGTGGATACTGACCGGCCGCATGAAGGCCCCCAGCCGTAATTGTCGCCTCTCGGTCATGTCCTTGGCTCCGACGCAATTTCCGACAGGCTATCGGCTCCCACCACGGTTTCAAAGCGGGCGAACGCGTGACATGATTTCCGCCGCGAAGCGTCGCATCTCTGCTTCAAATGGCTGGAACTGGAGCATGAACAACTCCACGCCGATCGCGTTGAACTGCCTGATGCGCTCGGCGACCTGGTCGTAGCTGCCGACGAGTCCGGCTGCCGTACCGCCGTTGCTGCCAACGCGGGGCGTCTTGGACATCGTCTGCGCCATCACCGAATAGGGGTCGGTATTGGCCCGCTGCACCGCCCGGATCGGGGCATCCAGTTTGGCGAGATCGAACAACCGCAACAGTGCGGCCTGAGCCTCCGCCTCGGTTTCCCGGGCGATGACGAAGGCCGAGAGACCGAATTTCAGTGGCGCCCCCCGGCGTGGACGAGAGGCGACGTCCTTGATCAGGGTTTCCACATCGGCCAGTGACTGGCCGTTTATGAACCAGACGTCGCCATGGTCCGCTACCAGCGCGCGGGCCGGCTCCGATTCGCCGCCGACGTAAATTCGCGGCCTGGCACGGTACGGGTCTGCTGGACGCAGCGTGTAGTCGTTAACGTTGAAGTACTTGCCCTGAAACGTCACGGTTTCACCGCGCATGAGCGGATCGACGACCGATATCCATTCGCGTCCATAGGCGTAACGTTCGTCATGTTCGGCGAAACCGATTCCGGCTTTCTCCAACTCCGGCATATTCCAGGCGTTCACGAGGTTGATCGCGAAGCGGCCGCGGCTGATATGCTCGATCTGCAACGCCATCTTCGCCAGCACGACCGGGTGATACAGATAGGGCTTGATGGCCGTTATGATCTCGATACGGCTGGTCGCCGCCGCGAGCGCCGCTGAAGATGTCCACGCTTCAAGCTGATCGTTCGGTGCGTGATGCGGATTGATCGTGTGCTGAGCCACCAGCGTGCTGTCATATCCCAGCCGCTCAGCCTCCTGCACGAGTGCCAGGTTGCGCTCCCACGAGGCATCGTACGGCTCCTCCGGATCCTGCAAGGCGCCGCGGCTGCCGTGAACCAAAGCCCAGATTCCGAAACGCATGGCCCGAGTGTCTCCGCGACCGTCTGTAGCCTGGGGCGCGCGGTGCTGTCGAGGAAGCCGCGCTAGGCGAAGCCGAACGGACGCAGTAACCCTTGGGAAAAAGGGGGACCTCCATGCCAACCAACACGAACGTCGCATTCCGTCTGGCGGAGGCTTTTGCCCGCCACGGCGTCACCGTCACCTTCGGCCAGAGCCTGCCCAGCGCGTTTCACCTGGCTGCGCCCAATGTCGGAATCAAGCAAGCAGCCTACCGGCAGGAAAATGCCGGCGGCGCCATGGCGGACGGCTACGCGCGGATCTCCGGCCGGGTCGGCGTGGTGACCGCGCAGAACGGACCCGCGGCGACGTTGCTGGTGGCGCCGTTGGCGGAGGCGTTGAAGGCGTCGATCCCGATCGTGGCGCTCGTGCAGGAGGTAACCCGCGCGACCACCGACAAGAACGCGTTCCAGGAACTGGATCACCTGAATATGTTCGCGCCCGTGGCGAAGTGGGTGCGCCGCATCGACTGCGCTGATCGGCTGGAGGACTATGTGGACATGGCCTTCACCGCCGCCGCGTCGGGCCGTCCCGGCCCGGTGGTCATCCTGGTCCCCGCCGATCTGCTGGTCGAGGACGCCCCGCCGCCATCTCCGCGCAAGGCGTGCCTTGGGGTCTATCCGCTGGACCGCACCCAGGCCGATCCGGCGGCGATCGAGCGTGTGGCTGATCTCCTTGCCTCGGCGCGAAACCCGATCGTGGTGGCGGGCGGCGGTGTCCATCTGTCCGGGGCGTGCGACGAACTGGCGGCGCTTCGGGACATCGCCCACCTGCCGATCGCGACGACGACGATGGGCAAAGGGGTCATCGATGAAGCGCACCCGCTCAGCGTCGGAGTCGTCGGCTACGTGATGGGCCGAGGCGCGCGCAGCTTCGGCTTACGCGGGATGATCGAGCGATCCGACCTGGTCCTGTTTATCGGCAACCGCACCAATCAGAACGGCACCGATAGCTGGAAACTGTTTCCGCCATCCGCGACTTTCATCCATCTGGATACCGACCCGATGGAGGTCGGCCGGAATTACGAGTCGGTACGGCTCGTTGGAGACGCGAAGCTGACCTTGGCCGCGCTCGTCGCCGCTTTGCGGCGCCGTGACTTGTCGGCGCGCGAAGCCGCCCGGCCGTCGATCGAGGCGGAAATCGCGGCGGCGGTCGCGGATTGGCGGCATACGGTCGCTGCGGTGCGCAGTCGCGATGGCGCGCCGGTGCGGCCGGAGCGTGTGATGGCGGAACTCGACAAACGCATGAGCGCGGAGGACATCGCTGTCGCCGATGCCTCCTATGCCTCGATCTGGATCGTAGGCGGGCTGGAGAGCCGCAAGGCCGGGCAGCGATTCCTGACGCCCCGCGGAATCGCGGGGTTGGGATGGGGGCTGCCAATGGCCATCGGTGCGCAGTTCGCCGCGCCCGGCCGGCGTGTCGTTTGCCTGTGCGGCGACGGAGGGTTCGCGCATAGCTGGGCCGAGTTGGAGACGTTGCGACGGTTGCGGCTGCCGATCACCGTGCTGGTGCTGAACAACGGCATCCTGGGCTACCAGAAGCACGCCGAGGATGTGATCTTCGGCGAACACACCGATGCAGTAGATTTTGCCGCCGTCGATCATGCCGCCATCGCGCGCGCCCGCGGCGTCGAAGGCCGTCGTGTCGAACGCGGCGAGGATGTCGGGGCAGCACTGGACGCCGCTTTCGCGTCCGGTGGGCCGATGTTGATCGATGTGATAACCGACCCGGACGCGAAGCCGCCGATCAGCTTCTATGCCGGCCACTATCCGGAGCCATTCTGACGGAGCGAGGGTGCCGATGGACCAGGACCTGAAAGAATTCGCCCGACTGATCGATGCAGCCGATCGGATCGCCCTGTTCACGGGTGCCGGAATAAGCACGGAGTCCGGTATCCCGGATTTCCGCAGCCCCGGTGGGGTCTGGACCACGCAGACGCCAATCGATTTTTCGGACTTCATCCGCTCGGACAACGCCAGGCGGGAAACCTGGCGCCGACGTTTCGCGATGGAGCCGATCCTGCGTCAGGCGACTCCCAACCGGGGCCATCGCGCGGTGGCGGAACTGATCCGGATCGGAAAGGCCGCCGCTGTCATCACGCAGAACATCGACGGCCTGCATCAGGATTCCGGTATTCCGGACGACAAGGTCATCGAACTGCATGGCAACACGACCTACGCTCACTGCCTGGATTGCGGCACGCGCTATGAGATTGAGGCGCTTCGTGTCGATTTCGAACAGGATCGGATCGTCCCGCATTGCGCTTGCGGCGGCTGGGTGAAGACGGCGACGATTTCGTTTGGCCAGTCCATGCCGTTGAATGAAATGCGCAGGGCGGAAAGGGAAACCCTGCTGGCGGATTTGTTCATCGCGATCGGGTCCTCTTTGGTGGTCTATCCCGCGGCTGGATTCCCTGAACTGGCGAAGCGGAACGGTTCGGCGCTGATTATCCTGAATATGCAGCAGACTGGGCTGGATGATGTCGCCGATCTGGTGCTGAACCGGCCGATCGGGGATACGTTGGGCACGGTGGTCGGCGTCAACTGATATCGGGCGGCGGTCGGATTACCCCACAGCCGTGAGATTAGATGCCCACACGATGGCGCGCCCATCCGGCGTCCTTAGAAGGCGCGTTATACCCACCTGCTGTAGTGCAGGCTGCCTATATTCGTTACGGCCAGGCGACGTTCCGTGCCATGACGGACGTGCAATGACTGTAGGTTAATCTTTCGGACGCTTTGTATTACTCACGGTTCAAGGTCGATCGCCACCGCGCAAAGCGAGTGCGGAATGCTTCTTGTTCAGACGGTGTCAGCTTGCTTTGTACGTCCTGGGAGTAAGCCGCCGCATGAACGCGCCACTCCCCGGGTTGAGCGTTTTCGGCGGCCAATCTCAGCCATGTCGCTGCCTCGACCAGATCGTAGGTACCGTCGACGCCGATCATGATCGCGTAGCCCAGCATGCCTGCCGCGACCGCATCGCCACCTTCCGCTGCTTTCCGGTCCCACAGCAGCATCTGGGCGTCGTCCGCGGGCGCGCCGTCGCCATTCGCGTAGGCGATGGCCAGCTTGCGCTCGCCGGATGCAATCCCGTGGTTGGCAGCGATGGTGTAGTGCCGAACAGCCTCGGCGCGGTCACGCGGTAGATCGCCGGAACCCTCCCAATAGAGGTCGCCAATCTTCTCCTCGGCAATGGCATCACCTTGATCTGCCGCCAGGCGATACCGACGCAGGGCAGTCTGATCATCACGAGGCTGTCCGAACTGGGCCAGGTGCGCGATATCACCGAGACGGATTTGCGCTGCCACGTTGTTGTTGCCGGCGAGTTGTGGCGACCGAGGCTGAACCGGTCCACTGGTTTGCGCGGTTGTAGCAAACGCGGCATGCGCGAAAATCGCCAGACCGACCGCAACACAAATGCTGGCAGCACGACGCATCCAAGAAAACCCCTCACGATTTCGTGCATCTCATCCCAGATGCACGAAAAAGTGAAGCATTTTCCGCCACAAAGGCGCCACAATTTTAGTAACGATTATTTATCGTTACGCCTGAGCCAGCGCCGCCGACCATGGTGACGCCGCATCGCTGATGCCAATCCGCGGCCCATCCAGCTCCGATACGATAGCGTTCGGACAGGCAAAATTGATCGGCATTACGCCGTGTTCCACGACCTCGGTGGGACCATCCGCGGTCAATGCTTCGATCACATCTCGAGGCAGCCGCCGATCGGCTGAAAGATATTCTGGATCAGAAACATCAATCCGCGGATGATGGGCCGCCTCCTCCAGTTTCATTCCGAAATCCGTGACAAAAGCCATCATCTGCGTAACGGCGGCGAGAATGCGCCGGCCGCCCGAGGCACCAGCCGCGAACCAGGGACGATCCCCATCGCGCAGGATAATCGGCGACATGTTGGTCAGCGGCCGCTTGCCACCGGCGATCGAGTTCGGCTGGTTCGGGCGCGGATCGAACCACATGACGCCGTTGTTCATCAGGATCCCGGACCGTGGCAGTACAACCCGGCTTCCCATCGATGACAGGAGCGTCGTCGTCATGGCCACCATGGTGCCCTCCTGATCGCAGACGGTCAGGTGCGTGGTGCAGGTTTCCGCGGCCAGCGGGTCGGCGTCGCCGAGCCCGTCCAGCCGCTCTTTGTACGCACGCTTCATCGCGCGGCCGAATGCGACGAACCAGTCGGCGTCCGGCTTGGCACCCACACGAACCGAGGCCATCTGTTCCAGGACACGGATCATCGTCGGGGCGGCGGTCAGCCCACCCGCCAATTGCAGCGTATGGCCGCGCCAGGGAAACTGGGTCGCCGGCAGTATGCGCGCCTTGCACGCCCGCAGATCGTCCGCCGAGAGTGCGCCACCCATATCCTTGACGTCGGCGATGATGGCGGCGGCGATGTCACCCTCATATTGATCCCGCAGTCCCGCACGGCCCAGGTGCTCGAGCGTGTCCGCCAGCGCGCCGAGGCGGAAGAAACCAGGAGAGCCTTGATAAGGCGCAACCGGGGGCAATCCGTCGGGAAGGTAGATCCGGGCGCTTTCGGCATAACGGCGCAAAACGGACGCGGAAGATGCGACCTTCAGCGTGGTGTACCAGTCTTGCGGCAGCCCTCGCTTCGCCAGTGCGATCGCGGGGGCGATGACCTCCGCCAGCGGCAATTTGCCCCAGGTCGCGTGCATATGGGCATAGCCGGCGGTCGATGACGGGATCGCGAACGACAACGGGCCGTGGATGTTGGCATCGCCCTCCACTTCCGGCCACGCGAACAGGTCCTGCTTCATGCGGCCGGTCAGTTTGAAGGCCGAGGGCTCCAACCCCCTGGGCGCCACGGGACCAAAATCGACAACCTCCGCATTTGGCTGCCCTGCCCGATGCACCAGCGCGAATCCGATTCCGCCGAGACCCGAATTCCATGGCTCAACGGCGGCCAGCGACAAAGCGGTCGCCACGGCCGCGTCAACCGCGTTACCGCCGGCATCCAGGACAGCGACCCCCGCCTCGGCGGCGCTGCGGACCTGTGAAACCACGACGCCACGCCGTCCGTGGGCGGATGGCTTCGACAAGACCCAGTTCTGGGTAAAGTGGGGCGATGGGGCGTAGGTCATCCATTTCTCTCCTGCCAGAAGCCGGGGACGTTCGCCCGGATCATATGCGATGATAGCCGTTCCCGTGAAATGTCGCCGCCCGCGACCGCCTTTAGAAAGCCATTCATGTTCACACCGATCGCCCGCGCCTTCAGCCAATTCGATGATCCGGCCTTCAGGAGCGTGCTGCTGCAAAGCATCGCCTGGTCTCTCGCGAGCTTCGCCGCTCTCCATGTCGGCGCGATCTGGATCATCCACCGGGTTCTGGACCTGCACGGTTTGCTGGCATGGGG
>JARLIN010000062.1 GCA_031291715.1 Rhodopila sp. | reverse complement strand
TTTGTTGTCCTGCTGTACGTCGGTGCGTCGCAAAGGTGCCTTGGCCGGCCCGGGGGCCCCCCCCCCCCCCCCGCCCGGCGCGGGCGGGGGGGGGGGGGGGGGGGGCCCCCCCCCCCCCCCCCCCCCCCCCAGGACCGGAGGGGTACCATGACCCTTGCAAGACAGATCGCTGAACGCATCCATGCCCTCCGTTACGAGGACATAACGCCGGCGGCTCTGGACTGGACCGCCAGCGCGTTCGTGGACACCGTCGGCGTGACCCTCGCCGGGATCCGGGAGGACGGCCCTCAGATCCTGCTCCGCGTCCCCGGGATCGCCGCCGCGCCGGGGCCGGCGCTGATCATGGGCACCAGCCGGCGCACCAGCGTGCTGGATGCGGCGCTGGTCAACGGGGTCGCCTCGCACGCGCTGGACTACGACGACGTCGCCGGATCGATGGGCGGCCACCCATCGGCCATGCTCGTGCCGGCGCTCATTCCGCTGGCGGAAATGCTCGGCAGCAGCGGCCGCGACCTCACGCTGGCCTACGTCGCCGGCTTCGAAACCGAGTGCCGCATCGCCCGTGGCGTGCACCACCACCATTACGACAAAGGCTGGCACCCCACCGCCACCTTGGGCATCTTCGGTACCGTCGCCGGCGCCGCGTGCCTGCTGCGCCTGCCGGTCGAACAGATCGCCATCGCGCTCGGCATGGCCGCATCCTTCGCGGCCGGGCTGAAGGCCAATTTCGGCACAATGACCAAGCCGCTGCATGTCGGGCACGGCATCCGCGACGGGCTGTTCGCCGCGCTGATGGCACGCGAGGGCTTTACCGCCAACCCCGGTGCGTTCGAGGACAGGCAGGGGTTCCTCGATGTGTTCAACGGCCCCGGCACCTACGAAACCGCCCGTATCCTGGACGACTGGTATGACCCGTTCGAATGCGGCGGCGCCGGCGATCCTGGCCTGAAGCCTTATCCGTGCTGCGGCAGCACCCATCCCTCGATCAACCGCATGATCGAGCTGGCCCGCCATCACGACCTGCGGCCCGACCGCATCGCCCACATCATGGTCATGCCGCATGCACGCCGCCTGCCCCACACCAACAACCCGGACCCGCGCACCCCACTCGCGGCCAAGTTCAGCATTCAGTATTGCGTCGCCCGTGCGCTCGCCGACCGTTCAGTGAAGCTGTGTCATTTTGAGGGTAACGCCCACTTCGACCCCACGGTCCGTGGCCTGATGCAGCGTATGGAGGTGAAGCCTCACCCCGACATGCCGGAAGACTGGGGCACCGAGGTGATTGTCGAGACCACGGACGGCGCCCGTTTCGCCTCCCGCCTCGATGATTATCCCAGCCGCGGACCCGCCGGCGATCCGATGACCCACGCGGAACTCTGGGCAAAATTCGCCGACTGCGCCGAACGCAGCCTGCCGCGTGCCAGCCTGTCCGCGGTGTTCGACACGCTGATGGGCATCGCGTCGCTGTCCAGTGTCCACCAACTGACATCGCTGCTGCAACCGGACATCGCACACGCCGCCTGACCGGCGACTTGCAGGCGCTTTGCCGAAAAACATGTGGCGTTATCGAGTTTTTAGAGGCAAACCCGTATCCATGATACGGCTGCCGCGTTGGATGAAACCTGGTCTCGACGCAAGGCATTAGGCACAGGAGCGCGTTACCAGGTGTTCGAACAACCGGGTCCAACCCCTCACGACCCCATGAAACGGCTGTGCTGCGCGATGCCCGCACATACCGGGAGATCCTTGCCCCTGGCGGATCTCTTGTGGGCGATGACTACAGCGGGGATTGGCCAGGCGTCATCAAGGCCACGGATGAATTCGCCGCCGAGCAGGACGTACCACTGATGACCAGCCTACGGAACTGGATTGTCAGAAAGCCGGTATAGACGCTCTTCCCCTCCCCGTTCGGTTGCCACGTCCGATGAGCTGATCACGGCGACACGAACAGCGCATTGAAAACCCTACACTATTTGAACAGATGAGCAGAAATCATGAGAATGAAATGCGATCGCAACGGCTGACGACTGTCATCGTGATCGGCATGATCCTTGGAATCGGCGTAGGATACGCCTGCCATACGGTCTGGCCGGACAAAGCCACCGCGACAGCGATCGCGGGCTACATATCCCTGTTCACCGACATCTTCCTGCGATTGATCAAGATGATCATCGCACCGCTGGTGTTCTCGACCCTGATGGTCGGCGTGGCCCATATGGGGGACCCCAAGACGGTCGGCCGCATCGGCGGGAAGGCGCTGCTGTGGTTCGTCTGCGCATCGCTGGTGTCGCTGCTGCTCGGCCTTCTGTTAGTCGATTTCCTCCGCCCCGGCGAAAACCTGAACCTGCCGCTGCCGAATATCGGCGCCACCACCAACCTCAACGTCTCATCGCTGTCGCTTAAGGACTTCGTCACCCATCTGGTGCCCAGTTCGGTCGTTATGGCGATGGCCAACAATGAGATCTTGCAGATTGTCATTTTCTCCCTTTTCTTCGGCGTCGCCTGTGCCGCGGCCGGGGAGCGTGCGCATCCGATCGTCCGCCTGATCGAGGACCTGTCGCATGTCATCCTGACGCTGACGGGCTACATCATGGCGCTGGCGCCGATCGCCGTATTCGCCTCGATGGCGGCGATCGTAACGACCCAGGGCCTTGGCATCCTGGTCACCTATGGCAAGTTCGTGGCGGAGTTCTATCTCGGCCTGGTTCTCCTGTGGAGCCTTCTGCTGGTGGCCGGTTTCGTTTTCTTCGGCCGCCGCGTCTTCCGCCTGGCCGGGCTGGTGAAAGAACCTTTTCTGCTGGCCTTCAGCACCGCCAGCAGTGAGGCCGCCTATCCCAAGATGATGGACGCGCTGACTCGCTTCCCGATCAGTCGCAAGATCGTCAGTTTCGTGCTGCCGATGGGATACTCGTTCAACCTCGACGGCTCCATGATGTATTGCAGCTTCGCGACGATGTTCATCGCGCAGGCCTACAATATCCCCCTGCCGGTCAGTCAGCAGGTCACCATGCTGCTGGTGTTGATGCTCACCAGCAAAGGCATAGCCGGTGTGCCGCGCGCTTCCCTGGTGGTGGTCGCCGCGACGCTGCCCAGCATAAACCTGCCGGAGGCCGGGCTGCTGCTGATCATCGGCATCGACCAGTTCCTCGACATGGGGCGGTCCGCCACCAACGTCATCGGTAACTCGCTCGCGACCGCGGTGGTGGCGAAGTGGGAAGGGGAGCGCCTGCCATCGGACGCCGCCCTGGCAGCGTCGGACATCCAGGTGGCGTCAGACATCCAGGCGGCAAAATGAAACGTCTTGCCTGTGCGGCCGCTCTTCTCCTCGCCCTGGCACTCCCCGCGGTGGCGCAAGACGTCGCCATCACGGGCACGCTGGCGAAAATACGGGCCACAGGCAAAATCACCGTGGGCGTGCGGGATTCGGCGATGCCGTTCTCCTACAAGCTGCCGAACGGTGCGCCGGCCGGCTACGCGGTCGATCTGTGCCGGGAAATCGTTGAGGACATATCGGCCGAGCTTGATGGCATGCCCGTGGCTGTCGCCTATCGGACAGTAACAGCGGAAAGCCGCATCGGCCCGGTGGTTTCAGGTGATGTCGATATTGAATGCGGCTCGACCACCCGGACCCGGCAGCGCCGGCAGCTTGTCGCTTTCTCACCGGTGTTCTTCGTCACGGGCACCAAGCTGCTCGTCTCACGCGAGTCGCCGATCCAGTCGTATCGGGATCTGATCGGCAAGACGGTTGTCGTGACGTCCGGCACGACGAACGAGGCGGCGATGCATGGCCTGGTCGACCGGCTGCGGCTGCACATCAACATTGTTGCGGCACCGGACCTGCCACAGGCCCTCGCCATGCTGCGGGCGGGCAAGGCGGATGCGTTCGCGACCGACCATGTGCTGCTTGAGGGCCTAGTCGCGACGCCCGAAGGCAGGGATTACCATGTTGTTGGCGACTACCTCTCTTATGAGCCGTACGCACTGATGTACCGCAAGGACGATCCCACCTTCGGCGCGGTGATCGAACACAGCTTCGAGCGGATGGCGGCGGCTGGACGCCTGTCGGAGTTGTACTCGCGCTGGCTGACGGAGACGCTACCGACCGGGGAGAGGCTGAACATTCCCATGAGCGCCATGTTTCGCGTGCTGGGACAGCCGGATTGATACAAGCGGATGCAAAGACTGACGCATCGGCCGCTGTCCCGTCGTCGTCATGGCCGGACTTGATCCACGGCTGTCCGGTTCATTTTTGCTGACAAAGCGCACGGCGTTGATTCTACTCAATTCGGATCGTTTCCCGACGAATCGAACATGAGAAGGACCCCCGCCGTGCCGCATCA
>JARLIN010000061.1 GCA_031291715.1 Rhodopila sp. | reverse complement strand
CGAAGTCGGACCTCTATTCGATCATGCGGGAATTGGCGAGCTAGTGTCCGGCCCATCCGTCATGGCGCGGGGGCCCGCGCGGGCGCCGGGGGCGGGCCCCGGCGGCGGGGGGGGGGGCGGGCGGCGGGCGGCCCCCGCCCCCCGGCCGCCCCACCCCCCCCCCCCGGGGCCCGACCCGCGGCCCCGGCGGGCCCCCCGGGCCATGACGGATGGGCCGGACGCTAGCTCGCCAGTTCCCGCATGATCGAATAGAGGTCCGATTTCGCCTCGAACCCGATGCCGGGTAGGTCCGGTAGCGTTACGATGCTGTTGCGCACCTGCGTGCCGTCCGGGAACCCGCCATAGGGCTGGAAGACATCGGGGTAGCTCTCGTTGCCGCCCAGTCCCAGGCCGGCGGCGATGTTGAGCGACATTTGGTGGCCGCCATGCGGGATGCAGCGTTTCCAGGACCAGCCGTGATCCTTCAGCATCGCCAGTGTGCGCTGATACTCGCACAGGCCATAGGACAGGGCGCAGTCGAATTGCAGCCAGTCGCGATCCGGCCGCATGCCGCCGTGCCGGATCAGATTGCGCGCATCCTGATGGCTGAACAGGTTTTCGCCAGTCGCCATCGGCCCCGGATAGAATTCCGCCAGTGCCGCCTGTAGCTGGTAGTCCAGCGGGTCGCCGGCTTCCTCGTACCAGAACAGGTCATAGTCCCGCAGCATTTTCGCGTAGGCGATGGCGGTATCCAGGTCGAAACGGCCATTCGCATCGACGGCAAGCCGGGCATGTGGGCCGATTTCCTTCAACACGGCCTCGATACGGCGGCGGTCTTCGGCGATCGACTCGCCGCCGATCTTCATCTTGACGACTGTATAGCCACGCTCCAGGTAGCTGCGCATCTCCGCGCACAGCGCCGAGTCATCCTTTCCCGGATAGTAATAGCCACCCGCGGCATAGACAAAAATGTTCGGATCGGCCGCGACGCCATGGCGCTCGGCCAGCAGGCGGAACAGCGGCTTGCCGGCGATCTTCGCGACCGCGTCCCACACCGCCATGTCGATCGTGCCCACGGCGACCGAGCGGTCGCCATGCCCGCCCGGCTTTTCGTTGCGCATCATGGTGCCCCAGACTTTGTCCGGATCCAGGTTGTCGCCGGTCTCGTCCAGCAGTGACTCTGGTTCAGCCTCCAGGATGCGCGGCGCGAACCTCTCCCGGATCAGACCGCCCTGGCCATAGCGGCCGTTGGAGTTGAAACCATATCCCACCACGGTTTTTCCATCGCGCTGGACGTTGGTTACCACCGCGACGAGGCTGGAGGTCATCTTGCTGAAGTCGATATAGGCATTGCGGATCGGTGAGCTGATCGGCTTGGTGACTTCGCGGACATCGACGATGCGCAGGGGCATGACGGGAACTCCTTAAGGCCGGACGATGACCATGATGACGATGACAACCATCAATACGGTCGGAACTTCGTTGGCGATACGGTAGAATTGCTGGCTGCGCGTGTTGGCGTCGCGCAGGAAATCCTTGCGCCAGCGTGACGTGGCGCCATGGAAGCCGGCCAACAGGATCACACACAGAAGTTTCACATGCCACCATCCGGCTGACCAGTTGATGACGCCGGGGGTCAACGCCAGCATGATGCCGAATGTCCAGGTGGCGATCATGGCCGGATTGATGATCTGCTTCATCAGCCGGTATTCCATCACCTTGAACCGCTCGCTCTCGGCGCTGCCGCGCGCGGTATCGCAATGGTAGACGAACAGCCGCGGCAAATAGAACGTGCCGGACATCCATGCGATCAGAGAGATCACATGAAAGGCTTTCGTCCACGGATACAGAGAACTGAGCGCCTGGATCGTCATTGGGTTCCGTGCAGGAAGGTGCGAAGCAACTTTGGTAGCGCCAACATCGAGGCGAAGGGAAGGGCACCCGCCTCTCGCAGATGTGCGCCACCCGTCTCGGGGCTGAAGCCAAGGCACGTCATCCCGGCGGCGACAGCGGCGCGGACGCCGGCCAGGGAGTCCTCGATCACAAGGCAGGCAGCCGGCGGCACATCCTCGGCCGCGGCCGCCTGAAGGAACAGGTCCGGGTCCGGTTTGCCCCGCTTGCCTTGGGCGATCAGGTCATAGGCGCTGTGGATGCGGCCATCAACCAGGTCGGACAATCCGGCACGCGAGAATTTGGCCGCCATCTCTTCACGCGAGGAGTTCGAGGCGATGCGGAACGGCAGGCCGAGCGTGGTGGTGGCTTGCAAGGCTTCGCGTGCGCCGGGGATCGGTTCGGCTTCGGCGGCCATGACCTCGGTCACGCGCTGGATGACGCGGTCAACCCAGCCGGCGCCCAAGATCCGGCCAAGATGGGCTTCGGCCGCTTGCTGAATGTCCGGGAAGGTCAGCCCCAGGAACAGGCGGTGACAGTCCTCCGGCGAAAGCGGCCAGCCCGCACGATGCAATTCGCGTGATACAACGCGGTCGCACAGCGCCTCGCTGTCGATCAGGACGCCGTCGCAGTCGAAGATCACCAGTCCGATGCGAACCGGCGTTGAAGATAACGCCTGGCCTTTCACGCCCTTATGGTCCGGCGCGGTCTGGGCCATCTGCCGGGGCGCCGTGCTGGTGCGAATGGCTCGGACTCCGCCAGGCCGTGACAGGCGAGGAAGGCGGGCGAGCGGCTTCGTATTCCGCCGCGACCGTCTGGATCAGCGCCGCCACCGAAGCGACCTCGGTGACCGCCGAAACACTGTGCCCCGCACTCCAGATATCCCGCCAGCGCCTGGGCTGATCGGCGGCGATGTCCTTGGCGATGTCGATGCCACCACGCTCCGGCAGGTTGTCGGGATCGAGGCCGGCGGCGACGATCGACGGCCGCAGCATGTTGGTCTGCAACCCGGTGAACGCGCGGGTCAGCAGGACGTCATCAGCGTTGCTGTCCACCAGCATCTGTTTGTATTCGGGCTGTGCCATGCTCTCGGTCGTCGCGATGAATCGGGTGCCCATGTAGCCAAGGTCGCAGCCGAGAGCCAGGGCAGCCGCCAATGCCTGCCCATCACCGACGCCGCCGGCCAGAACCAAGGGGCCGGCGAAGAAACGCCGCACCGCGCGCACGAAGGCGAAGGGATTGAGCCAACCCGTCTGCCCGCCCGCGCCGCCGGTCAGCAGGATCAGCCCGTCGGCACCCGCTTCGATCGCGCGTTCGGCGTGCCGGATAGATGCGACGTCGGAGAACACCAGCGCGCCGGCATCATGCAGCGGGCTGACGACCTCGGCCGGCGAGCCGACGCTGGTGATCACCAATTCCGGCGCATGCCGCAGCAGCACCGAAAGGTCGTCTTTCATCCGCGGATTGGACCGATGCACGATCAGGTTGGCGCACCAGGGGGCCGTCGCGGGGGCTGCCCGGATTGCCGACAGCCAGGAGTCCAGTTCCTCCACCGTGCGGCAGTTGGCGGTGGGAAAGGCGCCGATGACTCCGTTCCGGCAGGCGGCGACCACCAGATCGACGCCGGAGACGCGAAACATCGGCGCCGCGATCAGCGGTAGCTGCAGCCGGTCACGCAGGGCGGTGAACGTTGTCATTCGACCGGATCGGCATCGAGGCGCGCCACAACGCCTTCCAGCCCCGGTGCGGCCGCGGGATAGCGCGCCAGGACCAGCGGATCGTGACCCGGAATGATCGCGCTGGGCTGGCTGGCGAGCCGTCGCATCGTTTCATATCCCGCCAGCGTATCTTCATGGCTGTGCAGGATCGGGAAGGCCCGTCCTTCCTCCATGTTCGCATAGAAATGGCTGGCGTCGGCCGCGAGCACCATCCAGCCGCGCCGCGTCCACACGCGCACCACTTGCAAGCCCTTGCTGTGGCCGCCGACGTGATGGACCGACAGGCCGGGGGCGAGTTCGTCCGCCCCGTCATGGAACGCCACCCGCCCGGCGAACAATTTACGCACGATGGCAACGACATCCTCCTCCTCGAACGGACCACGCAGGCCGGGATGGCAGATGCACCGGCCGGTGCAGTACGCCATCTCCTTGTCCTGGAGGTGGTACCGCGCGTTCGGAAACATGTCGTAATTGCCGCAATGATCGTAGTGCAAGTGCGACAGAATCACGTTCTTCACCCGATCCGGCTCGACGCCGATCGCCTTCAGTCCCATGTCGGGCGGCTGAAGCATCTGGCGCTGGCGCTTCATGCCCATCGCAGCGTCGAAGCCGGTATCCAGAATGAAGTTGCCGTCGGGCCCCTTGATCGCCCAGACGAAATAATCCAGTGGCATCGGCCCATCATGCGGGTCGCCGCCAATGAAGTTGTTCGACCGTTTCGCGTTCGGGTTGTGCGCGTAACGGATCGCATAGACTTCGTAGGGGGTCATCGTCGGATCAGACCCGCGGCCAGAGCACGTCCTGGGTGGCGATCGATGGCGGATACACCGGCACCGGCTTGCCGCCGCGCCACTGCACGACGCACAGCTTGGCGCCGACCCGGCGGCCCTTCTCGTCATACTTCAGGTGACCATCGGGGAAGAACAATGCCGGGCCGTCGGTCATGTCGAGTGCATGGATCGCTTCGCTGACCTTGCGCCGATCGGCGACGCCGCACTTCTCCAGGGCTTCCTTCAGGATCATGACGTGGACATAGGCGAAGATAGAGTCGTGGCCGAACCAGGGCTCTCCCGTGCGCGCCATGAAACGCTTCTCTAGGTCGGCCTGGCGTTTGCCGGGCCAGTTGGCGAGACCGACCAGGATGCCTTCCAGGTTTTCCGCCCCGGCGACGTTCAGCAGTTCAGGCACCGCCCAATGGCCGCCGCCGCCGATCTTCGGCAGGCGATCGCTTTTCATGTTGAATTCAGCGAACTTGTCGGCCAGCAGCTTGTCGTCAGGTACGTTGGTGGACTGGAAGACGACGAAGTCCGGCCGGCCCGAACGGACGTGCTGGATCATCGTCGTGGCATCTGTCAGCGGCGGCGTATAGACCTCGTCGGCAACGATCGTCAGCCCCTGATCGGCCACCACATGCGCGCGCATCGGCTTCATGAAGCTGACCGATGACGCGGTGTTGTCGCCGATGAACGCGACTTTCGTCGGTTTCTTGCCGGATGCCTTCTGTGCCAGGTCCATGATCATGGGCAGCTCTTCTTCCGCCTGCCGGTCCGCGGTCGGGGACGACTGGAACACATGCTTGAACCCGCGCCCGGTGATCAGGTCGGAGTAGGAGAGCGTCAGCCAGGGCAGTTCGGCACGTTCCGTGACCTCGGTCGCCGCCAGGGTAAAGGTGGACAGCCAGCAGCCGAAACCGCCAACTAGCTCGGGCTCCTGCGCGATCATCCGCTGGGCGGCGTCCTTGGCTTTTTCCGCACTGTCCTGCGTGTCGTATTCAACCAGCTTCAGCTTCGCCCCGCCCATCGACTTGATGCCGCCGGCGTTGTTGACGTCGTCCACCGCCAGGCGGGCGCCCATCTGTTCCAGGATGCCCTGGCGTGCCCAGGGGCCGGACAGTGGGACCAGCATGGCAATCTTGACCTCCGCCGGCGTCTGCGCGCGGGCGCGGCGTGAGGCCAAGGTGGCGGCACCGGCGGCGAGGCCAAGGCCCATTGTCGAGCGGCGTGAAAGATCGGTCATGGCAACGTTTCTCCCGTTTCTTATGGTTTGGAAACAGACCCTCATCGTCATGGCCCGGACTACGCCGGGCCATGACGATGAGGGCTTAGCTTAAGCCCAAATAGGATTTACGCACGCGATCGTCCTGCAAAAGCATCTCATACGGTCCGTCCAGCACCATGCGGCCGGTTTCCAGCACATAGCCGTGGTCGGACAGCTCCAGCGCTTCCGCGACACGTTGCTCGACAAGCAAAATAGTAACGCCGTCCTCGCGATGGATCTGCGATACGCGTTCGAAGATCGTGTCGGCGACGGCGGGGGCCAGACCCATAGACGGTTCGTCCAGCATCAGCAGGCGCGGCGCGCAGGCCAGGCCGCGGCCGATCGCGACCATCTGCTGCTCCCCGCCCGACAGGGTGCCGGCAAGCTGGGTCGCCCGTTCGGACAGGATCGGGAACAGCGTGTGGATGCGATCCAGCGTGTGGTGCCACGCCTCCCGCCCGGCCTTCGGATAGGCTCCCATCTCCAGGTTTTCCCGCACCGTCAGGGTCTTGAAGACCTGTCGCCCTTCGGGGACATGCGCGATGCCCAGATGGGCGCGCCGCGCGGGCGGCAGATCGAGCAAATTCTCTCCCAGGAAAGTGACCTGCCCGCCGGCGGGTGCCACGATACCGGATATCGTTTTGAACAGCGTCGATTTCCCGGCGCCGTTCGGCCCCACCACGGTGACGAACTGGCCTTCATGGACCGACAGCGAAACGTCGGTCAGGGCGCGCAGGCCGCCGTAGGAGACGGAGAGATTGGTGATCTCAAGCATCTTGTTTGGCCGCCCATTTCTTGCCGAGATAGGCCTCGATCACGGTGCGATCCTCCACCACCTCGCGTGGCAATCCGCTGGCCAGGACCCGCCCGTGGTCGAGCACGACGAAACGATCCGCGATGCGCATCATCGCGTGCATGGTGTGCTCGATGATGACGACGGTCATGCCCTCGCCGCGCAGGCGTTGCAACACGTCCAGCACGTCGTCGCATTCATCGCGGCCGAGGCCCGCCAGCGTTTCGTCCAGCAGCAGCAGCCGGGGCGCCCCTGCCAGGGCGCGGGCGAGTTCCATCAGGCGAAGCTGTTTGTTGGTCAGTTGCCCGGCGGGGAGCCCCGCCTGGGCCGCCAGTCCGACGCGTTCCAGCGCCTGGGCGGCCGAGGCGATCGCTTCCGCGTCCGCCAGTCCGGCGCCGTAGGCACCCACGATGACGTTGTCCAGCAGCGGGAGGCGCGGAAAGCTGCGCGCGACCTGGAAGGTACGGCCGACGCCCATGCGGCATACCTGATGCACCTTGCGGTCGAGCATCGATTCGCCGCCCAGGATGGCGGAGCCTGCGTCGGAGGACAGGACGCCGTTGAGCAGGTTGAACAGTGTCGTTTTCCCGGCGCCGTTGGGACCGATGATGCCCAGGATCTCGCCGGCATTGACCTCGAAGCTGACCTGGCTGACCGCACGCAGACCGCCGAAGGACCGGGACAATCCCTCAACCTTCAACAACGGCGATCCCGCCGTCGCCGCGCGTGTCGGCGGCGGGGCACTGGCGGCCAATGAGACCGGAAGCGGGGCAGGGGCCTTGGGCCGGAAAAACCGGTCGCGGATGGTCCAGAACAGACCGTCGGGGGAGGCCAGCATGATGCCGATGATCGCCACGCCGTACACCACACCCTGGATGCCTGGCAGGTAATTTCCCAGCTCGGCGTTCAGGGATTCGGCCAGCGGAACAAGAATTGCGGCACCGATCACCGGTCCCCAGACCGAGGCCACGCCGCCGAAGAGTGTGACGACCACCGCCTGGGCCGAGACCAGCATTCCGAAAACCGAATCCGGCGTGACCACCAGCAGCACGCAGGCATAAAGCCCGCCTGCCGATGCCGCGATCATGCCGGATGTAACCAGTGCCCGCATTTTCCATAGGCGCGCGTTGATTCCAGCCGCCTCGGCCGCCAGCTCGTTCTGCCGGATCGCCAGCAGCGCCAGGCCGAAGCGGGAATTCTCCACCAGCATGCAGACGAAAATCGCCGCAATCAGCAGCCCGACGGCGACGACGGTGTACAGGCGCGGATCGGTGAATTCCAGGAACGCCGCCGGGTTTTCCCGGTGCATCGGCAGCGACATCTCCTGGAAGCCGAGATATTGGAGGAAATACAGGATCGCCAGCGGGTAGGCGAGCATCGACAGGGCGAAGTAATGCCCCCTTAGTCTGAAAGTCGGCAGGCCGATCAGCACCGCGGCGCAGCCGGCGACGATCATGCCCAACGGGATGCCCAGCCAGGGCGTCAGATTCCAATACACCAGCGCCAATGTAACGACGTAGGCGCCGATGCCGAAGAACGCCGCATGGCCGAACGACAATTGCCCGCCGTACCCGGACAGGATGTTCCACGACACCCCGAACGCCGCCCAGATCGGCAGCAGGGTCATGATCAACTGGTAGTAGCTGTTGGTGACGAAAGTCGAGACAGCCAGATAGGCGACCGACACCACACCGAGCGTGATCAGGTCGCGCTTCAGCCGGGGAGTGGAACCGTACCGCATCAGGCGCGCTCCGCCGAGCGGCCGAACAGGCCTTGGGGACGCAACAGGACGATCATCAGGAAGACGACGAAGATCGCCGCGTTCTGCAACTGCGGCGGCAGGACCAGCGCGGAGCATTGCTGGACAAAGCCGACCGTCAATCCGCCCCAGAAGGCGCCGAGGATGCTGCCCATGCCGCCCAGTACGACACCGGAATACATGATGATGACGTAGTCCAGGCCGACGAAGGGGCCGAAGGACAGGTAGGTCGCCATCAGCCCGCCGGCGATGGCGGTGATGCCGCTGCCCAGACCGAAGGCGATACGGTAGGCTTTGTCGGTGTCGATGCCCATGTAGGTCGCAGCCGTCGGGTTGTCGGCCGCGGCCCGCAAAGCCTTGCCCATGCGGGTGAATTCCAGCAGCAGATAAAGGCCAGCCGCGGTGACGATCGCGACCGCGCAGGCGATCAGCCGGGCCTTGTTCAGGAAGACCGTGGCGTCACCGTAGATCGGACCCACTTCGATTGCGCTGGACGCGAGCGGCGTGCGGACGGTCATCGGGGTAGAGCCGAACAGGATCAGGCCGCCGTTCTGCAGGATCAGCGAGATCCCCAGTGTGACGACCAATTGGCCGAAATGGCCTTCATCCAGCGATCCCGTGGTCCGCAGCCCGGACACCCGCGCGATCAGGAATTTGTGCAGCAGCACGCCGAACGCGAACACGATCGGACCGGCGAGCAGGGCGCCAACGAACGGACCGATATAGGGCCCGAGGAACGCCAGGATGCCTCCCCCAGTGACGAGGTACAGGCTGGCGAACATGCCCAGCATCAACAACTCGCCCTGGGCGAAGTTGACGATGCGCATGATGCCGAAGATCAGCCCCAGGCCGATGCACATCAGCCCGTAGATGCAGCCGATCGTGATGCCCGCGGCGAGCGCGTTCAACACGTTCTCGATAAGAACCTCGAGGTCCACCTTGTTTCCGCTGCCTCCCGGGCCGGCTGCCCGTTCGGGCGGCTTCTATTGACCAACGTCTTACCGAGAACTGACCACCTGCTCAAGCGGCGTCTGTTTATCTTTTTAGACATTGTGCGCGCGACTGGAAGTTGGCGGCGGTCCTCACGATGTAGGGCGGCGACGTTACCCGTCTCCATGTCGCCATTGCCCGGCGCCGTGGTGCCCACCATGCCAGCAGGGCAGCCGGTTTCCGGGAGCAGTAGCCATTTCTACGGTTTCGCGACATAAGACTGGCCAAGGAGAACGTTTATGCCGACCACACCGATTGCCAGCCCCGCATCACTGCGTCCGTGGAACCCGGATTCCTGGCGTAACTGCCCGATCCGCCAGGTGCCGACTTATCCGGACGTGGCGAAGCTCGAGGACATGGAAGCCCGCCTGCGCAGGTATCCACCGCTGGTCTTCGCGGGTGAGGCCCGCCGGCTGAAGGCGCAATTGGCGCTGGCCGCCGAGGGCAAGGCCTTCGTGCTGCAAGGCGGCGACTGCGCCGAGAGTTTCTCGGATTTCACAGCCAACATCATCCGCGACACGTTCCGCGTGCTGCTGCAGATGGCGGTCGTGCTGACGTTCGGCGCCTCCCTGCCGGTGGTAAAGATGGGCCGCATGGCCGGCCAGTTCGCCAAGCCGCGCTCCTCGGACACCGAAACCGTGGACGGCGTGACGCTGCCCAGCTATCGCGGCGACATCATCAACGGGCCGGAATTCTCCGAGGCTTCCCGTATTCCCGACCCGGCGCGGATGGAGTTCGGCTACTTCCAGTCCGCCAGCACGCTGAATCTGCTGCGCGCTTTCTCGTCGGGCGGCTACGCCGATCTGCATGAGGTCCATCGGTGGAACCTCGGCTTCGTCGAGCGCTCTCCGTTGGCGGAGCGCTATAAGGATCTGGCGTCGCGTATCGATGAGACCCTGTCGTTCATGGCGGCCTGCGGCATGACCAGCGCCACGACCCGTGACCTGCGGGAGACCGACTTCTACATCAGCCACGAGGCGCTGCTGCTGCCGTATGAGCAGGCGCTGGCCCGTGTGGATTCCACCACGGGGGACTGGTACGGCTGCTCCGCCCACTTCCTGTGGATCGGTGACCGGACCCGTCAGGTCGACGGGGCGCACGTCGAATTCCTGCGCGGCTTGCAGAACCCGCTGGGGATGAAGGTCGGCCCGACCCAGGACCCGGACGACCTGCTGCGGCTGCTGGACATCCTCAATCCGAAGAACGAGGCCGGCCGGATCACGCTGATCAGCCGCATGGGAGCCGACAAGGTGGGCGCCAAGCTGCCGCCGCTGGTGCGCGCGGTCGAACGCTCCGGCCACAAGGTCGTCTGGCTGTCCGATCCGATGCACGGCAACACGATCAGCACCTCGGCGAAGGTGAAGACCCGCAACTTTGATTCCATCCTTCAGGAAGTGCGGGGCTTCTTCGACATCCATGCCGCGGAAGGCACCTGGGCCGGCGGCGTCCATGTCGAAATGACCGGCCAGGACGTCACCGAATGCATCGGCGGCGCGCACCGTCTGTCGGAAGCCGACCTCGGCGAGCGGTATGAGACGTTCTGCGATCCCCGGCTGAACGCGGAGCAATCCCTGGAACTCGCGTTCCTGGTGGCGGAGGAGTTGAAGACCCGTCGTCTGCCGGCCGCCTCACCCGCGCTCGCAGCCCAGTGAGCTGACGACAGTGGACACGGATCGGCCGGCAACCGGGTTGGCGGCCGACATCGCCGCCAGGACCGATAGCTACTTCAACCGGACCAAGCGGATCGTGGAACGGTTTGGCGACAAACGCGTTACCTACGCGTTGTTCCTGCGCCGCCCGGTGATTTGCGCGCCGCGGTTGATGCTCGACTGGCTGAACATGGTAGCCGCGCAGCGTGGCACGGAGATCGAGGTCGATCTGATCTACCAGGAAGGCGACTGGGTCGGCGCCGGTGAGCCTATCGTTTACCTGACCGGCAGCATGGTGCATCTGTCTGACCTGGAAACGATTCTTCTCCAGAAGATCGGCCCTGCCTGCGTCGCCGCGCACAACGCATATCAAATGGCGCTGTCTCTGCCGAACGCGGCCTTCCTGGCGATGGAGGCCCGCCACTGCGCCGGCGCTGAGATGCAGGACATGATGTCCTACGCTGCCTCTGTCGGGAGTTCGGCTGCCAGGCGGGAAGGGGCGAAAGGCTTCGTCGGCAGCGCCAACGATTGTACCGCGCATTGGTTCGGCGCGGCGCAGGGCTTCGGCACCATGCCGCACTCCTTGATCGGCTATGCCGGATCGACCATGCGCGCCGCCGAGATGTTCCGCGAAACGTTTCCCGACGAACCGATAACCGTCCTGGTGGATTATTTCGGCAAGGAGATCACTGACGCGCTGGCGGTCTGCGCGCGTTTCCCGCAAGTCGCCGCGGCGGGTGATCTATCGTTCCGGCTCGATACCCACGGCGGCCGGTTTCTCGAAGGCCTCGATCCGGCGGAAAGCTATGCGGTGTTGGAGCGCCACGCCCCCGGCGCCATCCGCCGCTATCGCAGCGATTCCGAGCTTCGTTTCCTGGTCGGGACCGGTGTGTCCGCCGCCGCGATCTGGCGTACGCGGGAGGCGCTGGATCAGGCAGGTTACGAGAAGGTGCGGATCGTCGTTTCTTCGGGCTTCGGCGTGGATAAATGCCGCGTGATGGCGGATGCGAAAGCGCCGATCGATGTGGTTGGGACTGGCAGCTTCATCCCCGACTCCTGGCACGAGACATACGCGACCGCAGACATCGTCGAATATGACGGCGTGCCGATGGTCAAGATCGGCCGTGAATTCCTGCTGCGGAAGAATGGGGCGCGCAAACGCGGCGGCTGATCGCGCTTCGCCGTGGCACGTCGCGATATGGCGTAGGCCCGCGCTCCCCTGGTTCCAGTGATCGGCAAATCGTTCTACACTTCGCGGCATCGACTCAGAGGGTAGGAAACGACCATGCAACACGGGACTTACGAACACATCGCCGTCGATGTGGCGGGCAACATCGCCACGATCGAGGTGCGGCGTGGCCCGAACAATTTCATCGACACCGACATGGTGGGGGAAATCGCCGACGCGCTGGATATCTATGATAAGACCCCGGACGTCCGCGCGATCGTGTTGTGTTCCCAGGGTAAGCATTTCTGTGCCGGGGCCGATTTTGGCAGCCGCGGTCCTGACGGAGTCGCGCGTACCGCCAAGCGTGGCCGCCATCTTTACAAGGAGGCCCAGCGGCTGTGGCGCACCGGCAAGCCGATCGTCGCCGCCGTGCATGGCGCCGCCATTGGCGCCGGTGTGGGCCTGGCGGTGATGGCGGATTTCCGCGTCGCCTGCCCGGAAGCCCGGTTCTCCACCAACTTCACGCGCCTCGGCTTCCATCCTGGTTTCGGCCTGACCGCGACCCTGCCGCGCCTGATCGGTGGGCAGCAGGCCACCATGATGCTGTACACCGGGCGCCGCCTCACGGGCGAAGAAGCCCTGGCGATCGGTCTGGTGGATTACTGCGTGCCGCAGGATCAGGTGCGGGCAAAGGCGGTGGAAGTGGCGACGGAAATCGCCGGGTCCTCGCCGCTCGCCATCGTCGCCACGCGCGAAACCCTGCGCCGTGGCCTGGCCGAGGCCGTGGCTCAGGCAACCGAGCGCGAATATGAGGAGCAGGATTGGCTGCGCAACACCGCCGACTTCAAGGAAGGCATCAAGGCGATGGCTGAACGCCGGCTGCCGAACTTCCAGGCCAAGTAATATCAAGCGGCGGAAAGATTAACTCACGGGCATTCCCCCTCCGTCATGGCTCAGACTGCGGCTGGACCATGACGAGGGTAGCGGGTCAGCGCCAACGCGGGTTGCTATAAGACGCTTAACGGTTTGTTAAGCCTTCGCGGATAGGACGGGGCCTCCAGGACGGAGGCCCCACCAGTGAGCCAGTCGCTCCGCGTTTCACGTATTCGCTTCGCCGCCGCGATCGATACCGCCTTATGGCGTGCGATGGCATTCGCGCGGTCGCTGGAGGGCCGGTCCCCCTGGGTCGCAAGGCAACTGCGGCGAGGCGTCCTGGCGCTGTGGTGGACTGCCACGTTCCAGCTTCATATCCATGCGCGCTACTGGCTGCGTGCGCGCCGGCTACGTCGTGCGGCGCCTGCCGCCGCTTCCGTGCCGGTCATGGCGACGATAGAGCCAAGCGATCTGGTCCTCCCGATTTCAGAGACACCGGTCGTCTCGGTCATTGTTCCGACGTATGGACAGGTGTCGTACACCCTGCGCTGCCTGGCCTCGATCGCGGATCACGCGCCATCGATGCCGATCGAGGTCATCGTCATCGACGATGCCTGGGCCGGGACCGACGCGGCATCCCTCGGCCTCGTGCGAGGTATCCGGTTGGTACGGAACGAAACGAACCTTGGGTTCCTGTTGAGTTGCAACAAGGCGGCCAGCCTGGCGAAAGGGCGCTATCTCTGCTTCCTCAATAACGACACCCAGGTTCTGCCGGGCTGGCTGGAGCCGATGGTGTCCCTGTTCCAGCAATGGCCGCACATCGGGGCGGTGGGCGCGAAGTTGCTTTACCCCGACGGGCGCCTGCAGGAAGCCGGCGGGATTATCTGGCGGGACGGTTCGGGCTGGAATTTCGGCCGTCATGAGGATCCCGGCAAACCAGCCTACAACTATGTCCGGGAGGTCGATTACTGCTCCGGCGCCGCGCTCATGGTCGAACGCGATGTTTTCACCCGCCTCGGCGGTTTCGACGAGCGCTATGCGCCGGCCTATTTCGAAGATACTGACCTCTGCTTCCGGCTGCGGCGCATCGGCCTGAAAACCTTGTATCAGCCGGCCGCGCGGGTGGTGCATTTCGAGGGTATGTCGCACGGCCGTGACACCAGCGTTGGCATCAAGTCCTATCAGGCCGTGAACCGCCGGACTTTCGTCGATGTATGGGCGGATGTCCTGGCGCGGGAGCATTATCCCAATGGCGATCATGTCTTCCGCGCGCGCGACCGCGCGATGCACCGGAAGGTCGTACTGGTGATTGACCATTACGTCCCACAACCGGATCGTGACGCCGGGTCGCGGGCCATCATGGGGTGTCTGCACGTCCTGCTTCAGGCTGGCTTTGTCGTCAAATTCTGGCCGCATAACTTGAGTTACAGCCCTGGCTATACGGACGTGCTGCAAGGGATGGGGGTCGAAGTGTTTCATGGTCCCGACCAGGCGCCGTTCGAGGCATGGATCAAGGCAGCCGGCAGCGAACTCGACGCCATTCTGGTGAGCCGGCCGGAGGTCGCGGAGGATGTGATCCCATCGATCCGCCGGCATTCCCGCGCCAGGGTGATCTATTACGGTCACGACCTGCATTTCCGCCGCATGCACCAGCAAGCCGAGGTGTTGCACGACGACCGGCTGCGGCGCCTCGCGGACCATATGCGGGAGCGCGAATTTGCCGTCTGGCATCAGGCCGATCTGTCGCTCTATCTGTCCGAGGAAGAGGCCCAGATCGCGTCGGCACTCCAACCTGACGCGAAGATCGGGTCGGTCGTGCCGTATTGTTTTGATTGGTTTACCCCCCCGCGCGCCGCCACTCCTGCTCGGGAAATCATATTCGTCGCCGGCTTCGGCCACCCGCCGAACGAGGACGCGGCGCTCTGGCTCGCCGACGAAATCCTGCCGTTGATCCGCGCTGAAATACCCGCCGCACATCTGTCGATCATCGGGTCCAACCCGACCGAGCGGGTCCGCGCCCTGGCCGGCGAGGGCATCGCCATCTTCCCCGACGTCACCGATGCGGAACTGGAGGCCGCGTATGACCGGGCACGGGTGGCGGTGGTGCCGCTGCGATGCGGGGCCGGTGTGAAGTTGAAAGTGGTCGAAGCGTTGCGGGCCGGCGTTCCTCTGGTCACCACCCCGGTCGGAGCCCAAGGCCTGCCCGGGCTGTCGCGAATTGTCCCGGTGGAGGATGATGCGGCGGTGTTCGCCGGCGCCGTCATCTCTCTGCTGCGGGACGACGTGGAATGGGAAAGACGCAGCGCCGAGCAGGTGAAGTTTGCTCAGGCGCGGTTCTCTCGCGACGCGATGAGGGCTTCCCTTTTAGATGCGCTGGGTGTTACGGCATAACGCGTCCGGATTGCCACATGCGCCTCCTCGTGGCTGGATGATAACCTGATCTCGCGGAGAAAATGCCATGGCCAGCCAAGAGCAGGAGCGCCAACCCTTCCACCATCCGCACGTCCGCCCGGACTGGCTCGCGAAGCTGACCGAGGAAGTCCTCGACCCGGCCCTGCCGATCATCGACCCCCACCACCATCTTTGGAAGGCGCGGCCCGACCGCTATCTGCTGGAGGACCTGGTCGCGGACATCCGTACCGGCCACAACGTGCTGGCCACGGTGTTCATCCAATGCAGGTCCGAGTACCGAACGGACGGCCCGGAGGAGATGCGGCCCGTCGGCGAAACCGAATTCGTCGCCGCGATCGCGCGCGCGTGCGAAAATGGCAACTACGGTCCGCTGCGTGCCTGCGCCGGCATCGTCGGCCATGCCGACTGCCAATTGGGCGAGCAGATCGACGCCGTGCTGGAGGCGCATATCCAGGCTGGCGGCGGTCGCTTCAAGGGCATTCGCCACAGTGGAACATACGATCCGGCCATCGCCCCGACGGCGCCCCCCGGCGCACCGCCCGGTCTGTATCGCGATGCGGCTTTCCGCTCGGGCTTCGCCCGTCTGCATCGCTTGGGCCTGACCTTCGATGCATGGCTGTATCATCCGCAACTTGGCGACCTGCTGGATCTGCTGCGGGCGTTCCCGCAACAGAAGGTCGTGCTGAACCATTTCGGCGGACCGTTGGGCGTCGGCCCGTATGCGGGCAAGCGCCCCGAGGTCTTCGCGCAATGGCGCGCCTACATGACCGAGTTGGCGACATGCGAGAACCTGCACATCAAGCTGGGCGGCCTGGCGATGAACGTGAACGGATTCGGCTTCCATCACGAGGTGCTGCCACCGTCCTCGGGAGAGATGGCGGCGGCCTGGCGTCCTTACGTCGAAACCACCATCGAATTGTTCGGTGCCGACCGTTGCATGTTCGAGAGTAACTTTCCGGTGGATAAGGGCATGTGCAGCTACCCCGTCCTTTGGAACGCCTTCAAGCGCCTCGCCGCCGGATATTCGGCCGACGAGAAGGCGGCCCTGTTCCATCGGACAGCGCAACGCTTCTACGGTCTGCCGCCGGTCGGTTAAGCGTTTTCCTTCGTATCGTCAGGCCCCGCGGGGCCCGACCGGGGTACGACCGCGGTGCAGGAGCGTGGTCCCTGCCGTGTCATGCCGGGCCAAACCCTTCCTATCGTCATGGCCAAACTCTTTCTGTCGTCATGGCCGGGCGTGTCGCGGCCATCTGCGCACGGACGCCGGGGGGCGGATGGCCGGAACACGCCCGGCCATGACGATGAAGCGCAGGCCATGCTCCACCCTCACCCTCACCCGCACCCGCACCCTGATCCTGTTGCGGATGAGACGCGGCCCGGCCATGACGCCTCGGAAACGACGGGGCGCTGACGAAACGGCAGGCCGCGAGCTAAACCCCGCCCCAGACCTCTCGCGCCACTTCCACGCAAGGGGACAGCTTCGCCCATTGCTGGTCCTCGGTCAGCGTGTTGCCTTCCTCGGTGGAGGCGAAGCCGCACTGCGGTGACAGAGCGAGCTGTTCCAGCGGCAGAAACTTCGCCGCTTCGTCGATACGCCGCTTCAGCTCGTCCTTGCT
>JARLIN010000060.1 GCA_031291715.1 Rhodopila sp. | reverse complement strand
TGATGCGGCACGGCGGGGGTCCTTCTCATGTTCGATTCGTCGGGAAACGATCCGAATTGAGTAGAATCAACGCCGTGCGCTTTGTCAGCAAAAATGAACCGGACAGCCGTGGATCAAGTCCGGCCATGACGACGACGGGACGGTGGCCGATGTGTCAGTCTTTGCGTCCGTTGGTATTATTCTGCCGGGCCACGACGGATGGGGAATGCCCGTGCGTTAATCTTTCCGCCGCTTGGCATTAAACAGACGAACCAGAGCGCAATGCTTCAACCTGAAGCGGTCACGCTCCAGGGGCTTGCGGGGCGGCGGATGTTGACGGATTTCAAATCAGTTTGACCTCTTGACGCAAGCGGACCGACCCGCCATCAGTCCGCCGGCCCTGACTTAAGGGGCGTCCAGGAAAGGTAATAACATGCAGCAGGGCCTGTCCCGCCGAGCGCTCGGTCGCTCCGCGGTCGCGGTTGTGGGAACGTTTGGAATCCTGCGTCATGCGCGCGGTGAGGAAGCGTTGAAGATCCGTTGCTCCCTCGACACCGCGCCGTCCCATGTCCGTAACGTCTCCGTCGTGGACTACCTGAAGAAGGTGGAAGCGGCGACCGGCGGCAAGGTCACCAGCGAGGTGTTCCATTCCGGCCAGCTCTACGCCGACCTGAACGTCGCCAAGGCCTTGTTGCAGGGCCAGGTCGATATGGCCGCACCCGGCGCCTGGACCCAGACCGGCATCGTGCCGGACTGCGACTTCTGTCAGCTTCCGGCATTTTACGGCCGGCCGGCCGAGGCGACCGAGCATGCCGCCGACGGCAAGCCCGGCGCGCTGATCGTCAAGCAGCTTGAGACCAAGCTGCGGGTGAGGGTTGTCGGCCCGTGGCTCAATCTGGGCTTTCAGAACTGGTACACGACGAAGAAGCCGCTGAACACGTCGGACGACTTCAAGGGTCTGAAGATCCGCAGCCCCGGCGGTGCCGGCATAAGCTGGCGCATCGCCTTCTTCGGCGGCATTCCGAACACGACCGCATGGCCCAATGTGCCGCTGGCGTTGTCGCAGGGCACGTTCGACGGTTTCATCTCCACCAACGAAAGCGTCGCGACTGCCAAGCTGTGGGAAGCGGGCGTCAAGTATTCCTACCAGGACCATCAGTATGTCGGCCAATACGTGCCGATGATCAGCGATGCTTTCTGGGCGAAGCTGACCCCGGACCTGCAAAAGATCATGACCGACCTCTGGGCGGCGAACATCAGCACCTACCGCGCCAATGCCGGGGCCTCCCAGGCGCGCGCGCGCAAGCTGATGGAAGATAACGGCGTCACCTTCACCGATCCCTCGCAGGAGGTCCTCGACACCGCGCGCAAGGCGATGCAGGCGGATGTGCCGACCCTGGTCAAGGAGGCCAAGCTGTCGGCCGAGGTCGTGCGGTTGTCCGAGGAATCCGTGAACGGGTCGGCCTGATCATGGCCACACGCCCCGACACGATCTGGGACACGATCGAGCGCACGCTGGTCGGCATCCTTGGCGCACTCGCCATGGTGGTCGGCCTCGTGCAGGTCCTGGGACGGTATTTCTTTCCGGCTTTCGCGATTTCCTGGGCCGAGGAAGTGATCGTCTATCTGGTCGTCTGGGGCGTGATGATTATCTCCAGCCAGCTTGTGCGCACCGACGGCCATGTCCGGCCGGACCTGGTGCTGCGCCTGGTGCCCCCCGGCGGGCAGCGCTGGCTGGAGGCTTTCAACTGTGTCGTCGCGCTGGTCTTCTGCGGCGGCATGGTCTGGTACGGGTGGGAGATCGTCGATACGTCCCTTCTGCTGGATGAGCGCAGTTCCAGCGGGCTGCAATTCCCGATGTGGATCTACTACTGCTCGCTTCCCGCGGGCGGGGTGCTGATGACGATGCGCTATCTGATCCGCCTGTATCGTTATGTCTTCCGCTTCGATCCGGCGACCATGACGGTCGGGCACCACATTCCGGATCACGAACTTCCGGTCAATCTCAGCTCGTTGGCGGATCATTAGGCGATGTGGACCGTCCTCTTCCTGCTGATGTTCTTCGGCCTGCTCGCAGCCGGCATGCCGATCTTCCTGGTGCTGGGTGCCTGCGCCGCGGTGCTGTATGCCGTCTCCGGCCAGCCGATGATCGGCGTGGCGCAGGTGATCATCGACCACCTGAACTCGTCCACGCTGATGTCGCTGCCGCTGTTCGTCATGGCCGCCGCGTTCATGCGCCAGGGCGGTGTGGCGAAGGCGCTGGTCGATGTCTCGGCCGCGTGGCTGGGCGGTATCCGAGGCTCGCTGGGCCTAGTGACCGTGGTCGCCTGCACGCTGTTCGCGGCGATCTGCGGATCGTCGGTCGCCACCGCGCTGGCGATGGGCACCATCCTGCTGCCGGCGATGATCGAGAAGGGCTATCCGCGCAGTTTCGCGCTGGGTGTGATCGGCGCGTCCGGCACCATCGGCATCGTCATCCCGCCCAGCCTGGCGCTGATCCTGTATGGCATCGTGGCCGAACAGTCGGTGCCGCGGCTGTTCCTGGCCGGCATCCTGCCCGGCCTGCTGCAAGCCGCCGCCTTCTTTGCCTGGGTTTGGTACGACGCCCGCCGTCGCAATTTTCCCAAGGAGCCGTCCCTGCCGTACGCTGACCGGCTGCGCGTGACGGTGCGCGCGCTGCCAGCCCTGGCGGTGCCGGTGATCGTGCTGGTCGGCATCTATGGCGGTATCGTCACCGTCACCGAGGCGGCTGCGCTCGCCGCCGTCGTGGCGCTGCTGGTGAGCCTAATCTTCTATCGCGGGTTCCGCCTCACCCAGACGCTCTCGGTCATCGCCGATGCGCTGCGCAGCGCCGGCACGATCATGCTGATCGTCGCCAGCGCCCTGGCGTTCGGCCACTGGATGACGGAATCCGGCGTGCCCGCGCAGCTTGTGACCTGGACGCTGGGGCATAACATGCCGACCTGGGCGTTCCTGCTGTCGGTCAACGTGCTGCTGCTGGTTTTGGGCTGCTTCCTGGAAGTGGTGGCCGCGCTGCTGCTGGTGATCCCGATCCTGGCCCCGGCCCTGATACCGCTGGGTGTCGATCCGGTGCATTTCTCCATCATCTTCACCCACAACATGGAAATCGCGCTGATCCATCCGCCGGTCGGGCTGAATCTGTATGTGCTGTCCACGATTTCCGACGCGCCGATCGGCGAGGTGATTCGCGGGATTCTGCCGTTCCTGATCCTGCTGCTGATCGTGCTGGGGATCATCACGTATGTGCCGGCGTTGACGATGTGGCTGCCGGGGCTGGTTTACGGCCATTGATGGCCGTCCGCGGCCGGGGCACGGTCATGGACGCCATTCCAGTTCCACATGGGGCGGGGACTCCCTGATCGGGACAAAGCCGGCGCGGCGGCACATCCTCAAGGAGGCCTCGTTGGTGCACAGCACGGTGCAACGCAAGGCGGTGCCGCGCGGCCGGAGCGTCGTGACAAGCCCACCCAGTACCGCTGAACCGATGCCACCGCCGCGCGTGTGGGGCAGCAGCGCCAAATCGACGATGGTGGCGGCATCGGCGCCCTCATGGAGCACCAGACGCCCGATCGGCGTACGATCGCACTCCAGGACGAGGAAGCGGGCGTCCGGGTACTGGGCGCGATAGGTCGCGGTCTGGGAGGTGAATTGCATCCTGACCAGCGACTCCTTCATGGCATCATCGATCGGCAGAGCGGCGAAGCCCGGAAGCGCGTGGCTGCGAAACAGTGCGTAGAGGAAATCGCCATCCGCCGATTGTTCTGGCCTGAGCACAACCGGTCCGCGCGCGGTCTCCAGGATCCATTCGTCGCTCAAGCGCGTGCTGCCTTTACCCGGCAGGTGGTGATGTCTAAAGGGAGGGACACAAATCGCATCCGGATCGAACCGTCGGGACAGGAATAAGCGCGCCATGACTGAGTTGTCGCAGCATCAGCATTTCGCTCCGTTTGTCGGCAAGCCGTTTGCTTTTGAGGGGCAGCGTGTCGTTCTGCGTTTGGCGGCCGTGGACGTAAAGCAGCCACACGCGGGGGCTCGCACGCCGTTCACATTGATTTTCCATGGTCCGGCCGATGATCTGCTTCCCGAGGGACTGTACCGGGCGCGCGGCGAGGGCGGCGCCCTCGGCGACCTGTACGTGATGCCGATCCACACCGTCGAGCGGGATCGGCAGACGTATCAGGCTGTATTCAACTGAATAGTGCGTCGGCGGTCAGTTTCGGGTTGGGTAGATGCCCATGAGGGCAATGCAGAAATTGAGCGTCGTGTAGGGCATCAGGTTGGTATGTGGCTGGCCCCCTGCGGAACCGATCGCCGTGCCGGCCATCGGCTGACCCGGGTTGGAGTCGGCTGCATAAAGCGCCAGGGGGAAGACTGCCCCACTCGCGGGTTTGCCGATTGTTTGGGCCAGCACAACTGTGGGGCCGGCGACATTCGTGTTGCTGCTAACGGCGGGTTTCGCCGCGGCCATCAAGGAATGTACGTGGGCCGGTGTCTCGGCGGCGAGTAAAGTGTGGTTCTCTTCGCCGCCGACTTGCCCAATCACGCGCGGGGTCACATTGAAACCGTTCCCCTGACCCATGGCCACGCGGCTGCGAAGATCAGGCAGCGCGAAGGTTGTCGTGCCGTTGCCGCCATAGGTCGTGCCGAGCAGCGAGAAAAGCGCCTGATACTGGTTGATGGGCATGATTTGCCCGGCACAAAGGGCCCAGCCGCGCGGGGCGAAGCCAAAAGCGAAGGCCTCGATCTGACCAAGATACGGTTCAGCCATGGTCGTGTGCTCCCAAATTTCGCCACCAGCGCATGTTGTCGCGGTCGCGGCTTATTACGGTTTGGTGGTTTAACCCTGTGCGGGGGCCGGATGTTGCCGGTACATGCGGTAAGCTCCGCGGCGACGACATCAGCTTCTCGGCGGAAAGATGCCCTGCAAGGCGATGCAGTAGCGCAGGACCAGAAAAGGCTGAACGTTGTTGTGCGGCAGAGAACCACCCGTGGGCTGGATCGAGGCCTGGGTTAGCGAAGTATCCGGTGCCGCGGTGTTGTAAATCTCCCCCTTGCTCGTGAGGGGCGGGTTACCTTGCTGAGGGGTGGCGAGCAGATTGCCGCCCGGGGAATTGATCGTCCCGTGAACCGTGGTGGCGCTCAATGGGTGGCTGTGCGCCGGCATGCTGGCGGTGGTGAGAGTGACACTTTCCGAGCCCTCGGTCTCACCAATGATATAGGTGGAGCCGCCGGGTTGGGTACCTTGGCCCACCGGCACCGTGCCCTGAAGGTTTGGCAGTGCGAAAGTCATTCTGCCATCGCCGCCGTAATAGGTTCCCAGCAGAGAGAACAGGGCCGTGTATTGTCTGATCGGAAGCAGTTGGCCCGCGCAGTCTGCCCACCCGCGCGGGGCGAAGTTGTAGGGAAAAAGAGCGATCTGGCCGAGGAAGGGTTCCGACATAGGCTGTCTCCCGCCGTGTATGGTGACTTAACTCTGCGACGGATAGATGCCCGCATAGCAGATGATATAATTAACTGTCAGGAAGGGCTGCCGGTTCTCGTGCGGCTGACTGCTGCCGGACGGCCCGACCGCGTTGGCGGACAGCGTTGTATTGCCCGGGCCGACACCAAACACTTTCACCTGCGCTTCCGAGACTTGCGCGATAGCGAGATTGCTCGCGGGCGTCGATATGGAACCTGTCTGCGCTGACGCGATCAGCGGATGGTTGTGGGAGCCGACCTGGGCGGCCGTCAGGGTGACGGTTTCCGCGCCGCCCCGCTGCCCCAGTGTGTAATTTGAAAGACCGGGCCCTTGACCGGCATCGACAGGCGTCCGGCCGCGCAGATCGGGAACGCCAAACGTTCTGGTGCCGTCGCCCCCATAGGTCGTGCCGATCAAATTATACAAGACGTCATATTCTGAAATTGGGTAGGTCGAACCGTCACACGCGAGCCAGCCGGCTGGTACGAAATTGAAACCGACTGCGATCACCTGTCCAACATAGGGCTGTCCCATACGATTTATTTCCCCCAGCTCGACGGACCGAGCATCTTGTCGATTCCTTGCCGACCAGGGCAAGTCTCTTGATGCGCTTATAGGCGCAATAGCCCGCACGGATGCCACGCGAACGTTTTCCGCGCTTCGATGCCCTCAAAGTCAAACGGCGTTACGTTCGAAACGAGAATATCTTGGCCGGATGACGGGATCAAGGGCATTGTTTGTGAAAAACCAATTTCATGTGATGTGAAAAAATAGTTACAGTACAAATTACCGCCGGTCGAGGTTGATGGCAGGATGATTCTTATATTTTATACACCTTCGCCCGGATTCGTTCCAATTCATTGCTATATTCTTCACAATGATACGGGGCTGCGGCCTCCACCCCGGACCGCCAAGCAAAAGCCGGTGAGATGATCCATTTTACGCGCCACGTGGCCTGACACGCATGCGCCGGGGAGGCCGCGCCCGGGGCCGGGAATGGCACGAAAACATCGACAACCGGAGACGCTGACGATATCCTGACCGTGACTGTGTCCTAACGACTGTCAGGGGGCTTGATCGATGGCAAAAAACAACAATAGGCGCCATGGCAAAGATCAAGGGCCGGGAGGGGATGGGACCGACGACCAGAGCCTCAACCCCATAGGTGTCACGGTCCCCAGCGTGGATGCGGACATTCCGGGCACGACGCAACGCAGCATACGACCGTCGGCGGACGTAACGCAGGTGCAGCAGATCGTTTTCATCGACGGCAGCGTTCCGGATGCCGAGCTTCTGGCGGCGGGGGTGGCGCCCGGCGTGCGTGCAGTCATTCTGGATTCCGGCACCGACGGTGTGCAGCAGATTGCCGCCTATTTGATATCACACAATATCAGGAACCTGACCAATCTCGATATCGTCGCGCATGGGCAGGATGCGCAGGTCACCCTGGGCACCGGCGTCCTGAGCACCGATACCATCGCGCAGTACCAGGCTGAGCTGGCGGCGATCGGGGCGGCCTTGGCGCCGGGCGGGGATATCCAGATCTATGGCTGTGACGTGGCGCAGGATGCCGCCGGCACGGCGTTCCTGGACCAGTTGTCGGCGGCGACCGGTGGGGCGAGTATCGCGGCATCGTCCCACCTTGTCGGTTCGGCGGCGGACGGGGGCAATTGGACGCTCGACGTCAACGTCGGGAAGGCGGACGTCGCCCTCCCGTTCACCGCGGCGGCCGCGGCGGCTTACCCGGACGTGCTCTCGACATCGTCCAACCAGTTGTTCGTCGTGTACAACTCCGGATTGAGTACCAATACCGCCGGTACGAGGGTCGAGCAGTTTGGCGTCAATAACGGCACTTTCGTCAGCGGATCCACGATCGATATCGTCGACCAGGCAAAAGATCCCGCACTCATTCAGCTCGACGGGCTCGCCATCGATGCGCCGTTGAAAAAATACTTCGTCGTCAACGCCGACAACGACAGTGTCAATCAGATCATGGTTGGCACCATCGGCAGCGCCGCTGCTCCGACTGTCTTGTACTCCGTGGGGCCGGGGAGCGACGGCACGACGCCGACCGAGTACATCAACGGCCTGGCGCTGGACCAGGCGGGAGGATGGCTCTACTTCACCGAAGACACCTACGACACTGACGGCAACAATATCCCCTCGACGGACGGTATCTACAGGATCAGCGTCAACGGTGGCACGCCGACACTCATCGTGTCCGGGGCAAGCTTTCCGGAAAGCCTGGCGCTGGATGTGCCTCACAGCCTGGTGTTCTTCACCGACACCTTGTCGGGAATCCCTATCAACAATCTGGATGTCGGCACCCTGACACCAGGCGGCTCGGCACAAGTGCTGAACGGGCAGTTGCCTGGTTCGCTCGCAACACTGCTCGCCACCGGCGGCGCGGACCTGGGCGGCGTTGCCGTCGATTCGGCGGCGCAAATATTGTACTTCACCACCTACGATGACCTCGGCAACCCAACGGCGGCGACCAATCTCATCGAAAGTGTTCACTACACGGTGTCAGGCGGCCACGTCACGCTGACGCCAGGTACGTTTTCCACGCTCTACTCGGGGGCTGGAGCGGGCAGCCCGCAAAGCATCACCATCGATCCGCAGAACGGGGTGTTCTACGTCGTCAACGACCTTACTCAGGCGATCGAATCGGGAAGCCTGACCCATACGGGTTCGGGCTCGGCTTCGACGATCTTTCCCTATAATTCGGTCGATGGGGGCCCGAACAATGGCGGGAATCCCTTGCCGTCCGGCATCGTCCTTCTGTCCACCCCGACCATCGTCGCGAGCGGGACGGTCAGTTACGTTCAGGCCACATCGCCGATCCTGATAAATCCGACCGCAACGTTGGTGAATTCGGATGGCCAGGGCCTTGCCAGTGCCACGGTCCAGATCGTCAACGGGACCACGAACGACGTTCTGTCGGCGACCACCACCGGCACATCGATCACGCAGAGCTACAATGCCGCGACCGGGATGCTGACGCTGTCGGGGGCGGACACGCTTGCACACTACCAAACCGTACTGGACTCGGTGAAGTTCAGTACGACCAGCACCATATTGGGTGCTCGCACCATCAACTGGACGGTCAGTGACGGCGTCATCACCAGTGCGACACCGACCAGCACGGTGAACGAGGTCGCCCGTTTGACCGTAATGGCCGGCGCGTCCGCCTCGTTCACGGGCGGAGGGACCGCCGCGACGCTCGATAGCGGGCTGAGCATTGTCGATCAGGGCGGTTCGGTTCTTGCCGGCGCGACAGTGGTTGTCGGCGGATTCATTACGGGCGATACTTTAACGGTCGGCAGCGCGGGCGGTCTGACCGCCAGCTTCAACAATGGGACACTGACGCTAAGCGGCAGCGCGAGCGTGGCGACCTATCAGGCGGCATTGGATTCGGTGTCGTACAGTTTCTCACCGGCCAACGGGGACCCAACGGGTGGAGGAACGCACAAAAGCCGAACGATCTCCTGGTTGGCAAATGATGGCACGGTTTCGAGTGCCGTCACCACCAGCACGCTGAATGTCATTCATGCGCCACCGACGATTAGCGCCGGGGCGACGGTCAGCTTCACGGGCGGCAGCGGGACGACGACGCTGCTCGATTCCGCGCTTGTGCTGGCTGACGCGGACAGTGGCGGGACTCTGACGGGCGCGACGATCAGCATCGGCGGCTTCATCAGCGGCGACACGCTGACATTCGTCGATCAGAATGGAATCGCCGGCAGCTACAACAGCACAACCGGCGTGGAGACGCTTGGCGGTGCGGCTTCGGTGGCGAACTACCAGACCGCGCTCGAGTCGATTGCCTACGGCTTCAATCCGTCGAACGGCGATCCGACCGGGGGTGGCAACCATACCAGCCGCACGATCACCTGGACGGTGAATGATGGCGTGGCGACCGGCAGCGCGACCAGCACGCTGAACGCGGTGCATGTCGCGGGGACGGCGACGGCGAGCGGGACAGTGACTTACACGGGCACGGCCGTGGCGCTCGATACGGGGCTGACCGTCGCGGATAGCGATAGCGGCGGTAACCTGACCGGTGCGGCGGTGACGATCGGCGGCTTCCAGTCGGGCGATACGCTGCAGTTCACCAATCAGAACGGAATCAGCGGCTCGTTCAATGCCGGTACCTTGACGTTGAGCGGGACGGCGACACTCGCGAACTATCAAACCGCTCTGGAATCGGTAAAGTTTGCGACCACTAGCGCCGTCCAGTCCGTCCGCACGATCAACTGGACGATCCAGGACGGCGCCAGCACCAGCAGTGCGTCGACGAGCTCTATCGACGTGATCTGTTTCTGCGTGGGCACCCTGATCGGCACGCCCGCCGGAGAGGTCCAGGTGGAGAAACTGCAGGCCGGCGACATGGTGCTGACCGCGCATAACGGGCCGCGGAAGGTCAAGTGGATCGGGACCGGCAAGGTGCTGGCCACGCGCGGCCGGCGCACCGCCGCGACCCCGGTGATCGTGCGCAAGGGCGCGCTGGCGGACAACGTGCCGAACCAGGACCTGCGTGTGACGAAGGCGCACGGGCTTTATCTCGATGACGTGCTGATCCCGGTGGAGTTCCTGGTCAACCACAAGACGATCCTGTGGGACGACCGGGCGCAGGAGGTGGAAATCTACCACGTCGAACTGGACAGCCACGACCTGCTGCTGGCCAACGGCGCGCCGGCCGAAAGCTATCGCGACGACGGCAATCGCTGGCTGTTCCAGAATGCCAACTCGGGCTGGCACCTGCCGCCGCAAGAACCGTACGTCCCCGTGCTGACCGGCGGTCCGGTGGTGGATGCGGTATGGCGGCGGCTGTTGGATCGCGCGGGGCCGCGCCACCTGCCGCCGATGACCGACGATCCGGATCTGCACCTGATGGTCGATGGCCAGCGGATCGATCCGGTGGAAAGCAACGGCCTGGTGCGTGTGTTCCGCCTGGGCAGCCGGCCGGAGCACGTGCATGTCGCCTCCCGCGAGGTCGCGCCGGCGGAACTGGGTCTCTCTCGGGACCCGCGGTCGCTGGGCGTGGCGCTGCGGCGTGTGGTCTTGTGCCAGGGTAGGAAAGTTGTGGCGATCGAGGCGGATGATGTTCGGCTGACCGTCGGCTTTCAAAATTATGAACCGGCGGACGACCTCCGGTGGACGGACGGGTATGCGGCGCTGCCGATCGAGGCATTCGCCCCGTTCACCGGCCCGATGGAGGTGGTGCTGACCCTGGCCGCGACGACGACCTATCCGGATTACGGGGACGGTGCGAAGCGCGTGGCGGCTTAACCCCGCGCTCCTCACGTGGCGTGGCCGGCATCTCCCGGCCGGCCACGCAAGGGTTCCTTGATGGCGCGATACGACCGCCGC
>JARLIN010000471.1 GCA_031291715.1 Rhodopila sp. | reverse complement strand
GCGAGGGCTGAGCACGGACACTCGCACCCCCGTCATGGCCCGGTGAAAGTCCGGACCATCTGATCCAGCACCGTGCCGTGGCAGATGGCCCGGACTGGCGCCGGGCCATGACGGAGGGGGAATGGCCGGGTGACGGAGGGGGAATGCCGTGGGCTAATCTGTTCGCCGCCTGGCATCGTTCCCCACGCCGATGGATACTATCCAGACCATGTCCTCGGCCCAGGCGCTGATCAATCGGCAGCGGCCATTGACCCAGCACACCCAAACCGGGGCGTCCCCTGCCCTGCTACTTCTCGTACCCCGGCCTCGGCACCAGACTCATCAGCGAGCGGCCGAAGCCACCATCCGTGCAGATATCCTCGCCATTCACATAGCCGGCGCGGGCACTGGCCAGGAAAACAACCACGTCAGCGATGTCCTTCGGCACCGCCACCCGCCTCAGCGGCACCGCCGCCGCCCGCTGCTCCGCCACGCCCGGCGCCTGATAGAACGCCTCGCTCATCGGCGTGCGCACCAGGCCGGGGCTGACAACATTGCTGCGGATGCCCGACGGCCCCCATTCCAGCGCCAGTTGCTGCGACAACATCGCCACACCCGCCTTGCTGACGCTGTACGCGCCGCTGAACCCCTGCGGATGCCGCCCGGCGATGGAGGCGATGTGGACGATCGCCCCGCTCTTGCGCGCGAGCATCGCCGCACCGAAGGCCTGGGCGCAAAGAAAATAGCCCGTCAGGTTGACCGAAAGCAGCCGGTTCCACTCCTCGAGCGGCAGGGTGGCGATCGGGCCGGGTCGCAGCAGACCGGCGTTGTTCACCAGCACGTCGCAAGGGCCGACCGCCTTCGCCGCCGCCGTCACGCTGGTCGGATCGGCGACATCGCAGGCGATGCAGGGCGCCTCCACCCCTATTTCCGCCAGCGCCGCGGCGGTCGCGGCGCATGCCTCCGCATCGCGATCAATCAACACCGGCCGGGCCCCAACCTGTGCCATGGCCAGTGCCACCGCCCGGCCGATGCCGCCGCCGGCGCCCGTCACGGCGCAGACCTTGCCCGCCAGCCCCAGGTAGTCGTTCGCTTCTGTCATGCGTTCCTCCATCTTTTGTCGGCATAGGCGATGTGGCTGTTTCACCCCGCCCGCGCCGCGTTTCCCGAAAAGATGGACCCGTTCGAGGTTCCGGTCGATAGCGCCCGCCTGCCGATTGCCGGACGGCAGCGCGCGCGGATCACCCAAACACCACTCCGCCCAAAGTCAAACTTGCCGAACACCAGCATTCCAGTTGCGTTGGCGCATGCTGCGGTGCAAAAATATTTCGCCCCCCGTTAGGCACGAGCAAAACAGATGCCTCTTCACGTCGCCCTGACGCACAAGACGTCTTACCGCTACGACCGCCTCGTCACGCTCGGCCCCCAGACCATCCGTCTGCGCCCCGCGCCGCAAGCCCGTACCGCCATCCTGTCCTACGAGCTGACGGTCGAGCCAAAACCGCACTTCATCAACTGGATGCAGGACCCGCAGGGCAACCAGCTGGCCCGCGTCGTGTTTCCGGAAAAGGTGGACCGGTTCGAGGTCACGGTCGATCTCGTCGCCGACATGGTGACGGTGAACCCGTTCGACTTCTTCCTCGAACCCGAGGCCGAAACCTACCCGTTCGCCTACGACCCGGTGCTGGAACAGGAACTCGCCCCGTTCCGCAAGACCGAAACGCCCGGTCCGCATCTGGCCGCGCTGCTCGCCGCCATCCCGCGCGATGAACAACGCACCGTCGATATGCTGGTCGGCCTGAACGGGCTGATCCAAAAGAAGGTCGCCTATATCGTCCGCCTCGAACCCGGCGTCTTCACCCCGGAAGAGGTCCTGGAGGGCGGCACCGGATCGTGCCGCGACTCAGCATGGCTGCTGGTGCAGGTGCTGCGGCATCTGGGCATGGCCGCGCGCTTTGTCTCCGGCTACCTGATCCAGCTCACCCCCGACGTGAAGCCGCTGGAAGGCCCGCCCGGTCCGTCCGCCGACTTCACCGACCTGCACGCCTGGGCGGAAGTCTATCTGCCCGGCGCCGGCTGGGTCGGCCTCGACGCCACCTCCGGCCTGCTGTGCGGCGAAGGTCACATTCCGCTCGCCGCCAGCCCCGACCCGATCTCTGCCGCGCCGATCACCGGCCTTATGGAAAAGGCCGAGGTCACCTTCGACTTCGCCATGTCCATCCGCCGTATCAAGGAAACGCCGCGGACCACGAAGCCCTATACCGACGCCCAGTGGCAGGCGATCATCGCCCGTGGCCAGGACGTCGATCGCGCCCTCGCCCGCGGTAACGTGCGACTGACCATGGGCGGCGAACCGACATTCATCTCCGCCTCCGACATGGACGCGCCGGAGTGGAACACCGACGCGCTCGGCCCCACCAAGCGCGCCTATGCCGGCCGCCTGATCCGCCGCCTGATGGATCGCTGGTCGCAGGGCGCCGTCCTCAATCACAGCATGGGCAAGCAGTATCCCGGCGAGCAGCTTCCCCGCTGGGCGCTGCACTGCCACTGGCGCGCCGACGGCGAACGCATCTGGAACGATCCCGCGCTGCTGGCCTCCGACGACGACACCGACGACGCCACCGCGCATGACGCCGCTGCCTTCGCCACCAGCCTGGCGGAGCGATTGCAGATCGATCCCTCTTTGGTGATCCCGGCGTATGAGGACATCCACTACTACCTGTGGAAAGAGCACCGCCTGCCGGCCAATGTGCTGGCCGAGGACGCCAAGCTGCGCGATCCGCTGGAACGCGCCCGATTGACGCGCGTGTTCGCGCAGGGCCTGTCCAGCGCCGTCGGCAGCGTCCTGCCGCTGCGCCGGGTGATCGACAACGGCGCGCGCCGCTGGCAATCGGGCAAATGGTTCTTCAAGGCCGGCGAGATGTTCCTGATCCCCGGCGACAGCCCGATCGGCCTCCGCCTGCCGCTGGACGCCCTGCCCTGGGTCGATCCCGAGAAAGCCGAATTCGACCTCGAACCCGACCCGTTCGCACCGCAGGAAAAACTGCCCTCGCGCCAGGCGCTGCGCGGCCGCGACCCGCTGGGGGAAGGCAGCAGCATCGAGAACTTCCGCCCCGTACCGCAGGAGCTGCCCGTGGTCGGGAAGAGCGACCCCAGCGTGGTCCGCACCGCGCTGGCGGTCGAAGCCCGTGACGGGCTGCTGCACGTGTTCTTCCCGCCGGTCTTTTCGGTCGAGGACTGGCTGGCCCTGACCGCCGCGGTCGAGGACACCGCCGCCGAGATCGGCCGCAAGGTGGTCCTGGAAGGCTACCTGCCGCCGGAAGACGACCGGCTGCTGCATTTCTCCGTCACGCCCGACCCCGGTGTTATCGAGGTCAATGTCCACCCCATCGACAACTGGGCCGAACAGGTCCGCCTGACGGAAGAGCTGTACGAGGAAGCCCGGCAGGTCGGCCTGGCGACGGAGAAGTTCAACCTCGACGGCCGCCATGTCGGCACCGGCGGCGGCAACCACGTGGTGATGGGCGCCGCGCGGGCTGAGGACTCGCCGTTCCTGAGGCGCCCCGACCTGCTGAAGTCGGTCGTCGGATTCTGGCACAACCACCCCAGCCTGTCCTTCCTGTTCAGCGGCCAGTTCATCGGTCCGACCAGCCAGCATCCGCGCGTGGATGAAGCGCGCCAGGACAGTCTGGCGGAACTGGAAATCGCCTTCGCCCAGGTCAAAGCCAAACAGCCGGTCGCGCCCTGGGTCACCGACCGCCTGTTCCGCAACATCCTGGCGGACATGACCGGCAACACCCACCGCACCGAGTTCTGTATCGACAAATTGTATAGCCCGGAAAGCGCCTCCGGCCGGCGCGGGCTGGTGGAATGCCGGGCCTTCGAAATGCCGCCCCACGCGCAGATGTCGGCGGCGCAGATCCTGCTGATGCGCTCCGCCATCGCGGCGTTCTGGGAGCGTCCGTACGAACGCACGCTGATCCATTGGGGCACGCGGGTGCATGACGATTTCATGCTGCCGCATTTCGTCGAGCAAGATTTCCGCGGCGCGCTGGAGGAACTCGGCGCGCTGGGCTTCGGCCTGGATCCGGACTGGTTCGCCCCGCATCTGGCGTTCCGCTTCCCGCATGTCGGCCAGGTCGAATTCCGCGGCATGGAACTGGAACTGCGCAACGCCCTGGAACCCTGGCATGTGCTGGGTGAGGAACAGACCGCCGGCGGCACGGTGCGCTACGTCGATAGCTCCGTGGAGCGGGTGCAGGCCCGCGTCTCCGGCTGGGTGGAGGAACGCTACGTCCTGGCCTGCAACGGTGCCGCGGTGCCGCTGACCCGCACCAGCCGCGAAGGCGAATACGTTGGCGGCGTCCGCTTCAAGGCCTGGAACCCACCCAGCGCGCTGCACCCGATGATCGGTGTGCATGTGCCGCTGGTGTTCGACGTGTTCGACCGCTGGAACGGGCGCAGTCTGGGCGGGCTGACCTATCACGTCTCCCACCCCGGCGGGCGCAGCTATGAGACTTTCCCCGTCAATGCCAACGAAGCCGAGGCCCGCCGCCGCGCACGATTTTTCCCGTTCGGACACACGCCCGGACCAATGCGCGAACCTGTGGTGGCACAGTCATGCGAACATCCGCGGACGCTGGATCTGCGGCGGGTTTAGAGCGTTTTCGGCGGGTCCGGTCTCTCCGGAACATGCACGTGCTCCGGCATGACCGCCGCGCCATTCAGTTTCGTTACGATCGAAATCATCCCTGATATGAAACACTTCATGGCGCTCCCGAGTGGCCGCGCAATGAAATATTTCATAGCGCAGACACTGGCAGCGCCGTATTTGCAGCCCGCTTGACTTGTCGACTCTTGCTTGATGCTGGCTGAAATCCCTCCATTCGCGAAGAGGATGCACCCATGGCGACTCCCAGAAAAATCGTTCCCCCTGTTGATTTCGTTCCGCTTGGCATTTCACCCAGGCCAGGCGCGCCTACTGCGCATTTGACTAATCACGGAGGCAAGGTCATCGGCTCCGTGGAAGCGGTGCCCATCTACTGGGGCGCGGCCTGGGCCACCGGCACGAACGCGCAACTGGCCAGTCGACTGGATGGGTATTTCGATTTCATCGTAACCAGTTCGCTGATGGATATGCTTGCCGAATACAGTCTGACCGGCACGCCCATCAGCCATGGAAAACGTCTCACGTCGATCCACGTTCCTGGCAGCGAGCCCGGGACGGTAACGCCGAGCGGCCGTCAGGTGACGGATGCCCAGATCCAGCAGGCACTCCAGGGGTGGATCGGAAACCAGACGATCCCGGCGAATACCGACAATACGCTGTATTTCGTCTATCTGCCGCCAAATGTGTCCTGTATCGGCCCGGGCGGCACCGGCGCCTCATGTTCCCAGTTCTGCGGCTATCATGATGTTTTCAACGGAAACATCTACTATGCCGTCATCCCCTTCATCAACTGCAACGGCTGCGTTTTTCCCGGCAACTTCCTGGATACATTAACGGAGGTTTCGACGCATGAACTGTGCGAGGCGATCACCGATCCGGCGCTGGGGACATGGTTCGATTCAAACACCGGCGATGAAATTGGCGATATCTGCAACAGACAAACCGCGACCCTTGGCGGATTCGTCGTGCAGACGGAATGGTCCAACGCGCAGAACGCCTGCGTCGTAGCCCCGCTGATTGTCCTGGCCCGGCGTGTCCTCGACGGCTACGCCACAACGTTCAATAACCAGCAGCACGTCAACTTCATCGGTGCCGACAACCACGTACACGAGCTGTTTTTCGACAACGAATGGCACCACAACGACCTGACCCAGATCACCGGAGCCCCCGCAGCAGCCCCGGGAAGCGCCATCGACGGCTACGAGACCGCGTTCAACAACCAACAGCACGTGAACTTCATCGGCACCGACAACCACATCCACGAGCTGTTCTTCGACAACGCGTGGCACCACAACGATCTGACCCAACTGGCAGGGGCACCAGCCGCGGCCGCGGGAAGCGCCATCGACGGCTACCAGACCGCCTTCAACAACCAGCAGCACGTGAACTTCATCGGCGCCGACAACCACGTTCACGAGCTGTTCTTCGACAACGCGTGGCACCACAACGACCTGAGCCAACTGGCAGGGGCGCCAGCCGCGGCCCCGGGAAGCGCCATCGACGGCTACCAGACCGCTTTCAACAACCAGCAGCACGTGAACTTCATCGGC
>JARLIN010000470.1 GCA_031291715.1 Rhodopila sp. | reverse complement strand
GGTTGACCGCGTGCTGGCGATGTACCTGGGCGAACACGTGGCCGAAGGCACCGCCGAGGAAGTGATGCGCAACGAAACCGTGCGCAGGGTCTATCTCGGCGGCAAGATCGAAACCGCGGCCCGCCCGGAACGCGAGGGCAAAGGTCATACCCCGCTTCTGGATGTGCGGAATCTGGGTGTCCTCTACGGCAAGGCGACGGCCCTGGACGACGTGTCGATCCATGTCGGAGAAGGGGAGTTCGTTTCGGTTGTCGGCCTGAATGGCGCCGGGAAGACAACGCTGTTCAACGCGATTTCCGGTTTGCTTCCCTATAACGGCATGATCAATTGGCGCGGCGAAACACTGTCCGGCCAAACCCCGGGTGCGATCGCCCGCGGGGGCATCGTACAGTGCCCGGAGACACGGGAACTGTTCGGCGACATGTCGGTGCGGGAGAATCTCGACCTCGGCGGCCAGCATCTGACCGTCCCGGAGGCAGCGAAGCAGCTCGACTGGCTGTTCGGCTTGTTCCCCATCTTGAAGGCGCGCCAAGGCCAGGCGGCTCGCACCCTTTCGGGGGGTGAGCAGCAGATGTTGGCGATCGCTCGGGCGTTGATGATGAAGCCGAAGCTTCTGATCCTGGACGAACCGACGCTGGGGCTTGCCCCGGTGATCCTGGAACAGCTTTCGAAGGCACTGGAGACGTTGCGGCAAAGCACCGACATCACCGTGCTGCTCGGCGAGCAGAACGTGACGTTCGCTCTGCCTCACGCCGATCGGGTCTATGTGATCGAACATTCCCGCATCGTTTGGGAAGGCGATCCAGCTCGGTTCGCTGAAGAAGCGGGGGCTGGTTATCTTTAGCGTCTGATCCTACCGCGACGCATCGGAATCCAAAACGGGGATGGTTTCGAACCATCCCCGTTTTGATTCGCTTAGGTCGATGAGCGTGCCGCCCGAAATCAGTGCGACACGAGAGAGCAACGGTCCGCCCGCAGCAGAAGATCCCGGGTCACGCCGCCCAGCACCCATTCGCGCAGACGGCTGTGACCATAGGCCCCGGCGACAAGCAGATCGGCCCCGTGTTCCCGCACGATCGCATTCAGCTGAGCGGCATCGTCACCGGTGGAAGGTGACGCGACCGACCCGGCGACGACGCCATGTCGCTTGAGCCAAGCGACGACGTCCCCCAAGCGGGCACGAGCGGCGTCCAGATCTTCCTCGACAGCGACCTCGACGACCGTCACGCGCCCAGCCTGTTTCAGCAAGGGTAACGCGTCGCAGATCGCGCGACGTGTCTCAGTGGAGTCCTTCCAGCCGACGACCACATGGTCGAGTCCGAGGCTTTCGGTAGCTGCCGGGACAATGAGACATGGCCGGCCAGCCTGCATGACGAAATCGCCGATATCCACGTGCCGGGACCTATCGAAGATGGAAGCGTCCCGGTCCACGCCGGTTATGATAAGATCGGCGCAGCGCGCCTCCTGCGCCAGATACTCCGACAGTGACGCATACGTGGTGGCCGAGCGCCATTCCAGCGCGGCTATGCGACCGTCCAACGCAGTGTGGAATTCGGCCTCGGCCGCCTTGATTTCGTCGTCGATCTCCTGGCGGTCCTGCTCGATGACCTCGGCGGGCACGTAGCCATCGTTATAAATGATCCGGATCGGCTGGCATGCCGCGATGCCGATCACGGCGGCCTGTAGCCGCTCCGCCAGATCGCCTGCGATCTTCAGCAGTGCCGCGTTTGAACGCCCCAGCTCCAAATGCACCATCAAGGTCGCATAGCTCATGATTTATCCTCCCGAGGATGAAAACTGATCTGAACGATACACCGAAGCAACCGCGGCGCCTTGATGTCCATCAACGGGCGAACCGAAGGATATTGTCTTGCGATCGAGACCTTCCGCGTGTTCACTGGCCGAACTGTCCACCAGCGCTGATCGGGAGCAAGCGATGGAGATCAAGCGCGAACATCATATCAACTTCTGGTACATCGTCGCGACGGTGATCGCCGTCATGTTGATCCAGGACTATCTGATCCAGTCGACGCAAACCAAGACCATTTCCTACAGTGAGTTCGAGCAGCTCGTTGACCAGGGGGCGGTCAGCGATCTCGTCGTTGGTCAGACCAAGATTACGGGCACGCTCAGGGACGCCAAGCCGAACGAGCCGCATCAATTCACGACCTATCGTGTACCGCCCGACATGGCCGACAAGCTGACAGCCGCCAAGCTGTCATTCACCGGCGAGCCTCCGCCCAGCTTCCTTGTCTCGGTTCTGGGCTGGCTTGTTCCATCGGTCGGCTTCCTGCTGTTGTGGATGTTCATGATCCGGCCGATGACGGGACAGGGCATGGGCGGCATCGGCGGCCTCATGTCGGTCGGCAAGAGCCGGGCGAAGGTCTATGTCGAAACGGACACCAAAGTTACCTTCGCCGACGTCGCCGGCGTTGACGAGGCCAAGGACGAACTTCGGGAGGTCGTGGACTTCCTTAAGAATCCCGCCGGACATAGTCGGCTTGGTGCGCGCATGCCAAAGGGCGTCCTGCTTGTGGGGCCGCCGGGCACGGGAAAAACCCTGCTCGCGCGCGCGGTCGCCGGCGAGGCCGGGGTTCCGTTCTTCTCCATCTCGGGATCGGAATTCGTCGAGATGTTCGTCGGCGTCGGCGCCGCCCGCGTCCGCGACCTTTTCGAGCAGGCACGGCAGAGCGCACCGGCGATCGACTTCATTGATGAACTCGACGCGCTGGGCCGGGCCCGGGGCACGTTCCTGCCGGGCGGTGGAGGGCACGACGAAAAAGAGCAAACGCTTAACCAGCTTCTGAGCGAGCTTGACGGTTTCGATCCAACGAGCGGGGTGGTGCTGCTCGCCGCCACGAACCGGCCGGAAATTCTCGATCCGGCGCTATTGCGCGCAGGGCGGTTCGACCGGCAGGTGCTGGTCGATCGGCCGGACAAGAAAGGCCGTGTGGACATCCTCCAGGTCCATCTCAAGAAGATCCAGCTCGCGCCGATGGTCTCCGTCGAGGCGATCGCGGCGCTGACACCGGGCTTTTCGGGTGCGGACCTCGCCAATCTGGTCAACGAAGCCGCGCTTCTGGCGACGCGGCGGTCTGGTGAGAACGTCACCCTGGAGGACTTCACCCAGGCGATCGAACGCATCGTCGCCGGCCTGGAAAAGCGCAATCGCATCCTCAATCCGCATGAGCGCGACGTGGTGGCGCATCACGAAATGGGCCACGCGCTGGTGGCGATGTCCTTGCCGGGTGTCGATCCCGTGCAGAAAGTCTCGATCATCCCCCGTGGCATCGCCGCGCTCGGCTACACGATGCAGCGTCCGATCGAGGACCGGTTCCTGATGGATAAGGCCGAACTCGTGAATCGGATGACCGTGCTGCTGGGCGGACGCGCGGCCGAGAGCCTGATCTATGCGGAGGTTTCGACCGGCGCCGGCGACGATCTGGCCAAGGCGACCGACATCGCGCGCAGCATGGTGGTGCGTTTCGGCATGGATCCCACACTTGGCCAAGTCTCCTACGAGCCGGAAACCCCCTCGCTGCTTGAAACCCCGGGTGGGGCCGACTGGCATGTCCGCCGCTATGGTGAGGCGACCGCCGAAGCCATCGACGCGGCCGTCCGTGCGCTGATCGAGGATGCCTTCCAGCGTGCGGTGGCGATCCTGACAGCAAATCGGGCGTTGCTGGATCAGACGGCGAAGGATCTGCTGACGAAGGAAACCTTCTCGTCGGACGAACTCAAACAGATCGCAACCAAACTTGGACCTGTCGCGACCGCGGCCTGATACCAGGCGCCTGTGCGATCCCGACGACCAGTCCGCGTTTACCGTCGAGATCGACCAGCGAAGCCGGCGTCGCGCCGTCAGTTCGCCGCTTGCGTCGTCTGGGCGGCTTCCGACATCTCGGCGAAGGTCTTATTCAACTCGGCGCTGATTTTCTGTGCCGCCCCGAGGGCGCGCTCCGACCGGCGGCGGAACACTTCCAGCTCGGCCTGAACGAACGCGTCGGGCGTGCGGGCCTGCGTCAGCAGATTGAAGTCCTCGACGCCGTTTTCCAGCAAGCCGCGACTCAGCTCGATCTGCTGAATCGCAACGTTGATCAGGCCTTTCATGAGGCACTCATAGCCGCGGCTGAAGCGGACCAGATTCTGCTGACCGAGCAGGGCGGCTTCCGAAAAGCCACTCGCGATGTTTTCCGAGGTAACAGTCGCCGACATCGTCATTCTCCCGATAGGATCAAACTTGCAGGCTTTGGCGATGCACCCTCGGCCAAAAATGACCTCCCGCCTTGATCCAGCTCAACCTTCGGCGGGCGTTGAACCGATCGTGACCGCGCGACGATGCGCGATCAGGACCGCCACCGCGCAGGACGCCATCCGAGTACGTTCGCCATCGGCGCGGCTGGTCAGGATGATCGGTACTCGCGCACCTACAACGACTCCGGCAGCATCAGCGCCTGCGAGGAAGGTAAGCTGCTTGGCCAGCATGTTGCCCGCTTCGAGATCGGGCACAACGAGGATATCGGCCTGTCCGGCGACCTTCGAGACAATGCCTTTCCCGGCGGCGGCTTCAAGGCTGATGGCGTTGTCGAGTGCCAGCGGTCCATCCACCAGGGCGCCCGTGATCTGGCCGCGGTCCGCCATCTTGCAAAGCGCGGCGGCATCCAGCGTCGAGCGCAGCTTTGGATTCACCGTTTCGACGGCGGATAGCAGCGCGACACGCGGCATCTCGATGCCCATGACATGCGCGAGGTCGATCGCGTTCTGCACGATGTCCCGTTTCTGCGCGAGGTCGGGTAAGATGTTCACCGCCGCATCCGTCACCAGCAGCGGCCGCGGATAGCTCGGAACATCCATCAGATACACGTGGCTGAGGCGCCGTCCGGTCTGCAGCCCGCTGCCCGGCGCGAGCACCGCATGCAGCAATTCGTCCGTGTGCAGGGAGCCTTTCATCAGCAGCGACGCCTCGCCCCGCTGCACTAAAGCCACCGCTTCGGCCGCCGCGGCCTCGCTGTGCGGCACATCGACCAGCCGGAACGCCGAGATATCGAGTTTTGCCGCATCCGCGGCCTTGAGGATTTTTGCGCGCGGTCCCACCAGGATCGGCGTGATCAAGCCGGCTTGTGCTGCTTCCACCGCCGCCCCGAGAGAGCTTGCGTCGCAGGGATGCGCGACGGCGGTCGGCATGGGCTCGTGGCCCGCCGCCTGGGCGAGCAGCGCACGAAACCGCTCGTGCCGGCTTAGCTGTACCCCCGGCAGTTCGATCCGGGGGCGGCACACTTTCTCGGTCGGCGCACGGACATGGGCGGAGCCGCTGATGACCACCTCCCCGGTCTGGTTGGTGCAGCGGCAATCCAGTGTCAGGTTATGCTTCGCAGGGTTCTTTTCCGTCACCGTCAGTGTCGCGGTGATGGTGTCACCGATACTCACCGGACGCAGGAACTTCAGGTCCTGACCGAGATAGATCGTCCCAGGTCCAGGCAATTTCGTACCAAGAACGCTGGAGATCAGGCCGGCGCCGAGCATGCCGTGGGCGATGACCTTGTGGAACATGTCCGTCGCGGCATAGGCCGGGTCCATATGTGCCGGATTAACGTCGCCCGAAAGGACCGCGAACAGATCGATGTCCTGTTGGCTCACCGTGCGTGACACGTTGGCGCTGTCGCCGATCGCGATCTCGTCAAAGGTGCGGTTTTCGATCATCTGCGTCTTCGTCATCGCCGCGCCTTTTCAATGTTCATGCACGTAACGGCCTGGCGCGTCGTCCAGCGCCGGATAGCGCGGTGACCCCATCGCGGGCGGTGCGATCCGATCGCCGGCCCGGGCTTGCAACCACGCGGACCAGGCAGGCCACCACGACCCGTTCTGGGCTTCGGTCCGGGCCAGCCACTCGTCCGGTCCGACGTACAGCGCACCGGGCGCACGATCGGCGATGCGGAAATGCCGATGCGGATGTCCTGGCGGGCTGACGACGCCCGCGTTATGGCCGCCGGAGGTCAGCACGAAGGTCAGGTCGCCCTCGTTGAGCAGGTGGATCTTATAGACCGAGCGCCAGGGTGCGATGTGGTCCGTTTCCGTGCCCACCACGAAAAGCGGCACGCGAATGTCGCTGATCGCGACCGGCTTGCCGCCCACCGGGAAGCGGCCCTCGGCCAACTCATTTTCCAGGAACAGGCGGCGTAGATACGTCGCGTGCATGCGGGCAGGCATACGGGTGCCGTCGGCGTTCCATGCCATCAGGTCGTTCGGGTGCTCCCGTTCGCCCATCAGATAGGTCTTGATCAAGCGGGACCAGACCAGGTCGTTGGAGCGCAGCATCTGGAATGCACCGGCCATCTGCCGGCTGTCCAGATAGCCCTGCGTGCGCATCATATCGTTCAGGAAAGCAAGCTGATCCTCGGTGATGAAGAGTTGCAGTTCCCCGGCCTCGGTGAAGTCGGTCTGGGCGCAAAACAGCGTCACACTCTCCAGACGGTCGTCGCCGTCCCGCGCCATGGCCGCCGCGGCGATGGACAGCAACGTGCCGCCAAGGCAGTAGCCGCAGGCCTGCACCTTGGCGCCATCACAGATCTCGGTCACCGCATCCAGCGCCGCCATGACGCCCTGGGTGCGATAGTCGTCCAGCGTGGTGTTGCTGAACTCCTCACCGGGGTTGCGCCAGGAGATGGCGAAGACGGTGTGTCCCCGCGCCACCAGGTAACCGATCAGCGAATCCTCCGGCGAAAGGTCGAGGATGTAATATTTCATAATCCAGGCCGGCACGATCAGCACCGGCGCGCGATACACCTGGGAAGTGGCGGGAGCATACTGAATCAGTTCGATGAGCTCGTTACGGAACACCACCCTGCCGGGCGTCGCCGCCAGATCCTGCCCGATGCGGAAGCTCTGCGGTCCGGCAGCGCGTCCGCTGAGCGTTTCCCGCAGATCCGACAGCAGGTTTGTCGTCCCCGCGACAAAGTTTCCGCCGCCGGTTTTCACCGTCGCCTGGATCACCTCGGGATTGAGCCACGGAATGTTCGACGGTGAGAACATATCGACAATCTGGCGGATCCCGAACGACACGACCCGCTGGTTCCCGCGGTTGATCCCCGGCGGTCCGTCTGTCGCCTGCGCCCACCATTCCTCGGCGAGCAGGAATGCTTGCGCGAACAGATTGAACGGACTTTGCTGCCATGCCGGATCGCCGAATCGGTGATCCGACGCTGGCGGAACGATCGCTGGCCCGTCGTTGGCGGCGGCGATCAGGCGAGTCCATTGGTTGACCGCTGACTCCATCAATTCGACGCGCTTGAATGGGGCATTGGCAAGATGGATGCCCCAGTCGAGGAACGCCAGAAATTGCCCGACGGCGGACAGCCCGCCGGAGAGCCGCCCTTGTGCTGCATGCAGCCGAGCGTCCAGGCCGGCGCTAGCGATGGCATCCCCGTCGGCGACGGATTGTGTGCCGTCAGCGGCGACGGAAGGCGGTCGAAGCAGAATCTCGTTCATGGTGTGCCTATTGGCTTGCGGTGCCTGTCCCCTTCGCACCTGCGACTATCGCGCTCATTGATGTGCCGCAAACGCGGTAATGTGCAATGGCCGCACCGTGATCGTTATGTTTCAGTCGGTTCACGTGCGACAAGTTGCCTGACGTGGATCAAGGTGCTTGCTCATCCACCGCCTATCCTTTCCCGGTCCAGGAGGCCGAAGACCGATGACCCTGCTATCCTTTCCGCGCGGATGCTTCTCGGCATGAAGCGGATCGTCGTTGCTTCCGTCGTTCTGGTCGCGCTCGCCGTTCTCGGCTGGTTGGTGTTTCAGCGGGTAGGAGCCGAGCCGCCCGCGGGAACGTTGTATGGCAATATCGAGATCCGGCAAGTCGACCTGGCCTTCAACAGCGAGGGCACGGTGACCGCCATGCACAAGCGGGAAGGGGACCCGGTCAAGCTGGGCGAAGTCATCGCCACGCTCGACGACGCGACGTACCGCAGTGCCGAGGCCCTGGCACAGGCGCGCCGCGACGCGGCCCAGGCGCAGCTCGACAAGCTTGTCCACGGCACGCGGCCGGAGGACATCGACCAGGCGCGTGCCAATCTGGCCGCAGCCCGTGCGGTGCTCGCGGATGCGCAGGTGACCTTCAACCGGCAGGCAGGCCTGGCAGCGACGAACGCGACGACCCGCCAGTTGGTTGACGACGCACGGCGGGGACTCGATTCGGCACAAGCCCAGGTCGCGCAGACCCAGGCTGCCCTGGCCGAGGCGGTCAATGGTCCGCGCGTCGAAGACATCGACGCCGCCCGCGCCCAGCTCCATGAATCCGAGGCCGTGCTCGAACTGGCTCAGACCCAGCTTGCCCGCACCGTGCTGAAGGCCCCGAGCGACGGAATCGTCATGACCCGTGTGATCGAGCCAGGCACCGTCGTGCTGCCCAGTTCCGCCGTCTATTCGGTTGCCATCACCGGCGAGGTCTGGGTCCGCGCCTTCGTGCCGGAAACGATGCTGGCGCGCGCCGCGCCGGACACCGAGGTGAGCATCACCACCGACGGCCGGCCGGAGCGGCCTTATCACGGCCGCATCGGCTACGTGGCGCCAGCCGCCGAGTTCACGCCCAAGACGGTGGAAACCCCGGAACTGCGGACGCAACTCGTCTATCGCATCCGCGTCCGCGTCACTGATCCGGATTCCGGCATTCGCCAGGGCCAGCCGGTCACGATTCAGCTTCCAGCCATGCCGCGGTCATGACCGAAGCGTTGGCCCGGATCGAGGGGCTGCATCACGGCTTCGACGGTCATCCGGCGCTGCGCGGTATCTCGGCAGTGATCGAGCCGGGCATGATCACCGGGCTGATCGGACCCGACGGGGCCGGCAAAACCACCCTGTTGCGCCTGCTGGCCGGGCTGCTGCGGCCCGATAAGGGACGGATCACCGTCCTCGGCTACGATATGGCAACCGATGCCGCCAAGGCGCACGCGTCGATTGGCTATATGCCCCAGCGCTTCGGCCTCCACGAAGACCTGAGCGTAGCGGAAAACCTCGACCTGTTCGCCGATCTGCATGGCCTTTCGCAGGCGGTTCGGGCCGAACGCACGGCGCGGCTGCTGCATTTCACCGGGCTGGCGCGATTCACCACGCGGCTTGCCGGGAAACTGTCCGGGGGGATGAAGCAGAAGCTGGGCCTCGCCTGTGCGTTGCTGGCGCGGCCTCGGCTGCTGCTGCTGGACGAGCCCTCGGTGGGCGTCGATCCCGCGTCGCGGCGCGAACTTTGGGTCATCGTATCGACGATGCTGGAGGAGGGCCGAGCCGAAGGCATGGGTGTGATCTGGGCGACTGCGTACCTGGACGAGGCCGCACGCTGCGGGCGCGTGCTGCTGCTGCATGAAGGCGCGCTGCTGGCCGATGCGCCACCAGCGGACTTTGTCGCCCCATTGCAGGGCCGGGTCTTCCGTTTGACCGTGCCGGATGGTGCGCGGCGCATTGTCGCCAATCGTGCCGCCGCAGACCCCGATGTGCTCGATGCGGTTGTCGAGGGCGATGCCGTGCGGCTTGTGCTGCGCGCGGCCGTCGCGCCGCCGGACCCCGCGAAGTTCGGTGGCCTGACCCTGACGACGCTGGCCCCGCGCTTCGAGGATGGGTTCGTTGACCGCCTGAGCAGCCAGCCGCGCGCCGCGCCTCCGGTTCTCGCGCCTCGCCCGCGTACAATTACCGGTCCAGCGATCGAGGTTCGCGACCTGGTGCGCCGCTTCGGCGATTTCATCGCGGTGGATCGGGTCAGCTTCCAGGTCGCCCCCGGCGAAATCTTCGGTCTGCTCGGCCCGAATGGCGCCGGTAAATCGACCACATTCCGCATGCTTTGCGGCCTGCTGCGCCCGGGTTCCGGCACGGCCCGCGTCGCCGGCCAGGACCTGCTGCGCACCTCCGCCGCCGCCCGATCCCGTATCGGCTATATGGCGCAGCGCTTCTCGCTGTACGCCGAACTGTCGGTGCTGGAGAATCTCCGCTTCTTCGCGCGTGTCTATGGGCTGGACCGCAAAGCCCAGGCTGCCGCGATCGACCTGGCGCTGGACCGCTTCGAACTTCGGGATATGGTCCTGAACGTCGCCGGCGAACTGCCGCTGGGGGTCAAGCAGCGCCTCGCATTGGCGGCCGCCTTATTGCACGGACCCGACATCCTGTTCCTGGACGAGCCGACTTCCGGTGTCGATCCGGTGACTCGACGCACGTTCTGGGGGCGGATCGGAGCGCTGGCCGATTCCGGCGTGGCGGTGCTGGTAACCAGCCATTTCATGGATGAGGCAGAATACTGCGACCGCCTGGGGATCATCAACGAAGGCCGGCTGATCGCCACCGGCACCCCCGCCGGCCTGCGCGCGCAGGTGCGAACGGCGGCGCTGCCGGAGCCGACTCTGGAGGATGCGTTCATCACCCTGGTCCAGGCTGCCAACCACCAGGAAAAGGCGGCATGAGCCATTTTGATCGCGGACGGCGACCGCCAACCGTCACGGTCGGGTGTGTCCGCATGGGCGCTGACGTCGAGGCCGTCGTGGCATGGGCTTTTCCTTCCGTGTCATGGCCGGCGCAGGTTGGCCACCCACGGCTTGCGGTGGCGGACGTACCAAAGTCGTGGCTGACCGGGCCAGTCCCGGTGATGACACAAGGGGCCAGGCCGGCGGCCAAGCGCTCCACGCCAACGTGCATCGGACATGCGCAAGCCATGATGGTCGCAGGGCGACTTAACCAGCAAGCGCGTCCAGACCCCGGAACCTGCTCATGAGCGTCGCGATGCGAATGCGCGGCCTTGTGATGAAAGAGGTCAAGCAGATCACCCGTGATCCTTCGGCGATTCTGATCGCCTTCCTGATGCCGGTCGTGCTGCTGATCGTGAATGGCTTCGGCATCAACTTCGACGCCAACCACATGAAGGTCGCCGTCGTCATCGCCGCGCCGGAGGAAACCGTGCACGGCATGATGCAAGCCCTCGCGGCCTCGCCCTATCTCGACCCGATCGCGATGCCGGATACGCATGCCGCCGAAGACGCCGTGGTGCGCGGCGAGGTGCGCGGGATGCTGGTGGTGCGCGACGATTTCAGCCAGCGCCTGGCACGTTCCTCCCGCTGGCCGGCCGCGGCCCAACTCGCGGTAAACGCGACCGATCCCAATTCCGCGCGCATCCTGGAGGGTTACGTCTCGGGCGCGCTGAGCACCTGGCTCGCCGGCCAATCCACGGAACTGCGCCTGACCGCGCCGGGCGGCATCGACCTGCAACACCGCTACTGGTTCAACCCGGAACTCCGGTCAGCCGACGCCATCGTGCCCGGCATCATCGCCATGGTGATGACCATGACCGGCACCCTGCTGACCGCGCTGATCGTGGCGCGCGAGTGGGAGCGCGGGACCATGGAGAGCATGCTGGCCTCGCCAGCCGGCATGGCGGAGCTGACCTTCGCCAAGCTGGGCTGTTATTTCGTGCTGGGTATGGGCAGCATGGCGATGTCCGTGCTGATGGCGATCGGTCTGTTTGGCCTGCCGTTCCGTGGCAGCATTCCGGCCCTGACGGCGGCTTCCGCGCTGTTCCTGGTGTTCGCGTTGGGTCTTGGACTGTTCATCTCGACCCTGGCGCGCAATCAGTTCGTGGCGGCGCAGGTGGCGTTCCTCGCGACGATGCTGCCGGCGATGATGCTATCGGGCATGCTGTTCGACATCGCGTCCATGCCGCATTGGTTGCAGGTCATCACCTATGCGGTTCCAGCCCGATACCTGGTTTCCATCCTGCAAACCCTGTTCCTGGCGGGCGACGTCTGGTCGGTCGTCCTGCCGAACCTTTTGGGGCTGGCGGCCGCCGCCACCATCGCGGTCGGCGGCACGCTGCTGATTACCCGTCGGCGGCTCGACTGAGATGCTGCGACGCATCCTGGCGCTGCTGGCCAAGGAACTGGCCGGACTGTGGAAGGACCGGAAGACCCGGTTCGTCATCCTGATTCCGCCGCTGGTGCAGGTGATGGTGTTCGCCTACGCCGCGACTTACGACGTCACGGATGTGGCCCTTGGCATCTGGAACGAGGATGCCGGCACCCAAAGCGCGGAACTGGTCCGGCGGTTCGCCGCGTCGCCGGCCTTCCACGCAACGGCGATGCTCCAAAGTCCGGCGCAGGCGGCCGACGCGATCGATGCGAAACAGGTCGCCGCCGTGCTGCATGTGCCGCAGCGATTTTCCGCGGACGTCCTCGCGGGCAGGCGCGCACAGGCGCAGCTTCTGATCGATGCCCGCCGGTCGAACACCGCACTGATGGTCCAGAGCTACGCCGCGGCCATCATCGGCGGCTACGCAGCGGACCTTAATTCGGGTCATAGCGCGCCGGTGTCAGTCATGACGCGCGACTGGTTCAATCCCACGCTCGAAAGCAGTTGGTTCATCCTGCCGGGCCTGGTCGCGGTGCTGTCGATGATGATGGCGATGCTGGTCAGCGCGCTGTCGCTCGCCCGCGAGCGCGAGTTGGGCACGTTCGAGCAGCTTCTGGTCACGCCGCTGCGTCCGGCTGAGATCCTGGTCGGCAAGGCACTCCCCGGCATGATCGTGGGTTGGATCGATGCCAACATCGTGATGGCCGCTGCGCTGCTGTGGTTCCGCGTTCCGTTCCTGGGCAGCATGGTGCTGCTGCAGGCGATGCTGGTGGTTTACATGCTCGCCGGGGTGGCCATCGGCCTGGTGATCTCCTCGATCGCGCGCACGCAACAGCAGGCGATGCTTGGCGTTTTCGTGATCGCATCGCCAATGGTCGTGCTGTCGGGCTACGCCGCGCCGGTGGAGAACATGCCGGCCGTCGTCGCGTTCATCGGGCAGGCCGACCCGATCCGCTGGATGCTGATGATCACCCGCGGGCTGTTCCTGCAGGACATGCCCACGTGGCTGGTCCTCCAGAACGCGTTCCCACTGGTCCTGATTGGCCTGGTGGCGTTCGGCGCGGCCTGGATCGCTGTCCGGCGCGTGGTGACCTGATCCCGCACGCGGCGGTGGAACCATTGACCGCGATCAAAGACATCCGCCCATCCGCGGCACATCATGCGCCCAGAATGAGGAGGATATCGCCATGTCCATTACCGCGGCTGAGATCATGAGTTCACCTGCGATCACTGTAGCGCCGCAGGCGAGCATCGCCGAAATCGCTTCGCTGCTCGCGAGCAAGCACTTCAGTGCTGTTCCTGTGTGCCATCCCGACCATACACTCGCCGGTATCGTCAGCGAGGGCGACATCCTTAAACCGTTCCGCGAATCCGTCAGGGCCCGGCGTGACTGGTGGCTGGGCGTGATCGCGGAAGGCGAAGAACTGCCGCAGGATTTTCTCGACTACCTCAGGCGGGACATGCGCACGGCCGCCGACGTGATGGTACATCATGTCTTTACGACAGAGGAACACGCAACGCTGCCGCAACTCGCGGAGTTGTTGATCAAGCACGGAGTCAAACGCCTGCCGGTACTGCGCGATGGCAAGGTTGTCGGCATCGTCAGCCGAGCCGATCTGGTGGCTGCCATTGCTCGCACGCCGGCTATGCTGGTGTAGCACCGCGGCCGCAGACAGCCAGGAGGGTTAGTCATGACGAACAGGAAACTAGGTGAAATCATCAAGCGTCAAAACCCGGTGACGCTTCCCGCTACCGCTACCGTTCAGGAGGCGTGCCGCTTGATGCGCGACAAGCGTGTCGGCGCCATCCTGGTCACCGAAAGTGATGGCCGCCTGGCCGGTTTGTTCACCGGCCGCGATGCGGTCGGTCGGGTCGTGGCCGAAGCCCTCGATGCCGCGACGACGACGCTCGGGGCGGTCATGACCGTGCAGCCCGATACGCTGAAGCCGCATGCGCACGCGATCGATGCGCTGCGGATGATGTCGGACGGTGGTTATCGTCACCTGCCGATCCTGGATGGAAACAAAATCGTTGGCATCGTCTCGCACGGCGATTTTACCGGATTGGAGCGGGCGAGGCTCGACGAAGAAACCGGGTTCTGGGAAATTTTGTAGCCAAAACGGTCGCCTCCCCAGGGCTTGGACCGCCGCAGCCCGGCCAAAGTGGAAGGCCCGGGGCGTGGTACTGTGGCCCCGGAGGGCGCCGGGCCATGACGAGGTAAGGTTTCGGTCATGACGAGGCGAGGCTTTGGTTTCGCACTCGGATTCAATCAAACAGCGACTGCGTGCCGGCCTGCCGCGGGATCGAGGTACGCGTCGAACGCGCTCGCCACACGCCGCACCAGATTGCGTGCGGCCTCGGGCACCGTGATCACACCGCGATCGACCCGTGCCAATCCGTCGGCAACAAGCGGTTTCAGCGCCTCGAGTTCGGCGTCCAGCCAATCGGCCGGGAAACCCCGTTGCCGCAGCGTCGTCGGTACGTCGGCTCGAAGGTCGCACATCAGCCCCTCGATAATGGCAGCGCGAAGGTCATCCTCGGGCGTCAGCATGATACCGCGAACGGTCGCAAGATCACCTGCCTCGATCCGCTCGGTCCATGTCTTGATGTCGCTTGCGTTCTGGACATAGCCCAGCGGCAATTGGCCAATCGATGAGGCCCCGAAACCGATCAGTGCGTCGGCGGGATCATCGGTGTACCCTTGGAAATTCCGTCGCAACTGGCCGTCCAGCCATGCCTGGGAAAGGGTGTCGTCCGGACGCGCGTAATGATCCAGGCCAATGCGCATATAGCCAGCCCGCACCAGCGCATCGCCAATCGCCTGCTCCTGACGCAGACGCTCCGCGCCGTCGGGCAGGGCCGCGGTGTCGATAACACGCTGGTGCTTCATCATCGCCGGCACATGGGCATAGCCGAACACCGAAAACCGCGAGGGTTTGAGCGTCAATGCCGCTTCGACACTGGCCTCGCAGGTCGCGACGGTCTCATGCGGCAAACCGTATAGCAGATCGGCGTTGATCGCCTCGATTCCCGCCCGGCGCAGCAAATCGACGCAGGCTCGTGTGACGCCAAGGCTTTGGATCCGGGCAACCGCTTTCTGCACGGCGGGGTCAAAGGTCTGGATGCCAAGGCTTGCGCGTGTCACGCCGGCGTGGCCAAGTGCTGATGCCATCGCGGAATCAAGCCGGCGCGGATCGACTTCGACAGCGATCTCGGCACTCGGCGCGACCGTGAAGCGCTCGCGCAGCATGGCCATGACAGAGGCGAAGATTTCGGGTCCGACGATCGTTGGCGTTCCACCGCCCCAATGTACATGCACGACCCTATGGCTTCCCGCCAGTTCGGCCACCTGGGCAATTTCGCGCTCCATTGCTCGCACATACCGTTCGACGGGTGCGCGATGCTCGGTGATGCTGGTATGGCAGCCGCAATACCAGCAAAGAGACTTGCAGAATGGCACGTGCAAGTAAAGCGAAAGCCGGGCATTTTCGGGTAACGCCTTAAGCCAGTCGCGGTACGACACCGGCCCAACCGCCGCCGAGAAATGCGGGGCCGTAGGATAGCTGGTGTAGCGCGGAATACGCTCACCCAGATATTTCGTGATCGCGTTGTTCGTCATCGCCGCACTCTTTTCAACTTCGCTATTCTTGCCGCGGCGGTCGGCACCCTTCCTTGATCCGGATCAATTCGGCCCCAACGCCGTTCCGGTATGGGAGCCCATGGTTTGACAGGGAGAATTAATCCCAATGGCTCTGCTTGATCTCGATGCGCTTCGGCGGGCGCCCTTGGCGCGTGACCCGTTCTATTACACGGTCGTTCCGGACTTCGTGGAACCCGCGAACGCCGAGGGGATCCGTGGCGATTTTCCGAAAATTGCCTATCCCGGACTGCTGCCGGTCGAGGCCACGGCTTTCGGCCCCCAATTCGGGGCGCTGATCGAGGAATTGCAAACCGAGCGGGTGGCGCAGGTTTTCTCCGAGAAGTTCGACATCGACCTCGTTGGGCGCCCGACGATGATCACGGTGCGCGGCCGCTGCCAGGAGAGGGACGGGCGGATTCACACCGACAGCGAAGCGAAACTTGTGAGTGCGTTGCTCTACTTCAACGACGAATGGGAAGCGCTGGGCGGACGTCTGCGGCTGCTGCGCGGCCCGGACGATCTCAATGACATCATCGCGGAAGTGCCACCGGAGTCCGGCACCTTGGTCGCCTTCCGCCGTTCCGACAAGTCGTTTCACGGACACCTGCCGTTTGTCGGTGTCCGCCGCTACGTCATGATCAACTGGATGGCCAGTACCTTTGCCGCCAGACGGGAGCTTTTGCGGCACCGGATTTCCGCCGGTGCCAAGCGCGCCTTCGCGCCCGCGGCGACAGCCTAGGGACCGCATCGATGCATGACACCGACATGGACGCCGTGGCGTCCACTCTCCTCGCCAGTCTCGAACATTGTGAATGCGGCACCTATCCGTTCCGCCACTGGTTGCCGGCTCGCATGCTACCTGACGAGTCTTGTGCGGCGATCGACGCATTGTGCTTCCCGCCGCCGTCGATCGGCGACACCTTGGGAAAGCGCGAAACGAACAACAGCATGCGGCTTTTCTTC
>JARLIN010000469.1 GCA_031291715.1 Rhodopila sp. | reverse complement strand
TGGAAGTCCTGGTACTTCTCTGGCTGTTTGATCATCCGGTTCGCTCTTCCCCTGCCGATATTGTACGGCATGATGCCTCGCCTCGCCCGATTTATCAGGTTGTTTTCGATGTCGTGGACCGAACTGGATCTGGATGCCTACCTCGCCCGGATTGGGGTCCCATCGGGTGGTCAGGCTTCGTTGCCTCTGTTGCGGGCCGTGATCGCCGCGCATACGGCCACGATCCCGTTCGAAAACCTGGACATTGTGCTCGGCCGGCCGATACGGCTGGATATCGCCTCGATCCAGGCAAAGCTGATCCATGCGAACCGTGGCGGATACTGCTTCGAGCAGAACACGTTGCTGCGAGCGGCCCTGGAGCGCCTGGGTTTCCGGGTCAGCAGCCTGATGGCCCGAGTCGTCCGAACCGCCCCGGCCGAAGCCATCACGCCGCGGACCCATATGCTGCTGCGGGTCAATCTGCCGGAAGGCCCGTATCTCGCCGATGTCGGTTTCGGCAATCTGACTCCGACGGCCCCGCTGATGCTGGTTCCGGACGAACCGCAACCAACCGGGCACGAGGATTACCGGGTTCGACCGTTGGAGGGCGAAACGCTGCTGCAGGCACGGGTGGGCACGGCGTGGGAGAATGTCTATCGCTTTCCCGACCTGCCCTCCCATCCGATCGATCATGAGGTGGGCAATTGGTTCACCTCCACCCGACCCGGTGGTCTGTTCACCGCGAACGTCATCGCCGCCCGGCCAGGCGTTCTGTGCCGCAAGACGCTGTTCAATGGAGAGGTGACGATCCGCACCCTCAACACCAGGACGGAACGCTCGGCCCCGCGAACTGAAACGGCGTTACGAGACGCGCTGCACGACCATTTCGGAATTGATCTGGACGCCGGCGATCTGGCAACGGTTTTCGCGGCCATGCGCCAGTTCGCCCAACGGCGGGAGCCTGGTTTCCGGCTGGATTGACCCCGCGCTCTTCCCTTCTCTTCCGATCCTCCGGCATGCTTGTCCGGAAATGGGGGAGACAGCGATGAACAATGTTGTTGAAACAGCATCCGGGAAGGTGCGCGGCACGGTCGTCGAGGATGTCCTGGCGTTCAAGACGATCCCGTATGCCGCCTCGACCGCTGGCCCGAGCCGGTTCCTGCCGCCGCAGCCGCCGGCACCCTGGATCGGGGTACGCGACTGCACAGACTTCACCGGCCATGCGCCCCAGGCTGGTTTGCGCCCCGCCACGAGGCCGGAACTCGAGGATTTCTCTGGCGCCCCCGATCCGTCGCCCGAAACCGAAGACTGCCTGACCGTGAATGTGTGGACACCGGGCCCGGACGCGGCGGCGAAGCGCCCCGTCATGGTGTGGTTTCACGGTGGTGCATTCGCCTACGGCAATGCCAACGCGCCCCGCCTGCGCGGTAGCCGGCTCGCCGCGCGGAATGATGTCGTTGTGGTGACCGTCAATCAGAGGCTGAACATATTCGGCCACCTGGATCTGTCCGCCTTTGGCGGCGAGGCGTTCCGATTTTCCGGCAATGCCGGCACGCTGGATATGGTGGCAGCGCTGGAATGGGTGCGCGACAATATCGCCGCGTTCGGCGGCGATCCAGGCAACGTCACCATCTTCGGGGAATCCGGCGGCGGGGCCAAGGTCAGCACGCTTCTGGCAATGCCGCGTGCCAAGGGTTTGTTCCATCGCGCGATCATCCAAAGCGGCGCGGCCGTGCGGCTGCGGACGCGGGAACGCGCCCTGGCCCTGACCGAATGCGTGCTGCGCCATCTCGGTTCGGCCGCCGCGTCGGTGGCTTCGCTTCAGGCGGTCCCCGTCGCGTATCTTCTGGCCGCCGTCGAACCGGCGCAGAAGGCGCTCGGTCCGTCGCCGGCGCCGTTGTTCGACCGTTACCCGTTTGGGCCGGTGGTGGATGGGGACGTGCTCCCCGCCCAGCCGTTCGACCCCGTCGCGTCGGAAGTCTGTGCCGATATCCCCCTGATCATCGGCGACATGAAGAACGAGACGGCGAACTTCCTGGCGGTGATCGATCAGGTCTGGGACCGCTCTCTGACCGAAGCCGAGATGCGGCAGCGGGTCGCGGCGATCGCCGGCGAGTACGCCGGCCGGGTGATGGAAGTGTATGGACGGTTGTATCCGGACCTGAACCCGGCCGAGCGGTTGATCGCGGTGACGACGGATAGCAATTTCAGGATCCGCTCCCTTGTGCTGGCGCAACGACGGGCCGCGCTGCGACGCGGGCCGGTCTGGATGTATTCGTTCGAATGGGAAACCCCGGTGCTGGGCGGCAAACTGAAGGCGCCGCACGCGATGGATGTGCCGTTCACGTTCAACCCGCTGGACCTGACCAACGCAACAGGTGGCAGCCCGGATGCACAGACGCTGGCGGATACCATGTCATCCGCCTGGGCGGCGTTCGCACGGAACGGCCGGCCGGATCACCCGTCCATCCCCCAATGGCCGATCTATGACCCGGACCGCCGGGCGACCCTGGTTCTGGACAAGGTGTGCCGGATAGAGAACGATCCGCGGGGAGAGGAGCGCCGGCTCTGGCAGGAAATCACCGGCACGAAATAGGGGAAACGATCCATGCATGTCCAAACCGTCACCGGCCCGATCGGGCTGGATCAGCTTGGCCGCACCTTGATGCACGAGCATCTGTTCATCGCCTTTCCAGGCGCCGAGTTCGATCCATCGGCAACGTTCGATCGCGGTGGTTTCGTCACCGAGGCGGTACGCCGCCTGCGGCAGCTACGGATCGATCACGGCGTCCGGACCTTCGTCGATCCCTGCCCCATCGAACTCGGCCGCGACGTCACGCTGATGCGGGAAATCGCGGAAAAATCCGAGATGAACGTGGTCTGCACCACCGGCTTCTATTTTGAGGAGATGGGCCTGCCGGTCTATTGGCGCGCTCGAACGGTGGAGGAGATCGCGGAACTCTATATCCGCGAGATCACGCATGGGATTGGCTCGACCGGGATCAAGGCGGGCGCGATCAAGGTCGCGACCGGTGCACCGGCGATAACCGCCCTGGAGCACAAGTTCCTGGAGGCGGCGTGCCTGGCGCAGAAAGCGACCAACGTTCCGATTATCACCCATACCCAGGACGGCTACGCGGGGCCTGACCAACAGGCGGCCTTCGCGAAGGGTGGCGTACCGGCGCATCGTTGCCTGATCGGTCATTGCTGCGGCAATGCCGATCCGGCCTATCACCAGCGCATTGTCGATGGCGGATCGTATATCGGTTTCGATCGCATCGGATTGTTGCGGTTTCAGCCAGACGAAGTCCGCGCGGACAATCTGGTGCGGCTGGTGAAAAGCGGTCATCGCGCGCAGATCATGATGAGTCAGGATCGCCATTGCGGCTGGCTTGGCAAGTTCGCGCGCCAGGTCACCGCCGAGGAGCAGGCACGCATGGACACCTTGCGCGCCGAAGGACAATGGCCACCGCATTACACCTATCTGTTCACCGATTTCGTTCCAATGCTGAAGGCCCGAGGCCTGACGGAGCACGAAATTCATTCGATCCTGGCCGACAATCCAAGGCGCTTCTTCGCCGGCGAGGCGCTGCCACCGCTGCATAAGGGTTGAACCGATGGAAGCTGACTACATTGTCGTCGGCGCCGGCTCCGCCGGTTGCGTCGTTGCCGCCCGGCTGAGCGAGACCGGTGCGAAGGTGATCCTGTTGGAAGCTGGCCCCAAGGACTCGCTGCTGTGGATCCACATTCCAGCCGGCATCCTGAAGCTGCTGTATCATCCCGTGGTCAACTGGAACTACAGCGCCGAAGGAACCGAGGGCAGCGGTGGACGGCGTATCCACTGGCCGCGCGGAAAGACGCTGGGCGGATCGAGCTCGATCAACGGGATGCTATATGTGCGCGGCAATCCAGCCGACTTCGACGGCTGGGCGCAGATGGGCTGCCGCGGATGGAGTTTCGACGACGTCCTGCCCTATTTCCGCAAGTCGGAGGACTATAAGCAGGGCACAGATCCGGAATACCGCGGCAAGGGCGGCCCGCTGAAAGTCGAGGATTACCGCACGATTCTGCCGCTGACGCATCGCTTCATCGAGGCCGCGCAGCAAGCGGGCCACAAGTTCAGCAAGGACCTGAACGGGCGTGAACAGGAGGGCGTCGGGTATTCGCAAATGACCCGCAAAGGCCGCTGGCGGGGCTCGACCGCGCAAACCTTCCTGAAGGAGGCGCAGGGACGACCGAACCTGCGCGTGGAAACCGAGGCGTTGGCAACAAGGTTGCTGTTCGAGGGGAAGCGGTGCGTCGGCGTGGCCTTCCGTCAGCGTGGGCAGACTATCGAAGCGAAGGCGCACAAGGAGGTGATCCTGTGCGGCGGAGCGATCAATTCGCCGCATCTGTTGCAGATCTCCGGCGTGGGACCCGCGGAACATCTGCAATCGATCGGTGTGCCCGTGGTCCACCACCTGCCAGGGGTCGGCGCCAACTTGCAGGACCATTACGTGGCGCGGGTCTCGCATCGCGTCAAAGGATCGATTTCGATCAACAAGCTCGCACGCGGCATCCGCTTGGCGCGGGAGGCGATGCGGTTCGCACTCGAGAGCCGCGGCGCGTTGACCTTCGGTGTGACGACGGCGCAGGTCTTCTGTCGCTCGACACCGGAAAAGGCGAGTCCAGACCTACAGCTTCTATTCACCCCCGCCAGCTATGACGCCAGCAAGTTCGGGGAACTGGAACGCGAGGACGGCATGACCGTCGCGGTCTGTCCAGTCCGCCCGGATAGTCGCGGCACGATCATGGCCCGGAGCGCTGACCCGGCCGAAAAGGCGATCATCACGCCGAACTACCTGTCCGATCCGGCCGATATCCGCGTGTTGACAGCAGGCGTCCGGTTCACCCGGGCAATCTTTGCTGCCCCGGCGATCGCGCAGCACAGCGTTGTCGAAACACTCCCCGGCCCGGATATCACAACCGATGACGGGCTGCTGGACTATGCACGCCGTTACGGCACGACAATTTACCATCCGGTTGGAACCTGCCGTATGGGCGACGGCCCGTCCGCCGTGGTGGACTCACGGCTGCGGGTGCATGGTTTGGATGGGCTGCGCGTCATCGACGCCTCAGTTATGCCGACCCTGACGACCGGCAATACAAATGCCCCGACAATCATGATCGGGGAAAAAGGCGCCGCCATGATCCGGGAAGATCACGCGGCGCCGGCGTAACCTGTCAGGCGGCATCCTTAAAGGCCTGCTGGTTGATTTCCTTGCTGGCCAATTGGTTCAGCAAGGTATCAGCCTTCTTCTCTTCAGCGAGGGTTTCCTCGAGCAAGGAGACGATCTCTTTCTGCCCAACTGTCCTCGCCCATGCGATCAGCGCGCCGTAACGAGCGATCTCGTAGTGCTCCACGGCCTGGGCGCAGGCCGCCAGGCCGGCATCGCGGACGCTGCCTTCGGGAAATTCTTCGATCACCTCTTCGCCTTCTTCGATCAAGCCGTTGATGGCTTCGCACGTGACGCCGCGCGCCCGCTTGCCAAGAACCTCGAAGGCTTTCTGCAGTCGCTCGACCTGGCCCTGCGTTTCTTCCCGATGATGCGTAAAGGCCTCTTTCAACTGCGGATTGGCGGCGGCTTTTGCCATCTTCGGCAATGCCTTCAGAATTTGCCGTTCCGCGTAGTAGATGTCCTGCATGAAGGACAGCAGAAGATCGTTCAAACCTTTTGTCGTGGCCATAAAGCCTCCTACCTAATCGTTTCGATCTCGGTCGCGCCCGCCGCGCGCAGGATCGCTTCCGCTTGAGATCGTTTCACCTGGTTCGTCGTGCGAATGGCAAGAACCAGGGTGCAGTCGGCGGCACGCGTGTCGCGCTCCCGCTGCTCGGACCGATCGGCCGCCTTGTGAACGGCGAATGTCGCCCCGCCCGCAGCGCCGTCTGCCCGATCGGCCATTTCAACCACCTTTCGTTTCTTGATCAGCGGGACGACGCGCCACCCTTCCGTCCTGCCGCGGATGCCTTCTCGCGATCCTCGGCGAAGCTGCCCGGGTTATTTTCCGCGCCTCCGCCGCGTGACTGGCGGGCCTCCGACGCATTCTCATGGTCTGACCCGCCATGGCTGGCCTGACCGCCTTTGCGACCCGCCTCGGCTGCCCGTTCGCGGTCATTGGCAAAATTGCCCGAGCTATGCTGGCCGCCGACGTGACCGGCGCGCGCCGCCTTCTCACGATCCTCGGCGAAGTTGCCAGGATTTCCGGAATGCCGTGTTTCAGCCATTTGGTTTCCTCGTTCTGTTTCTCCAAAGACCGGATCATTGGACCCGGCATGAGTCGAACGGACAGCGCCGGGGCGGGTTGAGTTCAAAACTAGCGTGATTATGGCGTCATGTTTCCGCAGCTTCGTGTGGCTTGGTTAATCAGCCGGGACATTCCAACCGATCGAGATCGCGAGACGCCGTCTCGCTTGGAGCCCGATTGGAATCCCCAACAACGGAGCAGACGACACGGCCACACAACAACTGAACGGCGAGCGCAGGCTCATGATCCACGGCGGGAGCAAGACCTGCGGTCTCTGCCCGCGTCAGCAATGCAGGGCTGTCGCGCGCCGGGCCGGATTGTGAAAGAGGTCGCGGTTCGTAACGGCCAAGGATCGCCTGCGATCTGTCACAGTAACAAACCTTCAGGGACCACCCAACCGGGTAATACCCCCCTGGGCGCCGACTCTCTATCCTCGTCATGGGGCGCGGGGGGGGGGGGGGGGGGGGGGGGGGGGCGGGGGGGGGGGGGGGGGGGGGGGGGGGGGGGGGGGGGGGGGGGGGGGGG
>JARLIN010000468.1 GCA_031291715.1 Rhodopila sp. | reverse complement strand
GGGGGTGTTGGCCCGCCCCCCCACTTTTTTGTTTTTTTCGCCACCTATTTTTTTGGGGGGGGGGGCCGAATACCCCCATTGTTCTGGCCGGGGGTTGCCCCGGCCATCCGCCCCCAACCGTCCGTGCGCAGATGGCCGGGACACGCCCGGCCATGACGATAGGGACCCGGCCTTGACGAAAAGGACCCAGCCATGACGATAGGGAGAAGTCGGCCCGGCCACCCATGACTTGCGGTGCCGATACCAAGAAAGTCGTGCGTGGCCGGCACAAGGCCGGCCATGACACATCAACACATCAACACATCAACAGACGTGCGATCACCCCGTCGCTTCCCGCCGATCGGCGCAAGACCACACCCGGCCTTCAACCCGACCGCTGCAACCGGTCCCCGTTCGCCAGGATGGCCGCAGCCAACGCCGCCGCCGGGCCGCGCGGTCCACTCCGGGCACCCAGGACCACGAACTCCACATCCCCAAGCTCCGGCAGACGAAGGGCGGCCGGCATCTCCACCAGACCCTCCGGCATCAGCCCCCGCGCATGCACGGTGACGCCCAGACCCGCCAGACAGGCGGCGCGCAGCCCGCTCAAACTGCCGCTGGTGCAGGCAATCCGCCATGTCAGGCCGGCGCGCTCCAACGCCTCCAGCGCCACCGTCCGCGTGATGCTTGGCGGGTTGAAGAGGATCAGCGGCACCGGCGCCTCGATCTTCACCCCCGGCGCCCCCACCCACGCGAGCCGATCGCGCCACACCAACTGGCCGCGCTCGTCGCCCGCCCGGCGCTTCGCCAGCACCAGGTCCAGTTCCCCGGCATCGAGATATTCGTACAGCGTCGCACTGACGCCGACCTTCAGCTCCAGATCGACCAGTGCGTGCTGGCGGACGAAGTCGCGCAACAACTCCGGCAGACGCGTGCTGACGAAGTCTTCCGAGGTGCCGAACCGCACCCGGCCGCGCAACTGAGAGCCGGCGAAGTAGCGCCGCGCCCGCTGGTTGGTATCCAGGATGGTCTGCGCGAAACCGGTCATCGCCTCCCCGTCCGCCGTCAGGGTCACCCGGTGAGTGTCGCGCACGAACAGCCGCCGCCCGGCACTCTCCTCCAGCTTGCGGATGTGCTGGCTGACGGTGGACTGCTGCAAACCCAGCCGCCGCCCCGCTTCGGTGAAGTTGCGGGTCTGCACGACGGCGAGGAAGCTTTCGAGGTGAACCGGGTCAAACATCGGTCAAGGCGCCGCGTTGCCGGCAATCCAATCCAGCGTGGCGCCATGCGGATCGCTCCAGGCCATGGGGGAACCGTTCACCGACAGCAGAAAGCTGCCGTCCATCCTCGGTTTTCCCGCGCGCACCGCGTGGTCCGGAAAGACACCAGGCGACTCATTCGATACCCAATACCGGCACAACGACGTGACCCTGTCGGCAAACGCCTGCCTGTCCGCCCGATCGGCGACATAGGCCAGGACCGCCGTGTGGAAGACGACAAGCGTGGCATCTTTCGTGGCCTCCGCGCACAGACGCGAAAGATCGTCGCCGAGCAGATTGCCCTTCACGACACGCGGCCTGACCGTGGCAGCAATCTTCATCGCCGCCCGCAAATTGGCGAGCCGTCCCGTCTGTTCGGGCCAGACCAACGTCTCAAGCCACGCCGCCTGGGCGGGATCGCAGGCATCCAGCGGGTTCAGATCCAGCCCCGCCCGCCAGACGATCTTCGGCGCGGCGGCCGGCAACGGTGTCGTGTCGCTGGAAGAGCAGGTGAAGACAGGCGGTTCGAATCCCGCATCCACCGGACGGATCAGCCTGCTTCCGTAGTCATAGGCATAGAAATCGGGCAACAGGCACAGTCCGGCCGACGCTCCGACCTCGATGAGGGCCAGAGGTTGTGGTAATCGCGCCAGAACCGGGAGCAGCGCGGCACACCTTGCCGGCTCGTTGGTCTGCGTCGAGCGTGCGAGCATGACCGACCGAACAGCATCGGGATTGGTCAGCAGGGATCGGCGGAAATCGGACCAACTGTCCGGCGTGCCAAACAGGTGGCGCACGGCGGCGAGCAGCAGGTTCGGTTGTCGCTTTTCCGTCGGCAACGTCGACAAGAAATCGAGGGTCTCGTGATCACCCGCGACACCCCGCGCGAACGCTTCGTAAAGAGGGGAGCGACCATGGGCCTCCTCATCGGCGAAGCGGATGTAACGGGCGGCATCGGCGGAACGCGGATCGTTCATATCGACGGGTCGCAATGTGATGGTCTCCGTGACAGTCAAAGCCGCCGAGCGAAGTATCGGGTTCACGCCACAAGAGAGCGTCTGCACGCGGGCGGGCCATCGAGGGGTTTATTATCACAAATCGACATGACAATAACGTCGCTCAACGTCATTCACAATAAGCTCGAGCAGGTTCATGATTGCTGCGTCGCACAAGACAAGGAGCCCGGCGATGTCACTCAAGGCGCTGCTGTCCCGGTTGCCGTTCGACGGCTATATCGCAGCCATTGTTGGCATGGTGTGCCTCGCGTCACTGCTGCCGGTGCATGGCGCGGGCGCGGTCGTCGCTGGCCACGCCACCATCGCCGCGATCGCGCTGCTGTTCTTCCTCCACGGCGCCCGCCTCGCCCCCAGCGCGGCGCTGGCCGGAGCGTGGCACTGGCGTCTGCACGTCGTGATCCTGGCCGCGACCTTCCTGCTGTTCCCGGCGCTCGCCCTGGCGGCGCGGGCCTTGTTCCCGCATCTCTTGAGCGGCCCACTCTGGACCGGCCTGATCCTGCTGTCCGTGCTGCCTTCGACGGTGCAATCCTCGATCGCCTTCACCTCGATCGCCCGCGGCAATGTGCCGGCCGCCTTGTGCGCCGCGACCGCGTCCAACTTGCTGGGCATGCTGCTGACGCCGCTGCTGGCCGGGCTGCTGCTCAGCGCGCAGGGCGGGTTTTCGGTGAAAGGTGCCGGCGACATCGTCGTCCAGCTTCTGCTGCCGTTCGCCGCCGGCCAGCTTGCCCGCCCGCTGATCGGCGGCTGGGCGCTGCGCAACAAGAAGCTGCTCGGTCTGGTCGATCGGGGGTCGATCCTGCTGGTGGTCTATGTCGCCTTCAGCGAGGGCGTCACCCAGGGCATCTGGCACCAGCTTGGCCTGCCCGAGCTCGGCCGGCTGCTAGTGGTCGATGCCGCGCTGCTGGCCGCCGTGCTGACGATCACCACCTTCGGCAGCCGCCTGCTGGGCTTCTCCCGCGCCGACGAGGTAACGATCGTCTTCTGTGGCTCCAAGAAAAGTCTGGCGAGCGGCCTGCCGATGGCGACGGTGCTCCTGGCCGGCCAGTCGGTCGGGCTGATCGTCCTGCCGCTGATGCTGTTCCACCAGATCCAGTTGATGGTCTGCGCCACGCTGGCGAAGCGGTATGCGGGGGCAGAGGCTCCGGCCGGTGGCACGGTTGGCGCCACCCGGTAAGCCTCCGCCGGACCACACGACCTGCAGTGCCGGATGAGGCGAAGACGCGGGCGACCGGGCCGGGCCCGGTCATGACCCAATGGCCTTAAAAGCCGTAAAGCCGCGCCGGATTGTCCACCAGGATCTTCTGCCGGACGCCCGCATCGGGCACCCAGTCGAAGAACTGGTCCAGCAACACCCCAGCCTCCGGCGCCGGGTTCATCTGGGAGTGCGGCCAGTCTGTCCCCCATACGCAACGATCGGGTGCCGCCGCTACAAGCGCCTTGACGTTCGCCTCCACGTCCATGTACGGCGCGCCCGTCGAGGAAGCGCGGTAGCTGCAAACCTTCATCCAGGCCCGCCCACTGTCCATCAGCCGCAGCAGCGCCTGGAACTGAGGATGCTGAACACCCAGGCCAGCCATCACGCCGCCGCAATGATCGACCACCACCTCCACCGGCAGCCGCGCCAGCAACGGCCCGATCTCCAGCATCTTCGCCCCGTCGGCATAGATCTGGATGTGCCAGCCCAGCGGCGCCACGCGGCGCGCCAGAGCCTCCAGCTGATCCTCCGGCGTGCCGTTGCCGGAGACCATGTTGAATCGCACCCCGCGGATCCCCTGCTCATGCAGCCGTTTCAGTGCCGCATCGTCGAAACTGTCGTCGATCACCGCCACGCCGCGCGCCCGGTGCAGCCCAAATTGAGAGATCGCGTCGAGCGTCACGGCGTTGTCGGTGCCGTAGATGCTGGCCTGCACCACCACCATGCGCTGAAGCCCGACCGTCTCCGCCAGTTCCAGATAGGCCGGTACCAAAGCCGCGGGCGGTGTGTAGGTCCGGCCCGCGCTCAACGGGTATTTGTCGAACGGGCCAAAAATATGAAAATGGCAGTCGCAGCTCAGGGCTGGCGCCTTCTGCCTCGGGGGGCGAGTCTTCATCGGTTTCCTCCTGCTTCCGTGCTGACGGGCAGTGTAACGCCACCCTCCGCGCTGACCAGTTCCGGCACCGGGCGCAGTCCGAACACAGCCCAGCACCCCACGCAACAGGCGAGCGCGGAAGCCAGGAACGGCGCACCCGGGAACACCACGAGCGCATCAGGCCGCGTGAAGGTCGAAAACAGCCAGGCTGCGAACAACGGCGACATGATCGCGGTCATGCCCTGCAACGAAGACAGCGCGCCCTGCGTCTCCCCCTGCCGGTCCGCGCTGGCGGATGCGGACACCATCGCCTGCACCGCAGGATTGGCGATCGCACCCAACGCCTGCAACATGATCCCCAGCAGCACCACGCCGCCGACCGGCGCGACTCCCATGCAAAAATACGCGGACGCGGTCAGCAATGCCCCCGCGATCGCCGCACGTTTCTCTCCCAGCGCGGGGTTGATCCGCCGCACCAGCAAGCCCTGCACCACCGCCGAACCCAGCCCGGCGAGTGCCAGCGCCATGCCGTTATGCCGCGTGTCCCACCCAAATCGGAGTTGATTGGCCAGCACGAAGCTGCTCGGCAGTGCCCCCAGGGCGAACCAGTTGCAGCACCAGGCCAGCGCCAGCCGTGCCAGGTTGCGGTCGGCCAGCACCACCCGCACCGAGCCCAGCGCATTGGCGCGGCGCCATTCGATGGGGCGGCGGCGCGCCGGGGGCAGGCTCTCCGGCAACACGAAAGCGCCGTACAGCACGTTGCAGGCCGCCAGTCCGGCCGCCGCCAGAAACGGCAGCCGCAAGCCGTACGCGCCCAGCACCCCGCCCAGCGCCGGCCCCAGGACAAAGCCGATCCCGAACATCGCGCCGACGAGGCCGAAGCGGGCCGCTCGTTTGGCCGGGGGCGTCACGTCGGCGATGTAGGCGTTCGCGGTGGAGGCGTTCGCCGCGGTTGCGCCCGCGATCAGCCGCCCCAGGAACAGCCACGCCAGCGACGGCGCCCAGGCCAGCATCAGGTAGTTCACGCAAATGCCGCTCAAGGACAGCAGAAGCACCGGACGGCGGCCGAAGCGGTCGCTCAGCGCGCCCAGGACCGGCGCGCAGATGAACTGCATCAGCGCGAAGACCGCGAGCAGGCCACCAACCCAGATGGAGGCGTCCGATACCGCCAGCCCCGACAGCTTCAGCACCAAAGACGGCACGATCGGCACCACCAGCCCGAAGCCCAGAGCATCGATGACAAGGGTGGCGAGGATGAACCGCACCGAAGCCGTACGCGCGGCCGGCGAACTCATGGAAGGCCGCTACGGGCGGCGGCGGGCAGTGTTCTCATGCGGCCTAGATGTGCATCCCGCCGGCGGGTTGCCAAGCGGGCGTCAGCATGGCTGGTGTATCGCAACAGGGGTGCGTGGAAAGAATTTCCACACACGAGGCGTCACGGGTCGCATGGTTGCTGCCGAGGGCCTGCCATCTTGCCAGGGTAAAAAATTTTCGTCTTTTATGCGCGACCAAATGCCGCCCGGGGTCTCAGGCGGCCACTTCGGGGAAAAGGACAGCCCATGGCAACCGAGCACACACCCCTCGTCTTCGACCGTCCCTTGCGCGGCCGCATCTATGACAGCATCGCCGAGACGATCGGCAACACACCGCTGGTCCGCATCCCAAAGATCCTCGCCGAGGAAGGGATCACCGCCGATGTCGTGCTGAAGCTGGAATTTTTCAACCCGATCGCCAGCGTGAAGGACCGAATCGGTGTCAACATGATCCTGGCGCTGGAGGAGGAGGGCAAGCTGAAGCCGGGCGGCACGATCATCGAGCCGACCTCCGGCAACACGGGCATCGGGCTGGCGTTCGTCGCGGCGGCACGGGGTTACAAGCTGATCCTGACCATGCCGGAATCGGTGTCCATCGAACGGCGCAAGATGCTGGCCTATCTGGGCGCGGAGCTGGAGCTGACGCCGCGGGAGAAGGGCATGAACGGTGCGGTGGCCCGCGCCAAGGAACTGCTCGCGGAAACCCCTGGCGCGGTGAGTCCGAACCAGTTCGGCAACCCCTCCAACCCGGCGATCCACCTGAAGACCACGGCGGAAGAGATCTGGTACGACACCGCGGGCGAAGTGGACGCGATCGTTTCCGGCATCGGCACCGGCGGCACGCTGACCGGTGTCGCGCAGGCGCTGAAGCCGCGGCGGCCCAGCCTGAAAATGATCGCGGTGGAACCGGCGGCGAGCCCCGTGCTGTCCGGCGGCGCACCCGGCCCGCACCCGATCCAGGGCATCGGCGCGGGCTTCGTGCCGGAGATCCTGGACACCACGGCGATCGACGAGGTCATCCAGGTCACCAACGAGGAAACCCTGGCGACCGCCCGGCGCCTGGCGCGGACCGAGGGGATTCCGGGCGGCATCTCCTCGGGGGCGGCCCTGGCGGCGGCGTTGAAGCTCGCGAAGCGGCCGGAATTCGCCGGGAAGCGCATCGTGGTAATCATTCCGTCGTTCGCGGAACGTTATATCACGACGACGCTGTTCGAGGGGCTGTAAGCCCACGCTCGGCATGGCCCGGACACGCCGGGCCATGACGGTGGGAGGAGCCCCGTGCGTCGCGGGAGGGCCGGGCGTCGCGGGGAGGGCTGGGCGTCGAGGGGCGGGCTGGGCGTCAATCGGTTCGATGGATGGCGTTAGTCAGCTGCCGATCTTACCCGTGTATTTCTCCAGCACTGCCCAGGCCTCGGCGCCGTACTTCTCCTTCCACTTGTCGTAGAAGCCCGCTGTGATCAGCACCTGGCGGAACGCCTCGGGATCGGGTTCATTGAACACCATGCCCTGCTTCTCCAACAGCGCATGCATCGTCCCGTCCGAGTTCGCGTAATCGTTCCGCTGATCTTCGGCCGAACCATTCAGGTTCTTCGAAATCACCGCCTTTACGTCCGCCGGCAGACTCCTCCAGTTTCGCCCATTGCCGAGCATGATGAACCCGTCCCACATGTGCCGGGTCATCGAGATATACTTCTGCACTTCGTACAACTTCGCCGTTTCTATATTGACCAGCGGATTCTCCTGCCCCTCGACGATCTTCGTCTGCAGCGCCGAATAGACCTCGTTGAAATTGATGCTGGCCGGAGCCGCCCCGAACGCCTCGAACATGCTGGTCCACAGCGGGCTGACGGGCACCCGGATCTTGTATCCCTTCAGGTCATCCGGCGTCCGGATCGGATGCGTGCTGCTGCTGATCTGGCGGAATCCGTTGTCCCAGATCTTTTCGAACCCATACAGCCCAGCCTTGTCGATCGAGGCCCGGATCATCGCGCCCAGATCGCCATCGACCGCCGCCCAGACCTTCTTGTAGTCGGGAAACGCGTAGCCGATGCCGTAGATCGAGCTCAGCGGCGTGAACGTCGAAAGGATCAGCCCCGACAGCGTCATGAACTCCAGCGCGCCGGACCGAAGCTGCGACAGCATGTCGGTGTCGCCGCCAAGCTGATTGTTCGGAAAGACCGAGATCTTAACACGGCCGTTGGTTTCCTTCAGGATCCGGTCCACCGCTTCCTGCTGGCGGATGGTGTTCGGATGCGACATGGGATTGTCGTTTCCCATCTTCATCTCGAACTCCGGGGCGTCGCCGCGGGCGCAGAGCAGGCCGGGAAGCGGTAAAGCCGCGGCGGTGGCGCCGATCAGCAGCCTGCGGGAAATCTGGCGAGCCATGACGTATCCTCCATTTGCCGGGTCTTGTCGCGCCCGTGCTGACGGAAGGCTGTCGGCTGCCTCGCCCCAGGTCAAGCGTCTGGCTTCGGTGTTCTATCCTGGACACGCACCGCGGGATCAAATCCGACGCCCGGCACCCGCGTCGCCCCGCCGAGACACGAGGCCTGCTTTCGACCACCCCTGGACGCAACTCAAAGCCGAACCCCGGCGCAGGGGCCGACCGCCCAATTGGCGATTCAGCAGACAGCCGGTCGAGACGCGTCACCATTCTCGCAGCGGTTACAACAGCCAAGTCAGCAGTCGTGCTACAAGGGGCCAGCCAAGGGGAGGACTTACCAATGATTCAGGGAACGTCTCAAGTCGATTTCGAAGCGGCGTTGCAAGACCCCCAAGCCTTCTTTGCCGAGCCGCAAGATGTTGCCAACGATCCTCAACTATCGCGCGAGGAAAAGCTGGCGATATTGCGCCGATGGGAACAGGACGCCCTTCGCCTGTCAGCATCGGAATCAGAGGGTATGGGTGGCGGCGAGGAGAACAAGCTCGGCCGGGTCAAACAGGCACTCCAGATGGTACGCGAAGAACATAGCTGACAACGCAACGTGGCAAAGTGGTTCGCGCGCCAATGCGGGGCGCGCTTATCTCGAGAGGCTCCGATGAAAAAGGTGGCCCAAATCCTTCGGTCCAAATCCGACCCAGCCGTCCACACCATCGCTCCGACCGCGTCGGTGTTCGACGCGCTGATGGTGATGGCGGAAAAGAATATCGGCTCGCTTCTGATCGTGGAGGGCGAGACGATTGTCGGCATGCTGACCGAGCGCGATTATGCGCGCAAGGTCGTGCTTCTGGGGAAATCGTCGAAGGACACGCCGGTACGCGACGTCATGACGTGCCCGGTCCTGTATGTGGGTCCCCAGCAGAGCAGCGAGGAATGCATGGCGCTGATGACGGAAAAGCGGCTGCGTCATCTTCCCGTCCTGGATGACGGCAAGCTGATCGGTCTCATCTCGATCGGGGACCTGGTGAAAGACATCATCTCCGAGCAAAATTTCGTCATCGAACAACTTCAGTTTTACATCAGTGGACGGCGAGGTTGAGCACCTTGCTTCGGCCTTCGCGGCAAGGGGTTTTCGGTAGGGCGTCATTCCGCGGGAACCGCGTTTGCCACTTGGGAGGGAGGGTCCCCGGTTCCCGGCTGCTCGCGTACGCGACGTCCACCTTGGCCAAGGCACCCATGCTGGTCACCGGGGTTATTGTCTCTTCCGGAGCGGGGCTGATCCTCTTCTCCGGGAT
>JARLIN010000467.1 GCA_031291715.1 Rhodopila sp. | reverse complement strand
TCTCGGCTGCCACGGTCAGGCGCGCTGTCCTGGATTGGAGCCAGCTGCGGCCTTGCTGTCGGAGGGCTCGAACCATTTTGCGCTTCCGGCGCTGCCTGCGGCCCGAATGTGGGGCCCGGCTTCGGAACGCCATTCGGCGCGCCGCGATATTGCGATCCGCCCGGGAGAGAAGGCCACCGACCGTTGAGCGCGAGAGCGATGTTCGACTCATGACCGCCGGCTTTCAGGTCGGACTGGAGATCGCGGCCCGTCTTCTGCTGGTATTCGCGGGCGGCCAAGTACCAAGCCGCGCGATCCTGACTGACCGGGCTGAAGTCCTTGAGCCCCAGCTTGGAGGAGACCTCCGCCCAGGTGCCCGTCGTGAACTGATACCGGCCCGACGCCGTCGATGTGCCACCGGGGCCAACGCCTTCGGGGAAGCGCGACGTATCCTCGAAATGGCTCCCGCCGTTCTTGATCTTGTAATCGCCGCCGCTCTCCGGTCCGGACAGCGATTGCAGGAACTGCTGCTGCTCCGGGGCCATGGATTGATCGGCGATTGGAGGCTGCCCGCCACCGCCCATCCAGTGCGGCATGTGATTGCGCCACCACGTCGAAAGTGGATCGCTGCCGGGCGGGTTGTTGCGCAGGAATTCTTCGTTCTTCTGCTTGCTGAAGTCTGGGTCTTCGCCGCCGGCAGGACCGGTCAGGAGTAAAGGGGCCAATCGCGGCAGTAGGCCAAGCAGCGTATCGATAGTGGTGACGACCCCCGTCAGACCCATCAGGCTCGCGCTCATCCGGACGGCCCCGAGAGTGGTCAGGGCCGTGGCGACTGCAAGGATTTCTTCGGACTCCTTCGGGTGCTTGGCGATCCAGTCCGACAGCGCATCCGAAACCGCGGTGATCCCAGGCGCCATATCGGAAAGCAGGTTGTTCCCTGCCTGCTGTGCGGCTTGGCCCAGGCCAGTCAGCGAGTGCTGCATGGCCGTCACCTTGTCGATCTGCTCCTGCGTCGGAACGCCGAGCTCATAGGACCGGCCGAGTTCGGCATTCGCCTTCGCGACCGTCCCCATCTGGATCGCCGCGTTGATCAGCCCCTGATCAAACCCGAGGCCCTTGCCCTCCAGGTTGATCAGTTGGATGCCGCCCGCCTTGTCCTTGTTGTCCTGGACGAACTTCATGAACTTCTGGAAGACGGCGATGGGGCTGTCGTTTATGTCGGCACCGATCGGGTTCAGGTACTGCAGCACCGTCGCGTCGCCGAAGACCTTGAACCGCTCAACCTGGTCGGCGTAGCCCTTGAGGGAGCTCGTTGCGGCTTCGGCGCTGCCACCGTTGCGCTCGATCATGTTGCGGAACGCCGCGAGTTCCGGAACGGACAGGCCGATGTTCTTGGCTTCCCGGCCGATGTCGGCGAGCGATTTCGTCGCCTGTCGGCCGAATGCCTCGATGCCCTTCGCACCGAGGAGAACGCCGATCAGCGATAGGGCTTCGGTCTTGACCTGGGCGAAGAACTGCGCCGCGCGCGCGCCGTCGGCTTCCAGGCTTTTCGCCACCGTCGTGCTTTCAGACCGGGTGCGCTGAAGCGATTCACGGACCGCTACCTGGCCCTTGGTGAAATCCGAGGCGTCAAGACGGAGTGTGGTTACGAACTCATCGACGACGGTGGCCATCAGTCTTCCACCTCCATCGCGATACGCTCGTTGTGCCGATCCACCGTAATGATCTCCAGGAGCGTGAAGAGGTCTTCGAGGCCATAAACCGTCGACAGCTCATGCAGCGTGGCTAGGCGGGAGGAGACGACAACGGCGATTGTTCGGTTGACGTTTCGGTATTCGGCGAAAGTGCGGCCATCATCCGAGCCGCTAAGTCCCGGTAATTCGAGAGCCTGGCGGCCAAAGAAAAACCCAGGTGTAGCGAGACCACCTCCTCGTGCAGCTGGAGGATGGTGGCCGGCTCCTCGATCTGTCCCTTGATCACATCCCAGCGTGTCTGCGCGGCGACGGCGCCCGGCGGCTGGTAGGACGTGACGCACCCCAGCAGCTCGTCCAGCAGCGGCTTCACCTCGTGCCACGGCGCCTTGCCCAGGCCGGTCAGCACGGTCCCGATGCCCATGGTGACGAACCCAGCCGCCCCCAGGTGCATGATGTTCGACGGAACGTCGGCGCCGGACCGCGCGAGCAGCTGCATGGCGCGGATGAACCACTCCGTCGCCTGGACGGCGGGCATCTCGGTCAGCGTGAAGACGCCGCCCCGGTCGCGGCCCTCGCGGTGGATGGGGACAGTGGCTGTGCGCCGACCCGCCATTATCCGGATGCTCCGACTGGAGAGGGCGTGATGGACTGCCACTCGATGCGGAACTTCCGGGGCTGCAGCAGCTTCTTTGCGTCCGCCATCGGCTTGTAGCGCTTGAGCCACCCGGTGGTGCACACGTAGCTGGTATTGATGCCCGTGAAGGTCACCGTCGCCTGCGCGGCATACGCTGCGACTGCGGCCTGCTGGCCCTGATACCAGGCCTCGAAGAACGAGATGGATACGCTGTCCGCCTGGAGCGCGATGTCCATCGGCTTCGGCATGTAGATCATCCCCGCCGAGAGGATGCCATCAACGCCCTGCTGCGTGTCGGTGGCGTCGATGTCCTCGGCGGTGAAGATGTCATCGGTCGCGAAGCCCTGAAGCTGTTGCGGCACCGGCAAGAGCAGCGGCACCGAGATCAGGAAGACCGTGTTGGCTGCTGTAATATCGGGCATCGGGGTTGCTCCTACTGCACCAGCACACTGGAGAGGTTGATCTGCTGCACCGACTCGCCATCGCAATATAATAGGATGATCGTCGGCGATTGGCGCGCGCCGCGCGTCTGAGCGCTGGCCGGCTGGATGACGAGATACCAGCCCGTCGTGGCCAGCACCCCGTCGACCTTCTGGCCGGCGAGCGCATTGACCTCGGAGGCTTGCGCAGCGGAGAGCGGGACGTTCTGGCGGATCGCGCCGAAGTTCAGCGCGGCATTCACCGGATCCTGGACCGCGGCCCGAATGTAACCGTAGCCGACCGGGTTGTAGGGGATGGACCCGTACTGGGTCAGCATCTCCATCAGGGCCAGCTGCAACTCGCTGTTCAGCCAGATTTGGTTCACATACGAGTCAATCCAGGAAAACGGACCGGTGATCTGGCCCGGGTAGAAGAACTCGAACCCCTCGTTCGCCGTCGCGTAGGCGCCATAGAAGTTGTAGTCGTTGGCGATGAGGTTGGCCGCCGCCGTCGCATTGGTCACACCAGGGGTAAGCCCGGTCTGAGCGCGGAATGCCGCGGTCTGCCGCCCGTTCGTTGCGGTGAAGTTGATGCTCGCCACGAAGCCGCCGATGAACGCTGCGGTGTAGAGATTGGACCCGGAGGGCTCATAGATCGGGACCGTGCCGCTGCTGTTCGTGCTCTTGAGCAGGTAGCCGAGCGAAGTTGTCGCCGTGGTGCTCTGGGTCGGCGTGATGTCGTGATCCCAGGCCAGATAGGCGTACCGGTTGCCGGTGCTGTTCACCCAGGCGGCGAAGGCCAGCTTCTGGGTGTTCCCCGATCCGCCATCCGGATCGAACAGCGTCTGGAACGTCGCCCAGTTCTGGGTCTGGGCGATGATCGCCGCCATGAAGGCTGCCGGCACGGCCGCCGCAGCACCCTGTGAGGGCACCGCCCCTGTCGCGGCCGTCAGAGCCAGGCCGCCCGAGATCGTTCCCGTTGCGAAGGTGATGGTTGAAGCCGACCCAACGGTGCCCGATACGACGATGAACGAGCCCGAGACACTGTCCCAAGTCACCGTTGGAAGAACCAACGCCATGACCTCGGAAGCATGTTGCTGCGCGCTGCTGATGGTGTACGTGCCGGCAGCACCGGTGCCAGAACCAAGCCCGGAAATATAGGTGCCAGAGGCCACACCGGTCGCCACAACCTCCTGGCCAACGGCGATCGAGCCGATTGAAACTGCCGTCACATTCAATACACTGCTGGTGGCGGTGATCGACGCGGACGACGCGGTGGTTGAGGCGCTGGTCACATAGACGCCCGCGCCGCCGATCGTGCCGCTGGCCTGCGAAAGAATCGTCACAGTCCCGGTGATACCGGTGCCCGTGATCGTGTCACCGGCGGAGATCAGGCCGGTGACGGCGGATGCAGTCAGGTTCGCGCCGCTGGCCGTGCCTGTAAACGTCGCACCAATCGACGCCGTAACGGCCGCTTGCGTGGGCCCGGTCAGCCCGAGGGCATTGGTGATCAGCTGAGCCGCGTTTGAAAAGGAAGTGGCTGCGGACAGGTTGATGTTGCTGGAGGTGTGTGCCACCCCGTCGATCGCAATGGTGAGCACGCCACCGATCGCCTGGAGTTGGGCCAGCGTGAGGGCCGCGAGGCTACCGCCGCGCAGGTAGGCGCCGACTTGGTTCAGTGGATATTGCGCCATGAGAAGCGCGCCGGGCAGCTTGGTCGCCCCCGTGTATCCGGCGAAGTAGACCGCGGCCGCGCTCGCCTCGTTGGTCGTCGGACCGAAATAGGACTGCACGGATGCCAGGGTGGGGAAGGACAGAACGGCCCCAATCGGCACGCGCGTGTTGGTGGTCAGCATCAGCTCGATCAGATCCAGCGCCGTGCCGCCGGCATTGATTACGCTCGGAACGACCGAGACAATCGTGCTGGCCGGAATGTAGCTGATGACGGTGCCGGACATTCGTTTGGCTCCTACGCCGGGTAATAGACTTCAACCGCTTCTGGCGTGACCGTCAGAGCGTCGGCGAACTGTTGCGTGGTCGAGACAGTGACGTTGGCCTGCATGCAGAGGTCGATCGTCCAGCGCTCTTCCCACTGCTGCTCGCCGTTCGTGAAAGGCATCTGCCGAGGCTCACTGGTGTAGAGCGGGGCGACATCAACGCCGGTCGTGAGGAAGGCCGTGACGGCGAACTGATCCCGGAACAGTGTGCTGATCCGCGCGGCGTTGTCGGCGCTGGCCGGGCCGTGCACGTCCGCCTGGATCGTGACTTCGGTTTCCTGCGTCGCGGCGTTCACGCCGACATAGAGCGTGCTGGTGCTGACGTCGGGGGTGGCGCTGGTCGAATAAGTCCCGACCCCGCCTATGGCACCGTTGATCTGGCTCTGGATGGTGCAGCCGGCGGCCACACCCGCGCCGAAGATCGTTGCGCCGAGGATGATCGGGCCATTGATCACGCTGTTGACCGTCAGCACGTTGCTGGTGATCGACCCGGATACCTGCGTGTCGGACCAGATATCGACGTTCATCGCGAGGCGGTCGCGCGCGATCGGCCACAGCACCACGAAGTCCGATGCGCGAGGTTCCGGCACGCGATTGACCTGGCCGCGAATGATCTGGATCGGAGCACCATTGCTCGACGCCAGCCCGAACGAGCCCAGCACCGTCACGAGGGCGGTGAACAGTTGGGTCTGCGTGAGGCTGAGCGAGGAGGACATCAGTGCGACGCAGCCTCCGCGCGCTTGCTGTCGATCTCTTCAAGCCACTGCTGCGCAATATTGACGAGGTGCCACACGAGCATGCCGTTCGCGAGAGCGGAACGAACCCGCCCCTCGCCCATCTCTTCCAGCACGGCGCGCTTTTCCTCGTCGGTCTGCATCAGAGGCGCCGATGGAGCTTCGAAAACTCGGCCGAGATATGCTCGCGCAGCTCCACTGAGAATTCACGCAGAGCCTCGGCGAAGCCGGCTAGCACCGCGCCGTCAACGCTCACCTTGATCTCCGACACGCGCGCGGTTGAAGCGGTGCCATCAACGGTCGCTTCGCCGCTCACTTGTGGCGTCGCCTCAACCTGTGGCGTTGGTTCCGGAACCGGATCGGCGGCAACCACTGGCTGTTCCTGCGTCGTTTCGCTCATGTGCTCACCTGTTGGGTTACGGCCACCTTCGTCCAGTCGGGCCACGCCTCGAGTACCATCGCAACGAGCCACATCGTGCCGTCTGGGAAGGTGAAGAGATCGCCGCCCTTGATGGAGTTCCGGTCCAGACCTTCGACCTTGCCGTTGACGTAGATCGCGCGGCGCGTGCCCTGGATGTTCAGGCCGCTGATCTTCTGGAGGTCGCTGTAGGTCAGCGCCTGGATTTGCGCAGGGATGCCGTGATAGTCGGCGTAGGCCGGCTCCGGCGTGCCGTCCTGGCCCACCGTGTAGCCGGTGGACATCCGCAGGGTCGCGTAGACCAGCGGGTTGACCGTGCCGATTGCGCCCGAAACGATCTGGTGAAGGTTCACGACTTCACCTCGTAGTCGACCGAGTTCCACATCACGCCGGTGTCGATCAGCGGCTTGGTGAAGCCCTTGCGTGCGACGGTCGAGGGAGCCAGCGGCGGGCTGGTCAGGTCTTTGATGCTCTGGACCAACTGGCCCTTGATCAGTTCGCCCATGCGGCCGAGCGTCGTGACCGCGTTGTAATTCGCTGCCACCAGCACCTTGCCCATGTCAGCGCCCCAGGTCGGGGCTTTCTCCTTCAGCATCGTCCGAAAGTATGGGCGCGGCGGCTGGCCCTTCGCGGGATTGCCGAACTCGTTCACCACAGCAACGAGCGGAACCGATGTCCCGTCCGGATATGTCGACCCGGCCAGGAACCCGACCTTGACCTCTGGCTCACCCGAGGCGAGCGCGGCGTTCGAAATGCGGTCGAGGTGCTGCATCAGCCGATCGCCGCCGGTGAAGTCGAGGGGCGGCGGCATCAGTAGGGGCCAGCGTTGACTGGCAGGATGAACGGCGGGTAGCTCAGCCAGCCCAGCGGCTGTTGCGGCGGCGCGATGTAGAGCGCCGTGCGGTAGGGCGCCATCGCCTGCCAGGCTGCGAAGCCATATGGCGTCTGTGCGAACCATTGCGCCGAACCGGGCAGATCACCCACATCCGTCTGGACCGACACCGATCCTTCGGACGCGCTGTTGATGCGACCGACCAGCGGGCTCGGAGCATTGCCGTTGATCGTGGCAAACAGCGCCGCGATGTGGCTGGTGATCATGTAGAGGATGATCGCGCGCTTGCCGTAGGGCGTGGCGTCAACGATCGGGCTGCACCCGGTGTTGTCGAGATACAGGCCAGCCTGTGCCCAGAAGCCCAGAGCCTGGGCAGGCGGGACCGAGGCGGCCAGTTGGGGATACTGCGCTTGCCAGAAGGCGTAGTCGAAAGCGACGGTCCCCGTGCCCGACATTATCCAGCCTTGTCCGGCGCGACGTTCGGCACGTCGGTGATGCGTGCAGGGCGGAACATCTGCTCAACAGCGGCATGATCGCGCGCCTGGGAGATGCTGTCCCGGTGAGGACCGAGGATCACCTTGTTGACGACCAGGTCACTCGTGGCGTTCAGCTTGTACCACTCGTCCCAGAAGTCCTTCGGAATCGCGGTCAGCGCGTAGCCGCCCTCGGTCGTGTCCGGTGCACCCCAGGGGCGTGCCCAGCCTTTGAGCGTGACCTTGCCCTTGCCGGCCTCGCGGCGGACGTTGCCGTTCTCCTCCTTGCCGACCGCGACATAGCGATCCAGGTTCAGGATGAGACCGTTCGGCGCCTTGCAGCCGACAACAACCATGTCCGCCATGGTCAGATCCCCGCCATGCTGGCGATGCCGATCGGGCGGTAGATGATCGTGCCCCACGTGCCCGCCGTCTTCTTCTGGCGGTACGAGGACGTGTCCGGCACGATCCGGTGCGCGCGCATCTTCTCGTTGAAGGCGCATTCGGCGGTGCGCTGGCCCTCGATCTCGTCGGCGATCAGCTGGTAGCTGTAGACGCCGGCGTTGGAGAGATACTGCACCGCGGTCACGACCTTCAGCCGCGGGAACACCTTGCGGATCATCTCCATGGCGGTGAGGCCGAAGGAGTTGGTGTTGGCCAGGTAGACCTCGGAGACCGGGTGAATGCCGAGCGTCAGCGCGTCGGTCAGTTCCAGGTTGCCGTTGGTGCCGTACGTGCCCTGCTGCAGCTCCGCGAACCCGGCCTGGATGTCGGCCAGGATCTCGGTCGGCAGAGCGTTGGACCAGGAGGTGCCGGTCGCCAGCTTCGTTGCCGGGGTCAGCGCGGGCGACAGCGACGGGTCGTTCAGGCCGCCGTAGTTCTGCAGGCCACTGACACCGTAGAAGTTGCACAGGTTCATGAAGCGGTTGAGCGTGTTTGCGGAGCTGATGTTCAGCCGCGCCGCCCAATCCACCTTGCCGAGACCCATGCGCTCCAGTTCGCGCTCGCCCCATTCCGTCATGGTCTGGAAGAGGAACGACTGCCGCTGCGGATACTGGACGTTCGCGCCGGACCGGCCACTCTGGTTGAAGTCGCCATAGGCGGCGGTCTCACCAGTGTTCTCGATCATGGCGAACATCGCCGTTTCGGTCAGCCAGTCGCCTTTCTTCGTGACGCCGTAGACCTCCTCGGACTTGAGGGGGGACAGCAGCACTTCGATCAGCTTCGGATCGAGGTAGGTCGTCAGGAAGGCCGGGATGCCGGCGTTCGGGCTCGTCACCAGGCTCTGCTGGTTGTAGGTCGGCGCGTCCATCGCCAGCATCTCATCGAGCGCCAGCTGAACCTTGCGGTCGTCGAGGTTGCCGAACGACATGGCACCATCGGAGCCCTTGGCTTCCTGCCGCGGGAGAAAGTCCAGAGCGCTGTCGAAGACGATACCAGCGCGTTCGGCCAGGGCGTCGAGTTCGGGATTGCGAGTGCGCATATCGGTTACCCCATCGCCCTGGAGGAGATTTTGACGAGATCACCCGGCTGGCCGAACGACCGGCAGTACCAGGCTGTCTCCGTGTTGGAGTAGCTGGAGATGCTCGCGCTCGCGGCGGTCTGGGTCTGCGTGTAGTAGGTGCCCGCCCCACCGGTGCCGGTGCCCGCGCCCGCAATGGTCGAGCCCGCGGTGACGTTGGTGCCGGTCAGCGTCTGGCCAACCCCGAAGGTGCCGGTGACAGTGCCGCCGACGGTCAGCAGGCCGTAGGTCTCGCTGATGGTCGTGCTGGCAACCGTCTGGTCTCGCGGGAACACGCTGTAGGTGCCCACGCCGCCGGCAGTGCCGGTCAGCTGCGCGACGATGACGGTGCCGGTCGCGACACCCGTGCCGGAGAGCACACCACCAGGGACCAGCGTGCCGGTGACTGCCGGGCCGGTCGTGAAGACGTTGTCGGTGATCGTGCTGGCCGCGCTGGAGCCGGTCTGCGCGGAGATCGTGCCGGCGGTGCCGGTGCCTGCGGTGACGGGCGCGCCAGCCGCGGCGAACGTCGCAACACCCGTCACGTTGTTGGCGTACGCCTTCATGCCAGGAGTGGCTTCGTTCGTGCCGTTGTTCACCACGAAGAAGTCGCCGGCGTCGAAGATGTCGGAGCAGGGGAACCCGGCCGGGATGGTCATGCCATACGCGGTCAGATAGGTCGTGATCAGCGCCTCGTGGGAGTTGTGCACGAAGCCCGCCGGTGCGCCGGGGCCGTAGTTGTTGGCGAACTGGTAGGTCGCCTGATCGAGCCATGCGAACAGGCCGATGGTCAGACCGTTCGGGCCGGCCTGGAAGCCGGTCGAGTTGTAGATCTGGCTCGAGAGGTTCGTGGCCCGCGGATTGGCTGAAGCGAAGTCACCCGCGACGCCGGGCGCCTGGAGAACCTTGGTGGTGGTCTGGAATGTTCCGGCCATGATCTACTCCTATGCCCGCCCGATGCGCGCGAGCGTCGGGAACTTCGTGGCGAGCGTGGCGACGCCGGCACCGTCATGCGCCATGGCGGGTTGCTTCGTGCCGACGGGCTGAAGGGTCTTGACGATGGCGCGGTAGGCGCTGGTCGGGACGCCGGTCAGGTCGACCTTGCGGGCATCCAGCGCGACCTTGAAAATGGCCTCGGCAGTGTCCAACGCCATCGATACGGAACCGACCAGGGGGCGAACGATCTCGCGGGCCTCGGTCGCGGCGCGGAAGCGCTCGACAATCCGTTGCTCGGCAGCAGTGACCGCTGAACCGATCGCCGCATCCATCGCGGCTTTGTCCATCGCCTCCTTCTCGGGGGCGGCATCCTTGGCCTTCTTGTCGCGGGACATCTTCTTGTCCTTGGCCTTTTTATCCTTGGCCTCTTTTTCTTCCTTCTCGGCCTCTTCCTGGTCCTCGTCCATGGCCTCTTCGTCGTCCATGTCCTCGTCCTTGGCCTTCGCGTCTTTGGCCTTGTCCTCGGCCTCCTTGGCTTCGCGCGCCTTGCGCTCTTCCTCGGTCTCGTCGGCCATCAGGCTCTCCTTCGAATCGTGAACCATCACATCAGGACCGGCGCGCCCGGCTTCGACCAAAGCAACGTGGTTGCCTCGGATATCCCGCATAACCCCGTCGTATTTCAAACCACTGTAAATTCCCGGCGTCATGTCTGGCCGGTAGTAGTAGGCGCAAGACAACTCGCATTTCTCGCGGCTCTCGACTGCGTCGATATCTTCCTTGCGCCAGATCACGAGGCTGTTCACGAGGTAGGGCGCTTCAAACCGCGCGTCTGTTCCCGTGCTCCCGGCAACGAGTTCTTCTTTCGGATCGGAAGCAGAGACCGCCACGTGCTTCGAGAGCAGCCGGAGATTGTTGAACGTAGCCGCGCCCTTCGCGAGTTCTTCCGGATCACGCAACAGCTGGTAGATGCGGGCGGGGTCGAGGCCGAGCGCTTCGCAACCCGGTATCTCGCGGCCGTAGTACGGATTCACGGTCGCTTTGGAGATGCGCGTCCACTCGACGTGCAAATGCCCGTCTTGGTCCTTGAAACGAACCGATCGGTCGAAGGCCATAACCGCATGCGCCATGCTGGATGGGTAGCGGCCCGTTACTTGGTCACGCAATTTGTCTGTATTTTCTTCGGGGCGTTGGTATTATGCGGCCACCCGATGAAGAGGTCAGGATGACCGAAGTCAGAGACTACCAGAAACAACTGGTCAAACTAGCGCTTGACGCCCTCGCGCGACACAAATCTCCCGTTATTCAATTGGCTACCGGAGCCGGCAAGACTGTCATCGCGGCCGATATCATTCGCAACTACGAGCGCGGGGGATATCGCGTGTGGTTTGTCTGCCACCGTCGCGAAATTCTCGAACAGACGAAGGGGACCTTGGAGGCCTTCGGCCTGGATGTGGGGCTCGTTGCGTCCGGCAAGAAATACGATCCAGCACCACTTGTGCACGTGTGCTCGATAGGCGCCCTACCTCACCGAGCCAGCAAGATCCAGCCGCCTCGGCTGATCATCTGGGATGAGTGTCACCACATGGCGTCCCCATCCTGGTCAGCGCTACATCAGATGTTCCCTGACGCGTATCATATCGGCCTCTCCGCAACGCCGCAGCGGCTTGATGGACTGGGATTGGACGATTGGTTCGACGAGATCATCCAGGGGCCTGCGCCGCGCGATCTGATCGATGGAGGCTACCTGTCATCGTTCCGTGTGTTCGCTCCGACCATCCCCGACATGCGCGGCGTCCATGAACGCAAGGGCGACTACCTGCGATCTGACGTTGCCAAGGCAATGGACAAGCCCACGCTGGTCGGCGATGTGGTCGAGCACTATCAGCGTATCACGCCGGGCAAGACCGCGCTCGTGTTCGCTGTGTCTATCGAGGCGAGCAAGAACGTGGTCGAGCGGTTCACTGCCGCCGGCATCTCAGCGCTCCATGTCGATGCCGACACGCCACCGGACGAGCGCCTTGCCGCAGTCGAAGCGCTGCGCGAGCGCCGGGTACAGGTGCTGTCGAACGTCGAACTGTTCACCGAGGGTTTTGACTGCCCCGCGATCGATGCGCTGATCCTCCTGCGGCCGACCAAGTCGATGACCCTGTTCCGCCAGATGATCGGGCGCGGGCTGCGGACCGCAGATGGGAAAGAGCCGACGGTGATCCTGGATCATGCGGGCGCAATCCATGAACACGGCATGCCCGATGAACCGATTGAGTGGCGCCTGTCAGGGCCGGCGATGCGTGGTGTGCCCACTGGCGAGGCGCGTCTTAGGCGGTGCTCCGAGTGTTCGGGTGTGCACATGTGGGCGCGGGAATGTCCGGAGTGCGGGCATGTGTACCGCGAGGACGAGCGGTCGATTGAGGAGGTGTATGGAGAACTGAGAGAGATAAACCCTCCGCTTGGAGAGTGGGAGACGGCCCTGGACTTTTCCATCAGAATGAAATGCCCCTTGGAAGCCGTCTTTGCCGCCCGCCGCGTTAGGCGAATGCCCGTCTGGCCGAATGGAACTATCAAAATACCCGACGCCATTGGGTGGTGGACGGAAAACTACCGGATGGGGAAGGTTCGAGCGAAGCGATATCGCAATGGGGTCCCTGAACCTGGATGTGAAGACGTGCAAGAGTTTGCGGAACGCACGGGCTTGGGGAAGACAGGGGTTAAACGCAAAATCAAACGTGGGATGCCAACAAACAACCAAGGGTATGTAATCGTCGATAAAGCGGTCGAATGGCTCAGACTTAACCCGAGCGGGAAAAGCGACTCGGGCATTTACGCCAGGGATGGATTCTCGACCCTTCGAGAATTCGGTGCATTAATTGGCAGATCATATGACGAAGTTTTCGTTCTCGTTTCGAGACGGGGACTTCCAGTCATCGACAAAATATATATCCACACTGAAACTGGCCTCGCATGGATGGAGACATTCAACGCCACCCGAGCACGAAAGAAAGCAGCATGACCCAGCAATTGGTTACAAAGCACATCCGGATCAGTGGAAGGCGCCGCAAGCAGCTACCCAAAGAGTGGTCCTCGCTGCGGTACCGGTTGCTGTGCAACCGACATCAGTGGCGCTAGTCAAGCCCTGGAATCACTGACTTCGATACACAGCGGCAATTAACCTCCTGACCCGGCCAGATGCGCTTCCCAGCGGCCGGGTCAAACCACCCCTCTGAGATCGTGTAGCGCTTGCCATTGTTCCCCACATGGGTCGGGCGTGGCGTCTTCCCCCCTGCTGAATGCAGCCAGATAGCCTCGACGATACCGAGTTCCTGTTGGCGGGCGCGGGTGATGCTGGCGGTCGCCTTCGCATTCTGGTCCCGCGCGATCGTTGCCGCGCGACGCTTGGTCACCCCGAACTGCTGCTGGAGATCGTTTGACAGACCTCCGAGGTCACGACCGGTGGTGACCGACCGCATGACGGAGCCTTGAACTGCGGTCAGATACTCGGCCGGGATCGACTTGATGAGGTTGACCTGCTCGGCGATCGTCGCCTGCATGATCTCGCTGGCCGCTGGGGTCATCTTGAACTGAACCGTGAACCCGGCCTCGCGCAGTGATGCGGCAAACGACCGATCCGCAGAGCCAATGGCGCCGACACTGAACCGCCGGCCGACCGTCTTCGCGAACGCATCGAACCGACCGGACCATTCGCGTGCCAGGCGGGAGATGGCAGCGCGCAGAGCGGATGGACTGCTTTCGTCCGCGGCCAGCTTCGGCGGGTTCATGCCGTAGACCCCCAGCACCACAGCCTGGACATGCTCGTTCATGCGGTCGACCAGCTTATCCAGTTCGCGCTGGTAGGCGAATTCGACGCCCAAGTTCGGCCGGACGGGGGCAAGCGCCACCGGCTTACGGGTGGGGGCGGTCAGTTGTCGCGCTGGCATTTCGTTCCTCGGTCGGTGTAGCGTGCGCCGCCATGAAACTCATGGTTGCCCTGTTGCTGCTGATCGCTGGCCCGGCGAGCGCGCAGATGCACATTTCCGCCTACGATTCCGCAGCCCAACTGGAGAGCCAGCTTGACCACGCGGTTGCGGTTTATGCCGCCGCCGGTCTCGCGCCTCGATGTGGGTTCCGCGATTACCCCTGGATGTTCAAGCAGCAACGAGCAATCCAGGCCGGGCTGCAAAAGAGCGCCGATGCATATGGCACCCTGACCGACGACAAGGCTGCGTTCAGACCTCTCGCCACGGGCATGGTCAACGATGCGGTCAATCAGATGCACGGCATCGACTGGGCGCTGGTCAATGAGCCGATCCCGACCGGCGCGTGCGTTCGGCTGCACAACGGCGGGGTACTCGATATGTTGGATCGCATCGGGCCAAAGTGAACGGGATATCACCGCTGCGCTCCGGAACGGATGAGGCGCAACACCCTCTGCTGCCGATAGACCACAGACTTTGACAATCCTGTCTCTTTTACGACTGCGCTGGCGATAGCCCCGCCGACCAGAAGCCGCATGGCACGGGCAACTTGGTCATCTGTGGGTTTGGCTCTCGGCTCTCGTTTCTGCCTACGGACAATGCTAGATGTCATCCGGCCGAGAGTGCGACCGCCATGCAGCATCATGTGGTCCATGTGCTCGATCATCACCAGGTTCTGAGGCGTGTTGTTCTCGTGGTTGCCATCCAAGTGGTGGATATCGAACCCTTCCTTCAGCTTTTCTTTCAACCAGATAGTGGTCCGATTGGGGTGCAGAGATAACCAAGCTCTGTGATGGGGGGAGAGAATAATCTCATCTTTCACCCCGGAGATGGTGGAGACTTCATTCTCCCGAATGGTGGTATTCTGCATTTATATTTCAAACACCGCTATTCGCCCCGCTCTCTGACCCCTCGGCGCCCTCGCGTCCGATCCGGTCCGCATCGTCCTCCTCTCCGCCCCCCATGCCGGGAACGTCCATCGGGTCAGGCGCCGGCCCTTTCAGGCCGTGATACGGGCTCTCTGGGTCACCACGTAGCCTGTCGCGGACCTCCTCGTTGCTGATGACCGCGGTGGTCATGTAGACCTGATCGGTGTCGGCCTTCTGCTTCTCGACTGCGGCGCGGCCGGCGGCGTCCAGCTCCCACAGCGGCAGGAACTCGTAGGTGATATGCGGGTCGATCGAGCCGAACTCGTTCAGCTGCAGCACCTTCAGAGCGGTGGTCAGGAGGTGGCCGAACGTCTTCTCCTGCTTGGCGCGCACCCGGTCATACCAGACCCGTATCTCACCGTCGGTGGTGGCGTTCAGCCCGGTCGGCGTGATGCCCAGCAGCTTGATCAGCGGCTCCTGGGAGACCGAGGCCATCTGCTCCTGCGCCTGGGCCTGGAGCTTGTCGAGCGTGCCCAGCGGGGCCGAGACGTTACCGAAGTCCTCCTGGTCCTTGTCGACCAGCATCAGACCTTTGTTGTCGCGACCGAGGATGAAGGCCGTGATGCGCGCGGTCATCGCGGAGGCGTTCTGCAACAGCGCCTGGAGGTTCGTCTTCAGCACGAACACGGTGAACGAGTGCATGATGTCGGACACGGACTGCCGGGCGCGCAGCCAGTTGTCGACGTACGGCTTGGACATCTGCGACAGCGACAGGCCGCCGAAGTTATAGGCCGCCTTCAGGATGTCGGGCACCTCGCGCGACCGCACGATAAGCAGCCGGCTCTCGTGCACCCGCTTGCCCATGATGAACCAGATGTCGGGCTTGAAGAAGTCGGGCTTCAGCGGGTCGGTGGAGTTGTAGCCGGACGGGCTGGTCCACGTTGGATCGACCACCACGAAGTCGGTCAGGCTGCCCTTCTCGATCTTCCCGCTGCTCAGCACCAACGGCGTCATCAGCTCGTCGTCGCTCTGATCGCCGAAGCGCATGAAGATGAAGCTCATCCCCATGAAGCCATCGAGTTCCATGGCGTGGTTGAACGCCTCGCGCAGGCCAAAACGCTTCATGGCGTCTTCCAGTTTGGCGATCTGCTTGGACTTGTCACCCTCGCCAGACGACAGCAGTTTGATCCATTTCCGGGTCATCTCCTCGGCGACGGTCTCGCTGATGTTGCGGTATTCTGGCCGCTGGGCGAGCTCCGCGAGGTAGGGATAGCCGGGGAAGAACAGGCCCTCACCCCAGAGGCCGCCCATGGCCCACGCGCCCCACGCGCCGCCGGGTGCACCTGCCTCATCCATGGCCATGCCGGGCGGGACAGCGGTGGGGCGCACGCCGGGCGGCGGCTTGGGCAGGCCCACGAATGGGGACTGAGGCCGTGGCTTACCGGCCAGCGCTTGCAAGGCCCCCTCGCTGATGCGCATCGGCTCCGGTGTCAGCGGTGCGCGCTCGGGCAAGGGAACGACAGGCGCCTCGGCGCGGCGGAATAGGCGTTGAAGCCAGCGCATCATCGTTGCCCCAGTGCTTTCAGAACGTCGTCGGAGATATCGAAGCCGGACTGCGGAGCCGATCTGACAGGCTGTCCGTATGGCTCTAGTGGCATGTGGCCACCGAGTGCGCGCAACACGTCGTCGGATACGTGCAACGGCTTTGGCCCCAGCCCGACCAGGCTGAACGCGCGCGAGAGCGCATCCACCTGATCGTCCTTCGTGCCCGATGGGAATGCCGCAATCTCATCGAGAAAGACCCTGTTCCACGGCGCCTTGACCATCGCGAAATTGCCGCCATTGACTTGGCTGATAGCCGGCGAGGCGCGAGTCGCTTTGTCCCCGGTCTCTGGGCTGCTTTCGACGGTGAACCCGGACAGCAACCGAGTGAGATGCAGCACTCTGGATTTCCCGGCTGCTCCTGGGTCTTGCGGAATGCTGATCTTGCAGAAGCCATGATCATGGCGATCCTGGACGCTGATGTTGTGGATCCAGTTGTCCACCTCATCCGGGCCGCCGCGGTCGCGGAACACGTCCAGCACCACGTAGAGACCCGACTGCAATCGAGCGAGCTTTAGGCCCACGGTCCAATCCGGATCGCGTGTGCCGACCTGCCGCGTCGCCGCCTCGTCCCAGCCTCTGCCTATTTGTGCGCCACGCAGGTTTGGAGCCACGTCCAGAATTTGTATGTTCGCCACTTTGAACAGCGCTCCTTCGGCTGGGCGTGGGTTCTGCTGGTACTGGGATTGCCATTCCCGCGTGGCTCCGCGCTTTTCGAGTTCGGCCTTGCGCCGCAGCAACAGCGCTCCGAACCCATAGGCGTCATCAGCCCACAGCGGCTCACCGATGGCCCGGCCCAATGGGTCGTTCTCATCGTCGGCAACAGCGGGCAGTTTCAGCACGGTCCACTGATCGCGCTCGATGTCCAGCAGCCGGCCGGCTTGGTCGTTCTCGTGGTAGCGCGTGTGCATGAGGATCACGCCCGCGTCGGGCTTCAGGCGGGGCAGAAGATCGCCATCCCACCATTCCCACACCTTCTCACGTGAGTTCTCGCTGTCGGCGTCATCACGGCCACTGTAGGGGTCATCGATGATCGCCACGCCGGCGCGATATCCTGGGAGTGAGCCGCGCACGCCGACTGCGAGATATTCGCTGCCGTTCGTGGCTTCCCAGCGCTCCTTGGCCTCGGTGGACAGGCCATAGCCCAGCACCTCGGAGAATGCCCGGATGTATCGCTGCACCCGCGCAGAGAACCGCATGGCCAGCTTGACGTTGTTCGAGGCAGCAATGACGGGCTCGCCGGGGCAGCGGGAGATCAGCCACGCCGGAAACAGCTCGGATGTGTACTTGGACTTCGCGCTGCCGGGGGGCATGAAGATCATCAGCTTGGATATCTTGCGATCGGCGACCGACTGAAGATGCTCGATGAGCAACCGGTGATGCGCCGCGGGCGCAAGCCCTTCGTGCCTCAAGGCCTCAATGCACCAGGCCAGGAAACTGCCCCGGCACCTGGTTGCGACCTCGTCGCGCTCTTCCTGGTCCCGATAGACCGGCGTGGGGATAACCGGGAGGCCCTGATCGAAGCGGCAGAGCTCGAGCAGCAGGTCATTCGGCATCTTCGACAGAGATACCGCGTCGAGCCGCTTCAGATCGCGCAGTGTCAGCAATGCGCCGCACCTCCTCGGGCGTCAGGTTCAGCGTCTCGGACCGCTTCGCGTGCTCGTATGGCGCCCAATCCTTGGCGACCTCCTGAGCCTTTCCCCAGTCCTTCTTTCGAACGTACTCCTGGAGCAGTAGCCGAAACACATCGCGCGGGGTGAGCGCCTGTATTTGCTCCTCGGTGAGATTGTCGATCTTGGCGGCCAACTCGACGCCGGCGATAATCCGCCTCGCCTTCTCCAAGGTGGTCTTGTTTTTCGATCCCGGCTTTCGGCCCGAGTTCGGCTGTGGCCCCCCGCGCGACATCGTTCGTCCTTCGGTATTTGGAAAGGTTTTTTTGGGTTTTCATTCTTGCCCACGGTACTCGAGCAGAGACCGCCGCCATTCGAGACAACCCAGGCAGGGCGTCTGAGGACTGCAATACCTGCCGTTATGATACTTCCCTGCCTCATCCATCCATTGCGCATTAGCTCGGTGGCAGTTGAATAGGGGATGGCCTCGCGCCCCCCGGCGTGCCTCAGGGTAGGGCCATCGGCCAGCAATTCGAGGTACGAGCGTAGTTCGGTGGGGATGATCTCTGTCATCGCTTGCCGAAGTCCCGCGCCAGCCGCACGAGGCCTGCTAGCTCCCTGGCATGGTTGATGGCTGGTAGGTCGTCCCATGAGGTGAAGCGGATGCCCTCACCGTCTGCGAACGCCTTGGCGATCTCGAAACTGACCGCGATGCAGTCGGGCCCGGTGTCCTGGATGGGAACCGCTGTCTGGTCGTGCATCTGACGGAGGATGAATACGATCTCCGCTCCCTCGGTCGATGCTGCCCGCTTGGCTGCTTTGGCGGCACGCATCTTGGCGGCGCGGTGTGCGCGCTCTACCGCATCGCAGGGAACAACGCTGTGACGACGGCAGTAGGCCTGGAGGTCGTCGAGTGGCACCTTCGGACCATCGAGCGCATGGATGGCGGCGACGATGCTGCGCCAGTGCCGGCGTGAGGCACGCATGCGGACCAGCAGCAGCACGCGCTCCGGCGTAACCCAGTCGGGGGCTGTTGCGTTCAGCTCATCCTCCAGGCAACGAGGATCAGGACCAGAACGGCGATGGTGGTCACGTAGCCCCATAGGTCGCTGGTCATGACCTGCGCCCCTTCTGCGGGCGTTGGCGTTTCTTCTTCGGCGCCGGCTTGCGGTCCAAACTCATGTGGTCGAGCCAGTTATCCGCGGCGCGGTCGAGGCGCTGCTCCTGGTAAGTCGGGCCGCGCTTGTCGACGGCCTTTGCGCGGCGCCAGTCGATGTTGGTCATGCCGCCCTTCCCTTCTCCGGGCCCGTGTCCCATAGCAGTTCCGCCAGCTTCACCGGGTCGAGGCCCCACTGCGCCCACCATGCTCGCTCATCGCCGACGCGATGGACCCCGCAGCGCGCCTCAGCCGCGTGATGCAATCCCTCGCAGAGGGGGACGGCGAACTGATCGCCAGCCTTCAGGCCACGCGCTTTTGGCTGCGCGATCGTCAGATGATGCGAGATGATGTCGGTCCGGAAGCAGCCCGGCACCGAGCACCGGAGCGTCCTGATCCAGCGCAAGTGACGCTCGGAGCGGATCCGGACTGGCTTGGGGAGCAGAAGGGTCATACGGCGAGGCCCTCGTTCGGATCGTTGTCGCGGTAGGTTCCGGTCACCGGGTCGAAGAGCAGTTCAGCCATGGTACCGCGCGAGCCGTAGCGAATGTGCCTCGACTTCCAGATGATCGCTTGGGCCGCACCATTGATGGGGCTGTGAACCGTCAGCCCGATATCCGCCTTGTTGAACCAGCCGGCGCCGCCGTTGATGTCGTATGCGCCGGGCGCTTCCCGCTTTTCCCCAGAGCGCAGCGGTGGCGGGTTCTTCGGATGCACGATGATCCAGACGTTCACGCCATGGCGGTTCGCGAATGACCGGAGGCGCTGAAGCGTGCGGTTGATGTATTCCGCTTCCGTCAGGTTGCCGCGCTGATGATCGATCTCGTTGAACGGATCGATGCACCAGTCGGTCACACCATGGCGAAGGATCGCATCACGCGCGCCGGTGATCAGCCAGTCCAGCGTCGGCGATTTGTCCTCTGCGTCACAGACTTGCATCGTCACGCGATCACGCAACCACTTGCCGGCCTGCCCAATTTCGGCATCGGTCATGCCCGCCCGGCCTTGGCGGGGCCAGAACGGCTTGTCATGGAACACCTGGGCGCACTCGGCCATGAAGTGCTCCCACGGCGACATCTCTGGGCTGAAGCAAAGCCATTTGCGCGCTTCGTGCGCCGCGGTGTGGACCATCATGAACCGCACGAGGTGCGTTTTCCCCGAACCTGGGAATCCAGTGACGATGATCAATCGGCCCTCGGTCGGCAGCCGCAAGATCGCATCGAGTGCCTTCGTGCCCGTGCTCATGGTCTTCGGCTGCCGCTCGTGGCGAAGCTGGTGAAGCGCGGCGCCGCTGATCTGGTGCAACCCGTCGATCGGATACGGGATGGCCTCGTGAAGGCACTTCGTGACCCGTTCGGTCCGCCACAGAGCGGCGGTCACCGATGCACGGTCGCACCCCTCCGGCCACTCGACCAGCCAGCAACGATGGCGCCCGAACCGATCGGCCAGCAGCTCCCGCAAGCGGCGTCCCTCGGGCGTTGTCGGCAGCACGAGAGTGATCCGCTGGACCTGCTGAAGGCTGTCCGAGTGTTGCGTCAGCAGCGCACCCACGTCGCCAACAAACGCGATCACCTGGGGGAACCCGGCGTCCCGCACGGCGTCGATCTCCGCCTCGTCGTGGACGACCCACAACGCGTCCCAGGTCTCAACCGCTTCGATGTTCGCGACGTGGCTCATGCGGCAATGTCCTGTGCGGGTTGCTGGGCGGCCCACTGCCTGATCCAGACATCGTTGGCCTCAAACGTCCGGGTGGTGATCTCGCGTGCTGCCACGGCTGCTGCGCGGTGCTTCTCCGCCGCCGCCGTGATCGTCAGCCCGATCCACCGATCCAGGTCGGCAAGGTCTCTGCCACGCAGATCGGCCGCGCCAAGAGCCAGTGCAGCGACCATCCCCTCGTCACAGCACTCAGCGAACGACCGGTTTCCCCAGGCCAGCCAAACGGCTTGGCGCTCGCATGCCGCCTTCAGTGCGCCGAGGTGTTGGCGGAATTCGTGCTTGGTCATCAGGCGAGCCACCCAGCGGCCGCCGGACGCTCCTGACGCGGCTTGCAGGCCCTGGTGATCCAGGCTTTGGGATCGAGCGGTCGTCCGTCTTTCGCTGCCCGAATTGCGGCGAGAACCGGCGCGCAGTCGTCCTTTCGATCCTTCAGCAGGCCGCCAATGAAGCTTCGAGCGCTCCCATCGGTCATGCCCGTGAGGTCTCGGACTATGGCCACTCCCTCTCGGAAGATTTCATCCCGAGGGTTTGCTGGGACAAGCGATAGCTCGGGGCCCTCTGAACGAAGTGAAGAGGGTAAAGGTGAAGGTGAAGGTACCGCGACACGCGCGTGTGTGTTCAAATGATCTACATTTGTAAGATCGTTTGTAGCCGTTTTGTCGGCGATGTGTGTCGCTGGTGAAGGGTTTCTGTCGGCTCTTTGTGAGACGGCGTTGCGTCGTTTCTGGCTAATCTCGGAAGCTTTTGTACGCTCGGCATCAATGCGCTTCTGGTGCAGCATGCCATCCTCTTGCTTCTGAAAGTAACGTTTGACGGCCGGGCCAACCGTCTTGTCCCAGGTCTTCCGATCCACTTTCGTGATGGAAGACAGCTCGCGGTCGTCGTCCGGCAGCGGCCCCTGGCGCCAATACTCCATGAGCAGGAGCAGGTAGGCGCCGTGCTCTTCTGTGGTCAGCCGCATCGTGTCCGCCAGATAGTCGGCGATGTAGAGCGGCATCCAAGCGTCGGCTCTGCTCATTGGCGCTCCAGCACAAGTCTCGTCATCTGCTCGATTGCGGAGATCGTTTCCCGCGCGGTGTCGGCCTTCGTCTCGCTGCTCACGGCGGGGTCAGCGAGGAACTCTCGGAGCCGGGCGAGCATCGCCTGTCGGTGGGCGGTGAAGCGGTCGGTTGAGGTGATCGGGTCGGTGATCGCGTTCATGCGGCGCTCTCCTTCCGCCAGGGCCAGCACGAACTGCACCAGACCTGCATGGGCACTTCCTCGGCGGGGTGGAGATCGGCGACGTTGGCGTACCGGTATTGCTGGGCATCGGCGGAGGTGCCTGGTGCGCAGCTCACCCAGTCGGGTGATGAACAGACGGAGCAACGGAGCGCGCTCATCCGCGGACGCCTTTGGTCGGGAAGGACCGCTTGAACGTCGGCAGGCCGAGCGCTTCACGCTTGGTGTTGACCTTCGGGAGGTCGTCCCACTCCTTGAAAGCAATCCCTCTCTCGCCGGCCCAGCGCGCGACAAAGCTGAAGTCCGCAAAGACCGGGTCTAAGGGGGCCGGCCGCCGCGGCTTGGCGTCCACTGCTTTGGAGACCGCCATCAGCGCTTCCATGCGCGTGGCAGGCTGCGGAGCAGGCGCCATGGGCGCTTGATGTTTCTCGGCCATCCGTTTGGCAGCGAACTCGGCAGGCGTCATGGCCTTCCGGGGCGTCGCGATGGCGGCGAGAGGCGACAGATCGACCGCTGGCGCGGAGGTGATTTCCTGAACCGGCTCAGACGTCGGGAAAGCGGCCTCTGAGGCTGGCTCAGGGGTGATTTCCTCTCGACCAGGGGCAACGGACTGCGGAGCGTGTTTCGCTGCCTTGCGAGCGCGCATCGACGCTGCCGTCTGGCGCATCCTCTCCAATGTCTCCGGAGAGTATTGGCGCTTGGGGGTAGCCGGAACCATCACCGGCCGCACGATTGCCGGAGCACTCTGCTGGACCGGTGCGGGCTCCTCGGGAGTGGTGCGCTGCGCCGGTGGCGGAGCGTAGGGCGTGAGGTAGACGCCCAACAGCTCATCGATGTGGCGCAGTTCGGCAACCACGACGTTGCGCCGACTGATCAGGTGTTGAAGCAGTGGGACAACACTCTCGGTCACGCCGCTCTCCGCTTTGATGGGTGACGGATGCCGCTGGAGAACGCCCACAGCGCCGCTGCGTCGGCTGCATCCTCATCGGGTGCACCGAACACCTCCGGCAGCCGCCAGCCCTGCTCCTGGACCCAGGCGACGACATCGGACTTCTGCGCGTGGCCATTGCCGAGAACCTGCGCACGCACCGTGCTGACGTTCCCCGGCACGCACGACAGGCCGCGACGCCAGCAGACGACCTTCAGCAGCATGATCAGCCCGAAGGCGAGCATGCCGGCCTTGGCGCCCTTGTGCTGGCCGTAAGGCAGCGCGGCCTCGTAGGCGACGACGTGCGGGTGGAAGAGCTCGATGTGGTCGGTGACAAAGTCGATGAAGGCGGCGCCGATCGCGCCGTCCTCAACACCCTTGCCGATCAGCTTCACCGACCCGAGCAGCGGGGGAACGCCGATTGGCCCGACCGCCCACCCAGAAACCGAGGCGATGTCCAACGCGAGCACGGTGCGCGGGCGGCTCAATGAACCGCCCCAGCCTCGCTTTCACCACCGGCAGCGCGGCGACCGCGCCGCTCTTGCCGACCCAGACCCTTGGCCAGATGCGCTTGACCGTGGTGCCACTGCTCCCGGAACTTCACATGCCGATCGGTACCCGGCGCGTAGGGGCAGGACTTGTCGATGTCGTGCCCGTTGAGGCCGGCCGCGTAGCCGTTCTGCCCGGCCATGTGCAGCGCCTGCTCTTCGTCCTCCGCGGCTTCCTCGGCTGAGGTCAGCACCGTCTCGGGGAACAGATCGTCCTGCGACCATGCGACGTTCATCACCGCTCGGATGCGGATGTATTCCCGCTCTTCGGCGAGCAGTTCATCATCGTCCTGCAGCATGTCGGCAACGACGCGATCGATCGCCACGACCGGGAAGCCGGCTTTCTTCCATGCCTTCTTGCGCTGGGAGATCGTGCCGCGGATCGACGCAGCCTCCTCCATCTTCTCGCGCAACGAGCGCTTCAGGTCGGCGAGGTCGCGACCGGCGGCACGGATTTCACGGTCGGTTGGACCATTGGACTTTGGTGCCTCGTCCGAAACGTCGTCCTGAGCTACGGCGTCGGCAGCTTTCTTGCGGGCCATGGTCGTTCCTTGCTGGTTACGGAATCAGAAAAGCGTCGGGGCGCCTGGGACATCCGGCGGCGGAGGGTTCGGCGCGGTCCGCATCGTGTCGATGAGGTGGGCCATGCGCTCGCCGAACACGGGCGGCAGCGGATCCCAGGTCCACCAGCCGAAGGTGACGTGAGGCCAGAGACCAACGCTGTGAACCTGCGGCTTCCGCCATTCATGACGACGGCGAAGCGAATACGGTGACCTGGCCACCAGCAGCAGTGCTTTGAAGACGCTCATCCCCGACGTGCCTTTATTGCTTCTGTGATTTCGGCGACCAGTCGCTCGGCATCGCTGACAGTGTCCGCGCGACCGCATGCCTCCCTGAAGGCTTCCCATACGGGATCGTATGTCCGGCACGCTGCGACCAGCGTTTCCAGCGACGGGGCGCTATCGCCGCGCAGCAGAAGCTCAGCGCCCTTCGGCGACCGGTTCAGCGCACGCGCCAATTCCTTCGCCGGGGACCGGCTGAACTCCACCGCGCGACGGAATGCTGCGGCGATACGCTCACGGGGTGTGTCGTGACATTTGTCAACGGAAGGAAGAACTCTATCGACGACCGGATACGACATTGCCGAGGCTCCCATGTCAGGTTTGACCCAACACGGAAGGCGCAGTCATGGAGGCGATCGGCGAAATTCTCAGACGGGTATTCATGGAAATGGCAAAGGTGCTGGCGGCAACCAGCGATCGATTGATGACGGATGCTGTCCGGCAAGACGGCATACGCGATGAATCGACGGAGAAAGATGAGCCCATATCAGGCGGCCTCGCGCCGAAGTTCATTGAGAGCAGCGATCTCGTGAAGCTCCCGATGGCGTTCCCGGTGATGGATCTGGCAGAGCCACATCACTTCGAGCGGCTTGGTATAGTCGTCGTGGTGCGCTTGGGACTTTGCGCTACCACAGCGGACACATGGCTGACGTTCGATCTTGCCAGCCTTCAGTGCGTTTTCGACGGCCTTATGGGCCTTCCGCTTTTCAGGGTTGGCAGCCTGCCACTTGGCATTTTTCGCGGTGCTGTAGCCAGGGTTATCGGCCCGGAGGCGCCGCAGACGCAGCCTCGTGTTTTCACGAGGTTCTGTCACCACAGCCACCAGACGGCTCCGATGACCGCGCTGTAGAGCGGTATGGCCAGCAGGACCGCGTGGCCCACACCGACCCAGAACCGGCCGCCGACAACCGGTGCCTCATCCATGGAAGAACCCCTCCACGACAATCAGGGCCAGGACGACCGCCGGGACGTAGGCGGCAATGAAGGCCAGAATGGTGAGAGTGCGGTTCATGCCGCCGACGCCCGCTCGGATTGCGGCAGCGGCTCATAGAGGTCAGGCCGGATGAAGCTTCCCGAAAACCCCGTTACAGCTGCCACTCGCGGGACGTGCCGCGCAGGCACCTTGTCCCATTGCGTGACGGCGGAAGCCCCCACTCCGAGGTGGGCGCCCAGCTTCGTCGGGCCCCCTACCTTCTCGAGTACCGCCTTCAGAGCTGGATCATAGTTCGGCATGCGGACAGATTATGCAGGAATGCTGCATGCCGTCAAGCGCCCGATTGTCTGCATAGCAGGAAAACTGCACCCCGGCGAAAATCCGGGCATGAGCAAGACTGCCCACATGGTCGAAGTCGGAGTCCGCCTGCGCATGGCAATCGAGGCGCTGGGCCTGTCCCAAGCCGCTGTTGCCCGAGCATTCGATGGCGTGACGGCGCCGAAGCTAGGCAATTGGCTACGAGGCGACCACTACCCAGACGAGTATTTCGTGAAGCAGTTCTGCGACCGCTACGGCATCACGGCGGACTGGATTTATCGGGGCGTGGTTTCCGGGGTTTCGGGGGACGCGGCGGACGCGCTCTGGAAAGCGGAACGGGAATTACAGGCGGCTCAGTCGGAGCCGGCGCACCGGGCAGCCGAAAAACTCTCATAATAGAACGATCCCTAGCCCAATGATTTGACGCGCCCGAGTTGCGCGCGGGTTTGATTGTTCAGATTTCCTGCATTTCCCGCTTGACGTATGCAGGAATGCTGCATAGTCTCTGCCTCCATACCCGGAGGCACTTATGGATCCGCTCCCACTTCATGATCGCCCCTCCCTGGGAGGCCCGCATCATCTCACGGTTCCGCCGACTGTAATCCAGGCGTCATATTTCGCAACCTCACAGGTTGTAAAAATACACGCTGCGGATGTCTCTGAGACAGAAAGGCACGCAGAGCGGCGCTATGGTGGCCCCAACGCCACGTCAACCTCTAGCGACACGGGTGATGTAACCAGCGTTGCCGACGCCCTCGCTACGGCCAAGCACTGGCGCAATCGCTGGTACATGAAGGACGGCCATTGCTTCTGGGGGCGTGGCATCTTCCCGTCCCACCAGGACGCTGCACGGTATGCCTCCGAAGCGGTTCGGGACTGGGAATTCTGGGGGTGGGCCCACTCGCCGGACGGCATGCGCTTCCCGGCGTCGCAGTTCCGGATGGTCCTCCAGCTTCCGGTTGGGGGTGTGGCGTGAGCGACCCCACCACCTTTCCGGCTCTCGGGCCTGAGTTCGCGCTGCCGGAGATCACACCAGACTTCGTCGCCGGTGCGAAATGGATGCAGGCCCAGGCGGTGGCTTATCTTGACCGCCAGACCGGGGTGCTCACCCGAGCGGAGAACAGGTGCCAGGACGAGGGCCGCGGGCGGATCATCTCAGCGCAGAAGCAGGAGGCCGTGATGCACGCTGAGCAGATCGCGGCGATGCAGGTGCAGCCGTGAAGAGCCCTGCAGAAGCCCTGGCATTCCTCGCGACTGTCCGGCCGGGTGACCCGCTGGTCGGCACGCGCATCAACCCCTCGGTCTCGTCGGCGCACGCGCGGCTGATGGACGCAGCCACGGGCCTGGGTGGTTCGATCAAGGCTGTGTTCGCGGTCCCCACACTGGACGAGATGGCGGACCACATGGGCGTCCCGGTCGAGATACAGGACACCGTCAGCGAGCGCGATCTGATGCAGGCGCGGGCTGTGCTTACAGCTGCCATCCGTGGCGATCGGTACGTGTCGTGGAACTACGAGGGCCGGAGCCAGGGCAATCCGGTCCGGCCGGAGACGGTGCGCGCGGCGATCGAGTTCGCTGAGAGCGTGATGCCGGCGATGGCGCACGCGGCTGAGTGATGGGGCTCGCCCACAACATCGCTGATCTGCGCGTTACGGCGGGCCTGACGCAGCAGGAGTTGGCTGACCGCGTCGGTGTGTCTCGATCAGCCGTCGCGCAGTGGGAGACCGACCGAGGGAGCCCGCAATCGAAGCGCCTGCCGAAGCTCGCCGAGACCTTGAATACCAACCTTCAAACACTGTTTCAGGAGTAACGACAATGGCTTTCACAATCCGCAACCTGTCCGTGCTCGCCTATGCCAACGGCTTTACGCTGTGGCACTACAAGTCCAGCAAAGATGCCCTGCAGGAGATTTCGGCTCCGGACTATTTCGCCGATGCCGGAGACATGCTGACGCCGGGTGATTTGATGATGACTACTGGCACGGATGGCGGCCGCGTCATCATCGTGGCGGCGGCCGAGGAAAGGCATGTCGTTACGGCCTCTCTTTCGTAGGAGATCGCATAATGACCTACCCACCAGGAACCCTATCCGCGCAACTCGCCACGCTGGCGGCGGTCGGTGCGACACCCGACGAACTGCGCGAGATCGCGACGCGAGTGCGGCGTTTGGAGCAGTTCATCGCCAAGATCGGTTCGGGTGCGACGGCCGAAGAGGCACCACCCCCAATCGATCTGCGATCGGTCGCTGTTGCAGGATGCGCGTGATGTCTGACGCTGCATCGAACAATGACCCGCACAGCGAGTTTGGCCGCCGAAAGCAATCGCGCTTCCACCGGCTGTGCCTCATCAACGCCGAGGCCGAGTTCTTCGGCCATGACGTGCGGCCACCGCTCAGAAATGGCGGCGCTCTGCCTGCGATTGTGCAGCACGCCGCCCGGGAGATGGGCCTTGAGTATTGAGCGCGGCATCGGTGGAACGGGAGCGCAGCAATGACCCGCGACGTAAAGGTCTGGGAGTGCCCAACCGAGAAGATGGGCGCCTACCTCGCGGACATCAACGTGGTGCCGCGCGAATACCGCGAGCCTGACCCGCACCCAGAGTCCACATCATCCTGCCTCTGGCAGCGGATCAGATCATTCTTCAGGAGCATCAAGTGAACGACGCACCCTCTGGCTGGAAGATCAGTCAGGCCCTATCGGCTTGGCAGTCGGCGCGCGCACAACTACTGGCCGACGATCCCGATGCTGATGTGGACAGCATTCTTGGCGCGGAAGCCGAAGACGTCGATCTGATCAAGAGCGGACTTCTTTCCGCAGCGCAATGGAACGCCACCCAGGCAAAAGCCGTGGCCTCAATGATTGAAGATCTCGACACGCGCCGGCATCGTTTTCTTGCCCGCGAACGCGAGGCGAAGGGCACGCTCTTCGCCGTGATGACAGCGCTGGATGAACGAAAGTTCGTGGCGCCGCATGGGACTGTCAGCATCCGCGCCGGCACACCCTCGCTAGTGATTACGGATGAGGCGGCGATCCCACCCGAATACCTCCGCACAACGGTCACGCCCGATAAGGCCGCAATCCTTGCTGATCTGAAGCAGGGCGTCGTGATCGAAGGTGCGATGCTGAGCAACGGTTCTCCTTCTCTTGCAATTCGGAGCAAATAACATGAACGCGTTGACGAAATCTTCTAGCGTTCCCTCAGCGGAACTGACGGTCCTGGCGCCGCAGAATGGCGCGAGCCTCTATCGTGTCAGCACAGATGCGGCAGAGATTTGCCGCGCGATCGTGGTCGCCACTGCCAAACAGATCGGGGACCGGCAATACGTCCAAGTGGAAGGTTGGCAAGCGATTGCGGTTGCGCACGGCTGCGCAGCGTCATCTGGAGAAGTCGTAAGGCATCCAGACGGCAGCGTCAGTGCTGTGGGGCGCATCGTGCGGATCGACACCGGCGCCATAATCGCCAGCGCCGAAGGATACGTCGGCGCTGATGAGCCGACATGGTTCGGTGGAACGGTGCGGAAATGGAAGTGGGGCGAAAAGCGCGGCGAGAAGGTTTGGTACGAGCAGGAGATGCCGAAGCGCGCCGACTATGCCATTCGGGCGATGGCACAGACCCGAGCCATCAGCCGGGCCTGCCGCAGCGCGTTCGCGCACGTCGTTGTTATGATGAACGCTGGACTCAGCACGACGCCCGCCGAGGAAGTGCCCGAGGGCGGCTTCTACGACGCGGCCCCATCCCCGCAGCCGCCGCCGGAAACGACAAAGCCGAGCGTCAAGGAATGGCTCGAGACCCTTGACCGCAACGTGAAGGCCGCCGCGGCCGCGAACGACGTGGATGCCTTGCGGGCCATCCTCGCCCGAGAGGACGTCAAGGTGGCTCTGGAAAAGGCGACCGGGCCCGCGGCCGAGAAGCTGCACGACATCCTGGTGCCTGCGATCAAAGCCGCTCCGGCCCAACGCTCCGCAGAGGCCGGCCCTGACTTCATGGGCGCCGAGGTAGAGGACGCCCCCTGATATGGCAGGCCGGCGCCACGGCGTGCCTCTGCGCGTCACAGAGAAGGGCTACGAGCCGGCAGACGAGGTCGGGCGCAAGCAGCATGCGAAGATGAAGACCGGCACCCTTGTGCGCGCTGACATCGCTCGCAGCAGGTCGGTGGCACAGCACGCGAGGTACTGGTCGATCCTCGCCGCGGTCGTGACGCACTGCCCTGGCAACTGGCGGACGCCGGAGGCGCTGCACGAGGCGCTCAAGGTGGCGACTGGCCGCGTTGAGATCGTCCAATTGGTGAACGGCAGGCTGATCAAGATCCCGCAGTCCACTTCGTTCGACGCCATGGGCCAGGACGATTGGCAGATTTACCACGATGCCGCGATGCGTGTGATCGAGGACGAGATACTCGAGGGCGAAATGGGCGTGGACGAGCTTCTTGCGCATGCGGACGGCGCCGGCGGCTCACGGGACAGCAACGCAGCCGAGGCAATAGTCGCGGCTGGACAATGGGGAGGCTGAGCAATGTCGAAACTTCTGACGTTCAAAGTGGAAATTCAGGCCGACGACGATGCGCCAGCGGCCAAGATCAAAGACGTCATCCGCGATGCGTTGCGCGGGCTTGGTGCGGTCACGGTGCCGCCCGATCCAGTTGAGGGGCAGCCGGCGCTGGACGGTGAGTGCTCGGTGTTCTTCGGCGGGACCGGCGTAAAGACGTTCGTGGTGCGCGCTTCCGGCGCGAAGACCGCCCGGAGCAAGCCCTGATGCACGACACGAAGTCGAACAACACGGTGCGTCGGGGGCCGAACTTCGCGCACGCGACCGTCATGCGCTCCAACGAGCAGAAGGGCGCGGAGGTGGAGCGGTTGATCGCGGAGAACGCGCGGCTGCGTGAGCGCGTGGTCGAGTTGGAAGCGGAACTTGATGTGCTGAAAAACACCGGAGGATACGGGCTGTGACTGACCTCTCCCCCGCTCTGCGCGAGGCCGTCGAGGTGATGGCTGCCGGTATCGACGAGATGCTGACGACACCTGGAGCGGTGCCTGAAGGCTCCGTCGCGGACATCTGCGCCACCGCCGCCTTACATGCGCTGATCGAGGCTGGGTGGACGGTGCAACGGGCTAGCGCACCGTCACCATCCACCGACATCCAGTGCACCACAGAAACCGAGAAGACATGTACGCAACCGTGGCACATGGATGATGGTGTGCCCTACTGCACTACGTGCGGCCTATACCGCAACCTCATACACCAGCAGGAGACGGCGCGTGCCAGACGCAAGTAATAGGCTGTCATTTTCTGCCTGGATCGATGTCCTTCGAGAGGATGTCATCGAAGATGAGTTCGGCTACGAGCGCGGGGAATTCACAGTATACCCGAGTGAGTGGCAGCCGCTGTTCGATGAAGGCTTGACGCCACGGCAGGCATGGCAGCGGGCGCTGGATGCCTTTGCCGCAGAACGCGCTGAGCGCGACCGGCAGCAGGCCGAGAGTTGGGAGCGCATTCAGGCATCCGACAGAGCTATCACGGCCTCCCCGCCCTTGGCTGGAGCGGACGATGGGCGGTAGAGCCATGTTCCGGTTACTCGATAATGGCGGCTTCGTCGTCGGCGATCCGGTGACCGGCCGCACATCCTACGCGGAGCCGTCCTCAATGAACGCCAAGAAGGCCCGAGGTGATGCCACGAAGTATGGCACTTTCACCCTTGCGTCTATCGCGGAGAACGTGATGGTCGGTCTGCAAGATGGTCACCCGGCTCGCGAGACGCTGTGGCGGCCCGGCCGGGATCTCACGAACTGGGCAGTCCTGATGGGGGAGATGGCCGATGCAGCCGGAGGCGGAATGATGCCGGCAAAAAGAACGCGCCCCGAACTAGAACCCGTGACGATCATGCGCGGGGAATACGACGCGCTCATGGAGGTGTTCGACCTGGCACAACAATGGGTCGCGGCAAATCACGTCGGAGATCGTCCCAACCGCAACGAAGCTGAGGCGCTGCTGCCCGATGCCGTCGCGAACGCGAGGAAGGAAATGGCGCGATGAGCACTGACCTCGACCGCGCCGCGCTGGCGAAGGTGCTGGGGCTGTCACCGAAGACGGTGAAGCGATGAGCGATCTATTAGATTGGGCACAACCCTACAGCGAGCCGGATCCATATGCGGGGACGCGTGAGGAGCCGAAACACCAGAGTCAATTGCCGCCGGCAGAGAACAAGTTCCATCAAGGTAATGGCGACGATGGAAAACACTACTGGCTCACCCCGCCAGACCTGTATGCGTCGCTGCATGCCGAGTTCCAGTTCACCTGGGACCCATGCCCGTTCCCGTTGCCCGAGGGTTTCGACGGGCTGACCCAGGCGTGGGGCGCATCCAATTACGTCAACCCACCGTTCGGCTCGATCATCCACGAGGGCAAGAAGAAGGGGCCGACCGCATGGGTCCGCAAGGCCATCGCAGAGCACAAGCAGGGGAAGCGGGTCGTGCTGGTCTATCCAGTCGACAAGTGGCTCCTGATGCTGCTGGAGGCTGGCGCCAAGGTACGGAACCTGAAGGACGTTCGGTGGCTCGCGACCGAGGATGGGTCAGCAGGCAAGGGCACCGGCCGGCACATCGCCTGCTTCATCCTGGAGCCGAATGAAACACCCCATGCCTGACCTCATGACCGTAGAGCAGGCCGCCACGAGCCTGGCCGTCCACCCGGAGACGCTCCGGCGGGCTATTCGCAAGGGCGCCCTGGCGGGGACATGCGATGCACATTGAACCACGCCTGTCCGTTGCGCAGCTCGCCGAAGCCTGGGGCGTCTCTCGTCACCACGTCTACAAGCTGGTCGCCGACGGCAGCCTGCCTTGCGTCCGGATCGGTTCGCTGGTCCGGTTCCGGCCCGAAGACATCCAGGCGTATGAGGCGGCACAGTGCCAAGGCCAAAGGCTGAACGACCAACCTATTCCCTCGCTCGCCGCGGCGCGTCCTACTACGTCCAGTGGTGGGAAGATGGACGCGCACGCCGGGTATCATGCCGCACTGCGGACAAGGGTCAGGCGAGCCGCTTCCTAGCCGAGTTCATCGTCGGCCGAGACGCGCCGGATGTCCCGTTGTCGCCAACAATCGGGGCGGTGCTGGACGGGTATCTGGCCGAGCGCGAAGCCGAAGTGCACAGCACCACCATCAAATACGACTGCGCTTCCCTGAAGCGGCACCTGGGCAACACGCCTGCCGATCTCCTCACTGACACCGAGATCAAGCGGTACACGGTGGCCAGGCGGTCACTCGGCGCGCGCGGCGCTGCGGCGAAGCACCGTAAAGCGGCGAAGCCACTTTCCAACGGCACCCTCATCCGGGAGCTTGGCACCCTGCGAGCAGCCCTGGCATGGGCCGTGAAGCGCCGTTGGATCAAGTTCGCGCCCTTTGTCGATCGGCCCACCGCGCCACAGTCACGCGAAAAGTGGCTCACCCAGCATGAGGCGGAAAGGCTTCTGGCCGCCGCACGTCAACTCCACATCCGCGTCTTCATCGCCCTCGCGCTCTACACGGGCGCGCGGACAAGCGCCCTGCTTCAACTCACCTGGGGCCAAATTGACCTGGCCGGCGGCCGAATCGACCTTGGGGAAAACCGGGGAAGAAAGCGCCGGGCCCGCGTGCCGATCGCTGGCGAACTTCGTCCGTTCCTGGACGAAGCCAAGGCCGCGGCCACTTCTCAGTTCGTGGTCGAATATGGAGGGTCGCCCGTCGCCTCGATCAAAACCGGATTCCGCGCCGCAGTCAAAAGAGCCGGGCTCTCCGCCGTCACTCCGCATGTCTGCCGCCACACAGCCGCGTCCTGGATGGTGCAACAGGGCGTCAAACTGGAGCACGTCGCGGCATTCCTGGGCGATACGCAAGAGACGGTTGAGCGGGTGTACGGCCATCATTCTCCGGACTGGCTGAAGGACGCTACCGCCGCTTTATCGGTGAAGACTAGGCCAACTGGACGAGTAAACCAGTTGAGTGATTCGCAGAAACCCGTTAAGAATCATGGTGCTGCACGACAGGATTGAACTGTCGACCTCTCCCTTACCAAGGGGTTTCTTGGTTGTGAATGTGGCAGAATTCCTTAGGTTTCACTAGCGGGATTGTCGGTATGGATGACGTCGATAACGGGGTTTCCTATGCCACTGGCCGAGACTTGGAGGGTGATATCCTGGCGGGCGCCGTCCCGATCGGTGGGATCAAGTGCGGGGTCTATTTCCTCATCCGAGACCGGCGCATCGTCTATGTCGGGCGAGCGGTGCATATCGACATGCGCGTCGCATCTCACGTTTGGGACGGGTATAAGAAATTTGATTCCTGGTCCTGGATTGATTGCCAGGCATCCGAGCAGGCTGCCACTGAGCGCGCGATGATCAATCGCTTCATGCCGGAGTACAATGTCGATTCGACAACCCGGATGCTTCGTGGCGAACGGGATCTGTGCCCACCCGCACCAGAAGACGCCTTCGACAACATGTTTGGTCGCATCTCGCCTGAGAGCCGCGCCCGGTGGGATGCTCAACGCGAGGAGCGTGCCTTGGCATTCTTGCGGGATGACGACGGTGCGACTGGGTAGGTGTGCGGTCGAGCCTCAACGGTTCGGTGCGATGTCGGCGGTCATTCGGGCCAGCAGCGGTTGTCTCTCACGAAACGCCGGTCCGTGATAGACAACCGCCGTTGCGTGTCAGTCGTGAGAGGCTACGGCGTGCCGCGCCACTCCGGATCGGCGCTTCGTTTGACCGCCCAACGCTCCGCCGCCTTGGCGTTGTCGAGGTGCCACTTCACCGGGATGGCGAACATCGGGCCGCATTGTTTGAGCCGTGATGCCTCCAAGCGGCAGTTCGATGCAGTCTCAAGGGCGGCGTCGATGTCGGCTTCCTTGTCCATCAGTCGGCTCCTGGGGCTCTGGGGCAAAATAGAGATCCTTGCACCCGATGCAGCGGACGAACGACCCCGGCCTGAATGTCTTCTGACCGACCAGCGCCTGCACCAACACCGGCTCATCGACACGCGTTGGTGGGAAGAAGCGCCACGACATCCCGCAGCATGGCGCTCGGTCTGGGATCAATCCCTCCCCGCTCACGTCCGCCTCCCCAGCCGCTTCGACTCGTCCAGCGCCTCTCTGTTCTGCTGCTGCACGCGGGCGATGTAGGCGAGAGTGCCACCCTCTGCCCCGATCCTGGAGGATGCCTCTTTCACGCGCGCCTCGTCGCAAAAGTCAGATGCATACGTGTTGAGCCAATCATCGATGGCAGTCATGCTTCGGATAAGCGCGGCCTCAAGCGTCTGCTCTCGGTCGACCGTCCCGGTTGGGTCAGACATCGGATGTTCCTTCGTCAAATGCCCGCACCAGCAGGCGCAGCGCCGCGCGCATGGTCTGCTCCTTCCCAGGAGCGTCCGCGATCGACGCCACAACGTCGCGCATGGCTTTGGCGTTCTCTTCGATGACGCGGAGCCGGTCGATCTCCTTGAGAGCGGCGCTTAATGTCCACAGGCTTGCGGGGGATGGCTCGCCTGCCGCCCCCTCGGGATCACTGGCCATCGCTGATCTCTTCACGTGTAGCCGGGCGAGCCATATCCACAAAGTAGCAGGTCGGGTTCCAGAACGAACTGCCTCCAACGCGCCGCCTTGCCCGAACCATCCGCGTCGTAACTTGCGTCACAACCAGAACGGACCGAAATTCGGGCCTATCGGGGTGCCATATCCAGATATCTCCCTTCGCCGGGATTTTCCGCACTTGTTCACTGGCCATCGTTGGTTGCCTCCGGCTGGATGGCCACGCCTCGGTATTGCCATCCCTGAAGAACCGCCGGGTAGAAGTGCCCCGAATACCCGGGCAGCAGCCAATAATTTTTGTCCCAGCGTGCTACCGTCATGACGCCATCCGCCAAAATCCAATGAAACCGGTGAAGGCGATCGGCGGCAGGAGGCGATGACGGGCCTTCAGCGAGCGACGGGGGCTTCTGAGCCATCAGCGGATCAGCGTTTGCCACTCACACACTCCGCTTTGAGCAACAGCCACGTCACCAGTTCGACCAGTCCGGCCTTACTTCGGCGCGCGCCGACCAGTCGCATGGCCTCCGTGTAGAGATCGTTCCTACCGCTGTTCATCGGATGCGCCGCCGTGATATCGGCATCCTCCGGGAGCGGCTGGTCGCACCAATTCGGCGGCTTCAGGAGCGAAGGGCCGGAGGTGGCCGGAGTCGTGTCAGGCTGCAACATCGCTGATTACTTTCATGCCCCGGATTGCGGTGCCGTCCCACGGCGCGGTCGGATAAGTCATGATAAGGGCGTGGCTGAACACCCATTCGAGGCGCCGCTTTTGCTCCTCGCCGGCGACGACGATCGCCACCGGCTCCTTCAGCCCTGCGTTCTCGAATGCGGACTGTAGACGGGCAATCGCTTCGATGATCGCCGACGAATGCTTCGGCGCCTCACTCGCCATCGGGCTTCTCCTTCAGTGAGCGGATAGCACCAGCCCCAGGACCTTCACCCCACCCATCAAACAGGGCGGCAGCCTTCTCCAGCGCTGCGTTCCAGTTGTTGCGGCACGCCTCCCGCATTTCCTCGCGCGTGTATTCGGGGATGCGCTCAGACATCAATCTTCCTTCTCGGTTCGGCCCGGCAGGGTGGGGACATCAACTTAGCGGTCAGCCGGCATCCGACCGAGCCATCCACGTTGCTCATGCCCTGGCTCTTTGCCCACGTGTCGAAGAAGACGCTTTCAGGCCACGTGACCGGGCCATCCATTCCGTCGTCCATCCATTTCGCCATGGTCGACATGACGCCGCCATGAACCCCCTGACCGAAGCCACCGAACTCGCGGATAATCTGTAAGGCGATCCGCAGCCTCATGATCTTGCTGCCCTGTTGAGCCGCAACCGATTGGTAGTGAAGCGCCAACGTCCGGGCGTCTTCCAACGTGTCTGCGCTCTCCGGTAGCGCGCTCGCGTTCTCGCTCACTTCGCCTTCCTTTTCGCTGGGGTCCGCTTCGGTTGCGCGGCGAGCCACTCGGAGAGGATGCGACGGACCGCCTCGACCTCGGACGGGATTCGCTCGCTGTGCCGATACTCGTTGATGGCGTCCCACAGACTTGCAGGCAAAGCCATGGTCTTGCGGATCGTTGGGGATGGATCGGGTGGCTTCTTCATGACAGCATCGTAGGCAATGGTGCTTTTGCTGTCAATGGTGCTTTTGGTGTTGACCTCAATGGCGTTTGATGCCACATTCCAGGTCATAGAAATGGAGATTGACATGGACAAGCGCACGAAGGTCGCCTTCGCCCTCTTCGCCCACATGTATCGGAACGACATTGCCGACGACCAGACGTTTCCCGATCGGGTTTGGAGTGGCATGTCGGACGAGCAGAGGCAAATGTATTTCGAACAGTCCGACGCTGCGATTTTGGCCGGCGCGTGAGCAGCAGCGGAGGTTAGAGTGGCGAACAAATATCACGTCGTGATCGGCTACATGACCAAGCGCGGCGGCGTCGCTCTCGGCATGGATGTCCAGGCGTTCAACGACACTGAAGCGGAAGAAATAGCCCGCGCTAAGGTGCTGGATGGCTACCCTGCTCGCAAGTGGATCTACACGAAGATTTCTGACGCGATCGGCACTGGCTGCGTCAACATCTAAACGGACGAGGCAGATGATCATATTCATACCGCCCAATGGTGGTGCGGCACTATCTGCGACCGCAGATACTCTGATTGAGAAATTCGGGATATTCGGAGCAATCCTGATATGGGCGGTCTGCGGCTTGCTGGGATTTGGCGGTATGGCGCTTTTTGCCTTCGTCTTTACCCCGGAACTCGTGATGCAGAGACCGGACGGCATGGAGTGGTTTCTCATGTGCTTGATGGGCAGCCTGTTTCTCTTATTTGGCCCATTTAGCCTCCCGTGCGGGCTTTTCTTCGGTCTAATGTTCGGTGCCTGCAACATGCTGGATGGACGCCCTTTCTTCGGCTAACCCCCACCCGGCCTCGGCCGCCTGCAACGGAGATTGAGATGAACCTACCAGGATACGACACGTGGAAGCTCGAATGTCCCTACGACATGACCGCTGCGGAAGAGCGTGAGCAGCAAGAGGCATACGACGAGGCCCGCGATAATCTGCGCGAGCAGATCGCAGCCACGCTTCAGGACGAGCGCGGGAAGGTCTACCTCGCCGATATCCGGCAGATCGTGATCGAGGAACTGAACAAGCTTCAGCCGCAACCCGGTGAGCCGGCGTGGCAGACAAAGACGCCCGTGCCGATCCCGGCGCTGGGTTAGCCTCCCCTCCGCGAGGCGCGGGTCATGGGGCGGGGATGACAACGAATGGAGCAGCAATCCTCAACTGCTGTGGCGGCTGGAGAAAATTAGAGCCAGCGTTTGTGGGTAACGAATAACCCTCCATCAAAAAGGAACTGATCTGATGCTTGAAGGACTTCCCATCGCCGGCTACCGCCCTCAGTCCGAGGAGCGCGTCTCGCTCGTAAACGAGAACAAGCAACTCGAAGAGCGGTGCCTTCGGGCATTGGACTATATGATGAAGACTGGCATCGGAGATCCGCGCTGGACGGCCGTCGCGCGCACTCAACTGGAACAGGGCTTCATGGCGATGAACCGGGCTATCTTTCAGCCGTCGCGGGTCGCGCTGCCGAGCGACGGCACGACGCCAAAATCTGCGGTTGGTTGAACCGCCGATTGAGCGCGGGGTTTGAATTGGAGGCGTTAATGCGCGTGCTGAACAGAGTCGACTTCTTGAAGATGCCAGCCGGTACGATCTATGCGAGGGGCATCCCCTGGGCATTTGACGGCCTATCTATCAAGGCGGAATCACTCGGCAGTGACTGGGTGTGCATGAACCCATGCTGGGTGTCTGCTCACGACAGCGGGCAAGCGTTCGATCGCCTAGAAGAGATGCTGGATACCGGGAAATCATACCCTGCAGAGGACGCCTTCGGGCGAGACGGTTGCTTCGATGCCGATGCGATTTTTCTCGTGTTTGAGCGCGCTGACCTCGAAGCGTTGCAATCGCATATTGCCGCGGCGCTGGAGGTGGCGTGATCTGACAAAGAAAAAGCCCCGAGGTTTCCCCCGGGGCCAATAGCGCAGTCGGTGTGTAGGCTCAGGCGGCAGGCGTAGCCGTCACAGAGTGGCGGTGATCGTCGGCAGCCCAGCAGGCAGCGTCACAGCGATCTGAGGTGCCGCGGCAGGATTGGCCGGCGGCGATACAGCGATACCCCCCACGGCGCCGGTGACGTTCTTCGCGGCATCCGCGCACGTGGTGTCCACAATGCTCTTTGCCGCTCCCGTAGCCAGGGCGATGATCGGCGCAGCATTGGGGGCGGCGGATGCAGCCGCGGTTCCCACGATGCCTGCAACGACGGTCCCGCCGCCGTCCATCTGGAACGCGCAGAAAAGCTGTCCCGCGCGCGAGCTGGCGACTTTGTCGGCAGTGGTCTGCTGCGCTGGGGTGAGGCTGCACGCGGCCAGGCCGAGCGCGGCGATTGCGAGAGGGAGCAAGCGTTTCATGTCTTCGGTGTTCCTTTCGAGATAAGGCCGGTAATCGGCGAATGAGTGACGAGGCGACACACAGCCGATGCCCCCAGCACCAGGAGTGTGGTCACTGCGGTGATGGTGTCGGCGTCCCAGCCGAGGCCGTATTTCGTGACCGCCAGGGTGACCAGGGCGGTTGCCGGCGGGAACCACACGCTCTTGCTGGCGAGTAGCGCCTTCCCTTTCAGGAAGTCGGCAAGCTGGGGGTCGGCAGTCTCGGCCATGCGGATCGCCGAAGGGACGCCCTGGGCATCGGCAAGGATCATCGACCGGACAGGCGATGGCGGGGCGGTTGTCGGGGATGCTGGTGCAGGCACGGTTTCGCTCATGGTCAGGCTCCTTTGACCCGGTTGAGTTCTGCAGCGTTCAAATCCTCGGTCGACGGGCTCTCCGCCATCAGCTCGGCCGCGATCTCGTGCGGGGGCGGGGCTGGCATCATCACAGGCTTCTGAGCCACCACGACGGGCGCAGAGGGCCGCGCCGCAGCCAGAGCCGCCAGCACTTTGCTGCACGCGCCGATGCGCTCCGACAAGTTGCTGGTGCCGCCGTTGATCAACCGCGTGGTCCCAGTCACGTCCCAGGCGTCGGCGGGGTGCGCTAGGCCGCGCCATGTCCAGTAGAAGCAGGCCGACTTCGCGGCGCCGGGCGGCGTCTCCATCCAGGGCAGAAGGTCGGCGAGGTCCATCTTCATGGCGCTGGCCAGGGCGGTGTAGTTGTCGCGCCCGGTGGTGCCCATCAAGCCCCGGCCCCGGAACAGCCACCCGTCGCCAGAGGCCGCATCGCCGTTGCCCATCCGGCCGGAGTAGACGGCGTTCGCCAGCGCGATCGGATTGTGCGCGAGAGGCGCGGCGTCCTGAGCGGTTGGATAGCGCGTCGGCCATTCGTGTGAGATCGTGTCGGCCCGATAGTCGAGGTCTTCGGATAGCTTCGTGAAGGCCCAACTCTCGACGGCACACTGGCCAAGAAACATCGCGATCCGGTGTTCGGTGATGATGCCGGAGGACTGCATCAGCGGGGTCAGCACCGTCACCCAGTTCTGGATCACGTCATGCGCCAGTGTCGGCGCAACGATCGGCAAGGCTTTGGGCAGGAGGTCGATGGGCTGGCTCACGACATCCCTCCCAGCAGCCAGATCACCGGGAACCACCCCAGGTAAGCCATACCCAGCGCCGTCGGCACCGAGGCCGTCAACGCACACCCGATGCAGAACCGCGGCGTCAGCAGCCGTCTCAGGGCGCCCACCAGCCCGAAAGCGGGAAGCGGACGTGCATCAGGAATTCGGCGATCTTGATCCAGAGGTACGAAGCGCTGTTGAGCGCGAGGGTGCTCAGCACAAACACCAGGACGGAATGCCAAATCGGCGGTGTGTGGCCTATCCATTCGTCGGGCTCCCGTGATGGTTCTTTGACGGAGATTTCACGATCTGCGTCCAGGCGCGGCGGGACTCGGGGCTTCCGGGTTCGGTGATCATTCAATCCAGTCTCCGGTAGGCCGAAGTTGCCGATCGGGCTCGGACGTGATGGGCTCAGGCGTCATCGTCGCGGATCTCCATGCGGCGGTGGGCGTAGGGGCCGGGCCTCGTTCGTAGCGGGGTTCGGCTCTCGGGTCATTGGATTGGGATCACTTTGTAGTCGGTGCCGGACACCCACGCTGAACCGGTGGTCAGAACCAGCCAGCTTTTGCAACTGCACGTGCCAGGCGCCGTCGAGAATATCTCGTCGCCAATCACGTGGAACCCGGACGTCGGGGCTGCTGCGGCGAATGATGTCTTGCTGGCGGACAGAACCTCAAACGATGTGGGCGCCTGCGCAGTCGGATCCGACTGTGTCTGGAATATGTTAAAAGCAGAGCCGGAGTTGAGCGGGTAGACGCCAAGGCCGTAATTGGTCGTCGCGTAGGTATTTAATTGTCCGGTAAGAGCAACTGCTGGTTTCCCGAACACCGTGTTTGCATAGTACACACCACCCGCAGGCTGCGACATTGCATAGCAATTTGCGAAAGAGTTTTCCGCCATAATAAATCCAACAATCGTCAGACCGCTAGAAAAACACCGGGATGCGGAATAGCCACTCGACCACCCCCCATGCCCTCCTGATCGTCCTGGGGACACCTGATAAGGGTCAGTGTCAATTTGATTTCCGATAAGCGAAAAATAGTGCGCGCTCCCGCTGCCAAACGCAACGATACCGTACTCCCACGCGTCGATGATCTGGTTTCGACTTACGGAAATATTGACTTGGGACGCCGACACCGCGTTGTCGTTCAGAGATATCCCGCGCCGGAGATTGTTGAGCGTATTGCTGTGGATGTTCAGGTTTGGCGTGTTAATGCTCGCCGATATTCCAGCGGTCGGCACGAGCCCCGTATCAGGCACCGGCATGTCGATGAAACCATAGTTTGTCAGCACCTTGCCGTAGCCCCACGCTGAGTAAGAGGCCGTGGCAGGAAGCGTGCGCATGTAGATGTTGTCGTGGATGGTGACGCCCCGTCCTGACGGAGCAGGCGCCGCGCCACTGGTCGTACTGCTCAAAGTATAGTCCCAGGGCTTGGCGACATATGCAGTGTTGCGGACAGGCGCTCCCGGCATGACGTTCGTGTCACCGGTCGCATAGGCCGGCGGATTGAGTGAAACACTGATGACCGCGCTGGATGATCCGGCAAACGGAGGACGTGCGAGGGCGTCGGTAATCTGATTGTCCGCCACAACGATTCCAAGCTGGGCCGGCATTCCCTCTGTCGCATCGTTCGAGATGACCACCGCGCCAACCTTGACGCGACGAAAGGTGTTGCCCGTTACGACAGCCTTCCAGGCGTGGAGCAGATGGACGCCCGTCGTGTCCTCGAAGTCATTGCCCGTAACGACAATACCTTCACCAATGATTCCGGCGCCGTTAATGTAGTTCGCCTGGTGGATCGCGACGCTATCGTCGTCCGAGTGAATGAAGTGATTGCCGATGATGCGAGCGCTGAAGCAGGAGCGACACCGCGCCTGGTCGCGCATCACAGTATCAAAATCAGAATCCAGCACCTCGTAATGCCGAGCCGATTCCACCGCCATAGCCATGTATTGCAACTGGTAGAATCGCATGCCAATGAAGTCGAGATTGACGTAGTTGTTCAGCTCCACGGACGCAGCGCCGAGATTGCTGCGACCAAAGTCCAGGATGCCCCTGATCTGAAAATTGCTAAATTGCAGCAGCCCCGCTGGAGTAGCTGGAGTGCCATTGCGATTCACAAAAAGCGGCGTGTGCGTAGGGTCTGATTGGCCGGCCGTCGTGCCGCCGTCGAACACCAGGATCGTGTTGTATTTCCCCTCGCCCCTAAAGGACCGCGTGACCTTCCCGGGGTCCAGAGATGTGCCGATCCAGTAGGTGCCGGGCGGGATGTAGATACCAGATCCGGCGTTGATGGCGCCCTGAAATGCCGCACTGTCGTCAGTGCCAGACAATACCTGTTGGGGGGACGCAACAAGGGTGCTGCCGGCGGCATCAGCCATCGTGACATGGGTAGATGAGATGTAAGCGGAAATCGTAGTCCGGAGAGGGGGCGTGACCGCGCCGATCACAACACCGCCCATGACGGCAGCCGGGCTCGGGGAGCCACCGCCTGACAATGCGGCTGTCGTCTGGGTGGTTGAATAGGTTGCCCCCTGAGCCGTGACCTGCACGGCGCCGACTCCCATGGTCAGGTTGATCGTCGGCATCGTGGCGCAGCCAGCGCCGTACGCGGTGGCGCCAGACAGAGTTGGGAGGGTGGTGTAGAGCCCGGACGCTGTCAGCGTGAGGGTTCCGCTGAGAACGCCACCGGAGACCGTCCCGGTGAGTTGTATCGGCGTGCCGACACCATCTATCCCGACAAGGAAGACGGCGGCCCCATTTGTGCATGTGGCGCCCCCGGTCGCGACCGTCGCCGATACTGCCGACATCAGCGCAGAGCAAGTCGCCGCGCTTCCGGAGCCCGAACTGTCGGTGATGGCGCAGGTCGGCACCGCCGTGTAAGTGCTCCCCGAGGACGTAACCGGCGTCGCCATGATCGGGCCGGTCGTCGGCGCTGTTCCAGCGGAGCCTACGATCAGAGTTTTACCAACGTCAGTCTGGGCGAACATCGCCGTCCCGACGACTAAATCAGTCGATGTCGCCGTCGTGGTCACGGTGTTCGAGACAATCTGCGCATCGCCCTTGGCGCCGGTCTGGCCGCCGTAGCCATCCTTGACATTGACAACGTCGGCAGCACGCGTTCCGAGTGCGCGCGGCGTGGTCGTTCCAGTCGCAGTCACCTGCGTCTGGCTGCCGGCGGCGGGAGTGGTCGGCCCATACCCCGGCGTCTGCGCCGCGGCTCCGGAGCACATGGCCAGCAGGAGGATGAGGATGCGGGTGATCATCACTGCAATCCCTCGCCGCCGACAGCTACACCCGAGGCAGTCGAATTCACCGACACCGCGTGGCTGTTCGGCACGAGCTGAAATGGTGTGTTCTGCGGGACGCATACAGTCGAACTCGGCGTCCCCGTCACAGTGCCCGCCGCCGTCTGTTGATCCACGCAAATACCTGCGGCGTTGGCCGTGACAAGGAAGCCGCCGGCCGTTGCGTGGCCTGTGGTCAACACCGTCGTGGCCCCTGTCACGCTGGATGCGTCGAGCGGGACAATCGTGAGAGGTGTCGGCTTGGTGGTGACGGAGCCACTGGACCCGCCGCCAGGCCCATACTGGATAAAGCACAGAGGTGCGTTGTTCGGACAGCCGCTACTGGCCCAGTAACCTGTGACAACTTGGGAGGCGGCATTCGGAGCCTGAGCTTCTGCGGCGTGGCTGATGGTGACCGATATCGCGGCGATGACCCACAGACGCTTCATGGTGCGGCTCATGTATCTCACGCCATCAGTTCGTTTGATATCCGAAGGCAACGACCGGCTGCATTGTCCCCTGTCCGGCCGCAAATGATACTGTGGGGTTCGCTGCCCACGCAGTGCCAAAAGTGCGTGAGTAGAACATGCTCTGTTCAGCGCCGGGGGCGGAGTCTCCCATCACTTCGATCGTGCCGCTGTCCTGGATATAGCGGAGCGTGGGCGAGCCCTGAGAACTCGCATTGACGTAGACGACATAGGGTCCAGCCTCGAGCGGGATGTTGAGCCCAGTTGCCGTCTGTTGGCCGGTTGATGAGACCGGTATCGTCGCACTGGCCACAAGCGTGGTCGGCACAGAACCTGCCAACTTGTAGACCCCCAGCTCTACCGACCCACCGGAAATGGCTGACGTGACGTAGATCGACAGCTCAGTGAAGCTGATCCGGTTCTTGCAGTAGAAATACACAGGTGTCGCTGTGCCTGTTGCAGGCAACTGCAAGTTTGAGGTCGCACCGGTCGGGTGCACACCGTAGTACCAACGTAGAGGTGCATAGCCGGCGCTCGCTGTCGGACCGACCTCCGCTGCGCCGTAGGCCGGAATGATCTGGCCTCTGGTGTTGATTTGCGCGCGCGGCTCGTTGATCAGGATGGCATAGACGTTCTGCATGTTCGCGTAGCCAGGCCACGAGGCCCAACCCGGCATGAAGAACCCGACAGTGTTCTGGATCGTGCCCTGCGGCGAGCTCTGGTCGGTCGGAGCCTTGAAGTTAAACCCGACGTAGTATGGAAGCGTCGTGCCATAGGATAGCGTCTGGAAATTGGCGCCGAAGGCGTTCAAGACAGACCCACCACCAGCAGCCGATACAGTCACGATCTGCGAGGCAACACCGGACATCTCCGTCCAGTTTGGGACTGCAACGGAATTTATGTTGCCGTTGAGGGCGTAGACAACGCCGAACGAACCACCCTGTAGGTCGATCTTGCCTTCGGCGCCGATCGCACCGACACGGTAGGCACTGCCCATCTGAGGGTCAGCATAATACCAACCCACCAGCACGGAGTTGTGGGCCCCTCCGCTGTAATTGCCCGGGTTGTAGTCGTCCAAACGAAAAATGCCGGTGGTCTCGACATCATTCGGGTTCGGCGAGTTTTCGGGCGTCGTTGACCCATGCACATACATCACGGAATCGACGTTCGGCAGGACATTGCGCGTGCCAGGCACAATGTTCGGAACACTGGCTATCGGATTGCGGTCGTCGATCGCGCTCATTGCGGAGGTCCCCTAGCGGATAATGATCGCGCCGGACTGCGCAACCGAGAGCGTGACGGACTGAAAGTTCTGGATGATGGTCCCGGCGTTGGCGCCGAGGCTTTCGAACTGATCACCCGAGAATGGGCAGAGCGTGACGGGACCGCCGGAGCGGTTCTGAAACACTGGTTCGTACCCATTCCATGTTGCTGCCGGCACGCCGATCGTCACAAAGCCACCGGATCCTGCGTTGATCAACGTTATGGCGAGGATCGGGACGACCGCCCCGGTCAACTGGGACGTGCCAGAAGCTGCTACGGTATACGGCGGGAGGTTCTTCGCCGGCCCATACGGCGGCGTGTTGCAAGGCCACATGATGGGTTCTCCGAAGTCTGGATTGGGCGGCGACGGCACTGGGTAGACTGCGAGGGATGGATCAATCGGGAGGCTCACAAGCCATTCCTGCTGACGCTCAGACGCCGCTGTCGCGATCACGCGCACGCGGTAGATGCGGGCGGCGACACCGCCGAACATGCGAGCGTGGATGATCGCTCCGTCGACGGACACGTACCACGGGATCAGCTCGCCCTCTCCCGAAGGAGCGGCATCGAGGGTCACCCGTGTCAGCGTGTCTTCCTGTTCGCAGAGCCACGCGGATACATCGAGGCTGTAGACACGATCGTCGGCGGGCATCGCAGGCGGCCACGCCGGCACAGGGAACGATTGTCGCCCCCACGGGGATGGCTCTGCCGGAATGACGACCGTGTAGCTCACTTCGCTTCCAGCGCGGCCAGGCGGAGCTTCAGCTCCGCAATCTCGGTATCAGCCGCCGATGGCTCCACTGGCACCGATGATACGACATGCGGCTCGCTCTCCGTCAGCTTGCCATCCACAATCTTCCAATATCCTGGAAGCCGTGTGGCCCATTCGGCATCCGTTACCTGGACGCGATCGGCTGGGAGGTCCCGGTAATCCCAACTGTCGGTGTCGTACCAGCCGTTGACCCAACCTGTGACCTTATCGAAGGCGGCATATTTCGGCATCTCATGCGTATCCCACTGCCCAGATGACCACGCCGGCGTTACCGCTTCCGCTTGCCGCCACAGAGTTCGTCGTAACCAGAACCTGGCTGGGGGATTGCGGATTGAATGACACGGACAGATTGCCTTGGGGGGCGCTCCCATCGAAGCTTCCGGTTGCGGAGATTATGTTCCCCGTAAAAGTTATCGGCAGCGAGACGACAGTGTTGGTCGTCGTGCCAGCAGTCCACGGGACGGTGGTCCCCAATATCTGAAGGATAAAGCCGTCCGGGTCTTCTCGGACGAGGATATTGATGCCGGCACTCGCGAAACTGAAATCACCAAGATTAACCGCGCGCAGAGGGTTCCCTGATCCGCGCGCGCCGGTCCCGATCGTGGCCGTCGTGTCGAACTGTACGTTGTGGAAGAATTCCACCCCGCCGGTTGACCGCAGCACCTTCAGGACGAGATCGATGAAGTTTCCACTGTCATCGTAGCGCCCCACCGCAAGATTCGAGCCCGTATTACTCCCGCTCTCAGGTTCGCTGGTCTCGTCAATAAGCCACCGATCTACCCCTGATGTTTGATAAAATAGCGCACGGTCTCGGCCGGCCAAACCATTGATCGCGGCGCCCCCGTTAGCATTGATTTGGCTTCTGACCGTCAGTGTGCCGTTGACAGTTTCCGCGCCATCGATCTGGACGTTGCCACCAAACTCGACGCCAGAACCCGTGCCGTCGATGATGGTGTAGCCGGTCGATAGATTGACCGAATAGGGCCGAAGTCCATTGAACGGGCCGAAGGCCGCGGCGTGATTGGTGAACAACAGATAAACATTGGTTCCGTCGTTCCGCCACATCGCCCCATAGGAGAGGCCGGCATCGAGAAACCGGAGGTTTGCACCGCCGGAATCATAGCCGATGCTGGTTACAGCCCCCGACCAATTCGCGCCGCCGGTATCAGGATCGGAGGTGTTGTTGTCGACTGTACTGAACCAGAATGCGCCGCGCTGCACCCCAGCCTGGATGGCCGCCCCCTTGGGGTAGCCGCCAATGTTCCCGGAGAAGGTAGCATCGTACAGGATCGGGCCGCCGGCCTGGACCCATTGCAGCCACTCGGTGACGTAGAGACCGAAGCCATTGAAGTCCGATACGCTCGGAGGGATGCCGCCAGCGCTGACGTTGGTCGCAGTGACTGGGGGGAAGCCAACAGCCTGGGAGGCATTCCCGCCACTGGCTGTGGCCGGGATCACCGGAGTGATGTAGCCCGTCGTCGCGCTGGCTGCCCATGGCGTGACGAACTTGTAGGGGAGGCCGCTGACAAGCATCTAGAGTTGCACCACCGTCGCGAAGACACCGCATGGTCTCGGTAGCACACCAGACTGGAACACTATGGCGCTCTGAACTGGGTCTAGTGCCGATCCGAAAGTATAAGTCATAGTCATGCTCCCGGTGTCGGTGCAGTAGCAGTTTCCAGCAACGGGGAGCGGTCCATTCGGACCGAACATGTTGACCATGATCTGATTGATTGAAGGGATTGAGCAATCACAGATGTTGAATAGCGCCTTCGCCAGAATTAGAGGGCGATATGCTGCGTCTGTCAGTGCGTAATTTGCGGTCAGGGACTGACCATTATAAAATACTGCCTGGTTCCATGGGTCGCCGCTGGCACTGACCGGGCCTTCGAACCCGAAAAAAACACCCGTCGACAGGTTGAGCACTCTGCCCACCCCGACAATCCTACCCCAGACATCGAGGCCGTATCCAACGGCCGTATCGACGTTCCAGACTAGATCGTAGAACGCATCGATATTCGCCGATGGGTCTAGATAGGTGTTCATGTTGGTGATCAGTTGTACGATCGTCGGGCTGTTGCCGAACTGGCTGTAGATCGTTTCCTGGAAGTTCAGCATCAGACCAGTACCACGCTGATGTCAGCGCTCGCCAGCGTCGGCAACTGGTTGATGTTCATCGTCAGCGCGTTCTGGTTCGCCGTGACGGATGTCATCGCCTCGCTGGTGACGCTCTGGTTGACCGAGACGGTCCAGCTGGTCCCTGAGCCTGCGGTGATGATCGTGCCGCTGGCCACGCCGGCCCCATAGACGAACTGACCGATGGCGATGGTCCCCGTCACTCCGGAGACAGTCAGTGTCGTGGCAGTGATCGACCCTGTGAACGACGCTGCTGGGCTGGCGTTGGTCCCCATCAGGATCGAGATCACAATGGCCCAGGAGCCCTGAGAGGCCACCGCGGCATAGTAACGGCTGGCGAATATCTCCGACCCGATCCGCGCGCGCGTGCCGTTGTCCTCACCCAGGAAGGCGTAGACGATCGCGGCCTGGATCAGCTGCGCGGCATTCGAGGGGACGCCGGGGTTGTTGTTGATCGAGACGATCATGCAGATTGGCTCTGCGGTCGGCAGTTCGAACGTCACGTTGTAGGACGGGTAGGGGATTTGGTAGCCGTCGTTGGTGTCGGTGACGACCACGGTGGTGTTGCCGGTGTAGTTGCAGCCGGGCGGCTTCTTGCGCCAGATCGCCATCGCCACATCATTCGCTGCGCCGCCGGCAACGCAGACATAGACGCTGTTCGCGTTGAGCGTGACCCCACCGACGGTAACCGGCGACGAGGTGTAGTTCTCGGTCACATAGTAATCGATCACGCCGGGCACTTTGGCGACTTGGCCCGCAATCGCCGCGAGAGTCCCGACAGCGTTCGCAGCCACCGTCGCCTGCCGACGTGCTTCGAACGCCTGTCTGGTCTCGACATTGTTGCCCACCACGCCGGAGACAACCGACACGGTGTTCCAGCCCGGGATGGCCTGGTAGATCGAGACAGACGCCGGCACCGCCAGCGGGCCTGGCACCTGTGCTGCAAAGGACAGTGTCATCGTCCCGGAGATCTTGAAGGTGCCCGCCCCGGTGCAGAGATACAGATTGCCGTTGTCGTCTTCGATGAGAGCGCCGATCGGAATCAGAACACCAACCAGGCCTATGCATTGGATCTGCAAGACGGTGCTCTGCGCCGGGTTCCGTTCGAGGAAATAGATGCGCGCGATCGCATCCTGCATCCGGCCGGAGGCATAGGCAGGATCGACCCCGTTGAAGAGGCCGACCTGCTGGTTGTTGCTGTCGCCCAGGATTGCCCCAGTGCTGACGATCAGCTGCCCGGCCGGCGTGGCCGGGTCGGTGTTCAGCGTCCCGCCGAACGCGGCCGTGTAGTCGGCATCGAGGCCCGTGATGATGGCGCTTTCCTGCGGCACCACAAACCCGTTGTCGGTGAAGCTAACTGACGGTACGCTGGTCGCCCCGCTCATTTTAGAATCCCACTGTCTGCGTCTGGCCGTTTGCGTCCGTGAATTGCACCTGTCCCGACAGTTGCCGGCCGACCAGAGCGGTCAGGTACACGATCGGGTTGTTGCACCCAGGGACCGCAGCGGCGGCGGCGGCGAGTTTCGCCTTGATCAGCGCCAGCGGCGGCGAATAGCCGAGGATCTGCTGGAAGTAGGGAATGCCGATCGTGGTGTCGTACCAATATTCACCCAGAAACAGCCGGCAAGCCGTCGCGACATCCTGGGCGATCCGATACGGGTCCGATGCGGCTGCGATATTGCCCGCGCTGTCGACGCACAGATCCCACAGCGTGTCGTCCAAGAGGAGGGTCGTCGTCATATCGGCTGCCCTGTGTTGCCGCTGCCGGTCTGCACACCGCCGTGCTCGTGCGTGCTGCCGATGTTCTTGCCGTTGCTGATGAAGGTGCCGGTGTGGACGACGTTCCCTTCGAGGTAGATGTGGCCGCCGGCGTGCAGATGAATGTCGTTGCCGGTGACCTGGACGTAGGTCGTCGGCGTGTCACCGAGGACAGAACCCAGATAGATACCGTCAGACCAATCGTGCTGGCGCGCTGAGCCAGGCGGGGAGATCGCGCCGCCGTTTGCCTTGACCGCGCTGATATCGCGCTGACAAACCGCTAGCAGCCCAGTTTCTCCAACGACCGGATCGACGATCACCGCCGTGCTGCCGCCCTGATATCGGAAGCAGGGGATGTTGTAGATCGTGCCGTGTGCCGTTTGATTGCCGAGGCCATCGACCTGGTTGACCGTCGGCTGAACCGAGACGATCGCCGGAGTGCCCACACCACCGCCAGTTACGCTCATGACCTTCGCCAGCATCAGGAAGGCCTTTCCCGCGAGTATCTGGCGCACAACGAAGTCAAGGCCCTGGAAATGCGTCCCAGGCGTCTGGAGCCACGCCGGACCGGCATACCCTCCGCTGGTGGAAAGCTGACCGCTCATGACTGAGGCACCAGGGTTCGCGCGCACGTCACATCGCAGAACCAGGGGCCATTCGGTATCTGCGCCGAGAGGTCAAAGACCAGCGGGCCGATCACGTACCAGGAACCGTTAGGGCCGCCCGTCTGCTGCGTCGGGGTGCCGGTGGTCTGCTGTGGCGCGGCGCCGATACTGCTCTGCATCTGGATCTGCCCGCCCAGGCGAATGGACGGGTTGAACAGGCAGCGGAACGCCATGCCCTGGTCTCGGAACATCGGATAGCCGACCAGCCCGCTTTGCGCGCTGATGAGCGGCGCCTTCCCCCCACGGGTGGAGTTCTTCGGCCATATCGCCAGCGTGATCGGCGAGGAACTAGTGTCGCAGTACATCTCGATATTCGCCGCGCGCGCCACGTTGTGCGCCTGCTCCAGCGCGGTCCCGGCGAAATACGGGTTGCTCAGCTTCACCTGGACGCCGCCGTTCTCGAACGACCAGCCCATGCGCGTGGCCAGGCCGGAGAGGATCGTCGCGACGTCGGCGGTGCCGGGGTAACTGATCGCCGGCGCGGGGAACAGCGCCTGATCCTGGCCGCCCCAGCCGGTGATGTTCAGCGAGGTCTCCGGCACCTCGGAGAAGTCCTGCCAGGCGTTCGTGATGTAGCCGGCATAGACGACCGACATTCCATTCGTATCGTCGCCTGCTTCGACCGTGACGGTGTTGTTGTGCCGCACCATCGGCAGCGGGATGCCCAAAGTGCTGATGCTGTTCATGACCGAGGGGGGCACGCCGTAGACGCGCACGGTCGCCCGGTCCATGCTCGGGAATCCCCCCTTCAGGATGTTCACCACCGATCGGAGACCGGACAGCTTCACGGTGTTCATGCCGCTTTGGCCGAAGGTGCCCTGGCCGAGCGTGATCGTGATGTCGATCTTTCGCTCGACGTAGGACGAGCCGGTGTTCGGAGAAGCGGTCGTCTTGCTGCTGGTCGTGCTACTCATGCCAGGCCCGCCGGCAAATCAGCCGGGTAAAAATACATCAGGAAGAACCGTTGCCCGAGGCCTGTGCTCACCGGGTCTTCGGTTCCCTGCGTGTCGATGAATGCGATATCGCCGGAGAAACCGAGGTAGACCGACCGGACGATGACGTTGCGATCCTCGCCGATCACGCCGCCGATGATCAGCACGTTGTTCACCAGAAGGTCGACAAAGAGCCCGGTCGACAACTGGTAGACGTTGATCTGGCAGGCCTGGTTGTTCAGCGTCACCGTGACCGTCTGGGAGGGGACGGGCTGCAGGGGCACAACGAGCGCCATCAGGTGAGCCCTCCCGCCGGGAAAACGCTTTCCTGGCCGGCCACGTTGGCGTTCTGCGCCGCCGTGAGGTTCTGCGGCTGCACCGTGCCACCGTCGACCTGGTTGGCGCCGCTCGCGGTCTGGGTGTTGCTGTAGGCCGTGGTTCCGGTGATCCGGACCTCTTCAACCCAGATGTCCACCGCGAACATCGTGACGCCACGGCGCGACACCCGGCGGAAATCGTGATGCACGACGTTGCAGTTCAGGTAGGTGTATTCCGGCATCACGAGGTTGAGCAGCGTCAGGGACGCCTGCACCGCTTTGACCTGCTGGAGGAACGCCCCGCGCAGCGCCTCGGCTCCGGAGAGCACATAGGTCACCCGCCCGCTGAACGGCAGCGCGACCTTGTTGTAGGAGAGGAACGCCCCCTGCTCTTGCGGCGCGGTCGAGATGCGGCTGTCCTGCCGGTACTCGAGATCAGCCACCGATTGGCCGCCTATCCCCAGATCGCTCAGCAGCGTGTTGACGATGCCCGTGAAGCCGGCGAAGGCGGAGACGCCCGTTGTCGTGAACAGCCCCCACTGCGGCCCCAGGAACGCGCTCAGGATGGACACGGCGTCCGCCACCGCCGCGACGACGTGGTTCTGCGTCTGGGCGCCTGAGCGCGGCACGGCGGGCACGCCGGGGGCAATCGGCACGTTGGGGTAGGCTGGTTTCGGAGTGATCGGCAGGGGCACCTACTGGAGCCCCCTGTTTGCTTGCGTGGTCAGGTCGTCGGTGAACGCCTGCCGGAGACCCTTCGCATCGGTCGCCTGGGTGTTGATCGTGATCGGGCCGTTGACCGTGATGGCTGTGCCGGTGTTGCCTGACGGAGCTGGCGCAGCCGCGGCGGCGGCCGCTGGCGGAACCGGCTGCGAGTAGAGCGGCCCAAGAGGGAGCTTGGGGATACTGAGCGGCGCGGCGCCGGGCGGCGGCGGCCACGCGCTCCTGCGTGTTCTGGGCTCCTCGTTCCGTACGACAGGCAGCGATGACGTCGGAGCCTGGGCGGGGCCATCGTCTCGGCTGCCACGGTCAGGCGCGCTGTCCTGGATTGGAGCCAGCTGCGGCCTTGCTGTCGGAGGGCTCGAACCATTTTGCGCTTCCGGCGCTGCCTGCGGCCCGAATGTGGGGCCCGGCTTCGGAACGCCATTCGGCGCG
>JARLIN010000466.1 GCA_031291715.1 Rhodopila sp. | reverse complement strand
TCATGTTACCGCCGAACGTGTTTGGACAGCGTATGGAACTCAGACCGGATCGGAGTGTGTCTGCCCGGGTGCTCTGATCTTTCTAGCTGTTTGGCGACTTTGAAACGCGATCCCCGGCCACTACGTTTTTTCCGGTGGATCACAACCTCTTGGACTGCTGATGCATAGGCAGCCGACTGAACAAGCCGCGACGGCTCACACCCCACTCCATTGCAACGCGCATGAGATGCCCCTTTCGGTGGCGTTGCGCCCTTCGACTGCGCGGCAGCCATGGGCGCAAGGCAGACCGTGGCCACCGGTTGCGATCCGTCTGATTTACACGGCTACGCTGCCTCCTCTCGCTTGTGGCCAAACGAGCAATCAAGGTTTGCCGGTTCGCCTTCGCGTCAACGACATGCATTTTTCGGTGGCAATTCGAGCAAAGCGCGACGGTGTTGTTGATCGTGTCGTCTCCGCCGGCTAACAGCCAGATAACATGGTGGCATTCAAGATAGGGGATCTGCCTGTGGGTGAACGGCGCCGGCGCGAGGCAGACGTCGCAGGTGCCGTTGGCTCATCTCACCGCGGGGCGGCCGTATCGGGGGTGATTGCGACAGTCCGTCAGGACGGCCAGTAAGCTGATTCTAACCTCTGTAGAAACCGTGACGCTTACGATTTGTCGTGGCCGAACAACGAGAACGCGGTCGTCCCCTCCTTCCGTCCTCATTTGTGTGAATGACCGTGGGCAGTCGTGGTGTGTTTGTGCCCGGCCTCGCTATGTTCAAGGGCCGCGGTTGCGTGTTTCTTGGCGTCGTCGTGCTCGCCGAGATCGTGGTGATGGGCCGCCTGATGGTGATGATGCGCGGCAGCGTGGTGGTGAGCGGCCGCCTGATGGTGATGCTCACTCGCGGGATGCTTTGGTGACTGTGCCATTGTTGGCAATCCTCCTTGAAGGGTGAAGTTATCGCATACCGGACAGCAAACGGCGGCGAAAGGTTCCGAAGCCACTCAGCCCCTCCCGAAGCGATATCGGAGCTACCCGTCGTATTGCTTGGGCGCGGTCACCAACCCGTAGCCGCCATCGGCGATGCGAAAACCCACGAACAAATAAGTCCAAGAACCTCTCTACCCAAATCAGCATTCCTTTACCGATGCGAGAAACCCGATCTCATGTCCCCCCGCCCGTTGCCGCCATTCGACGAGAGATATTACCGACAATCCCACCAGTCGCCGACATCACCGTCGCTCGACCATCAATTCACGCTCCGCCGCCTGCTGGTCATTCATGACGGGCGGCGGCCGGCACCCAATCGGTCTAAACGGCCCCCTCCAGTTCCTTGGCCGCCGGAATACAATCTTTTTGCTGGCGGCGATCTACCGGATGCCATTTCGTTCCAGATACAGCAGCCGGTAACGCCTTATCGCGCCCCTCCGTGACATTTGGAAAAATGCGCCGTCTCGGTGCTCGGTGGCATGACAGGGGCGTGATGCCGACGGCTGGCCTTATCGTCGTCCCCGCCCCCGCCAAGCCGGGCGAAACCCGCTCCGTGATCTTGCCAAGGAAGCCCGGCTCGTCCGCTGGTCGCAGCTCGACCTCGACGGGGCTGGAACCAAGACCTTCCATGTTCAATGGGTCAACGGATCGGAGGACGGCACCCATACACTCGACCTTGATGAAGTTGAAGTTAGTCGGCCTCCGACAGGTCCAGGAGGTCACTGACGGGCCATTCGTTTTCGCCGCCGAATGTAGCGGTCCGATCAGCGCGGATATGGTTGCCCAAATCACCCCCGAGGCGGCAGGAGGCGGCGGGCATCGGTTTCCATGTCCATCCTCACATGCGGCGGCACTCGGCCGGCCACATGCTGGCTGACGAGGGGCTAGATACCCCCAGCTCATTCAAGATTTCCTCGGCCATCGGGATAGCCGCCACACCGTCAGATACACCAAGTTCAGCCCGCATCGGTTGGCGAACGTGCGAGTGCGGTGAGCTTCTGGATGGATGAATTAGTCGGGTGATCGCCTCGCCACGGTCCGGTCGGCACGCAAGGCCGAATGTCCGGCCATGGTCATTCCACCACAGTGACCAATGGTCGAGGCCTGAACGTGCTGAAGCTGAGGGAACAGGGTTTGGGGGATGTTCCGCTGATCCGACTGTCGCTGATGCCAACTCTGACACCGCCACAGCATCCGCGAACATCGATAACGTTCTGCCATTTGCGCATAGAATTCCAATCAGATGATGGGTAGACCTTCCTAAAAAGGAGGTTCCAATGTTCTCCAGCATGATCGGGTCCGACGAGTCCAGCCGTGCTGCCTCTAGCCGAGTCAAACATCAAGCAATCATCATGGTTCGATTTCTCGCTCTCGTCGAAGACAATTTAGACTGTCGGTTGAAAATAGAAGAATTCAGTAGGCAAATAGGGGTTTCCAGTAGATCGCTTCGCTATGCTTGTGCAAGACACCTAGAGCTAAGCCCATTGCAATACCTGCGGCGGCGCCGCATGAACGTGGCACGTCGCGCTCTGCAACAGGGTAATTGCATGGTCAGCGATGTCGCGCGGCAGGTTGGATTTCGGGATTTAGGCCGATTCGCCATCTCATATCGGAAACTGTACGGCGAGCCGCCGTCGATCACGCTCCAACTCGCGAGCACGCGGATTTCGCCCCCTTCCTCGCCTAGCCGCCGCCCTAATCCCAATGCAGACCAGTGGGAGGTCATGCTGGAACTTCCACGCAAAAGCATCGGCGTGACGAAGGTGATCTCTCTGGGCAGCCTTGAGTCTTCGACCCCAGCGCCGGACGGCCTCCTGCCATGAGTGCCGATCACGATCAGAGCGGCGAACAGGCGTGGCAAATATCTGACGGATGGCGGGTTGACGGAGGCATTAGAGCAACTCCTGCAACAACCACTCAGATTCGGCATAGGGAGGAGCATTCATACGAGGTTCATATTCGGCAGGTTGGGGTTGAGGAAGACCGCCAGAGCCGCGATCTACCCGGGAGTCTATCGAGATCACCAATTAACAGAGAACCAGCACACCGTGCCGACCAGCCGGAGGAAATACCGTGGCGTTTGCAGCCACCGGCCATGAGGATGCGATGGTGTTGGGAGTGGACGGGTGGATTACGTCACACGTCGGCGGACGGAACCGCCCCAGGGCAGTGAACACGACAGGCCGGAACGCCAGAGCTAGGATTGTGCTACCGGCGCGGAAGAAGCCTGGCTTAGGGATTCGCCAGCCGCACAAGAACAGCAGCGGCGGCAGTACAACGCCGAGATCGGAGCCGTCGGCAAGCAGCGCACCCAGCCCGATCTGTAAGATCGGTAGCGGGACCGGAGAGAAGCTGATCAGGAGGCCGCTTATCACAACGGCGAGAAGCAGAACAATCGATATCGATTCCACGTGACCACTCCCCGCTTGCGACTGGTCCCCGCGGGCTGTCGTCCGACACACAAGCAATTCCTGTTCCTTTAGCTGCCGATGCGGATCTCCACGCGTCGGGCTTCCAACGGGGTGGCAGCAAACTGCACCGAGCCTCGCCCGACATGTTGGATGTGGCGACCTGCTACCCCTGCCTTAGCGAGCCCATCGACAACGATTTGGGCCCGTAACTCTGACAGTAGGATGTTCGCCTGTCTGCTACCGGTTGGATCGGCAAAGCCGATGACCTGAATCCTATCTCTAGGGTGCGACTTTGCCCATTCTGCAGCGCGCATGATGACCTCCTGGGCAGGTGCGTCAGTGGCCGCCGACCATTGTTGAAAGAATATCACAAAAGCGGGCTGCTGCGCGTGAGCCACTGTCATGCCGAGATAAAGGCCAGCGATCAAAGCTGTTGAGGCTAGAGTGCGCACGTGAAGAGCCCTCACTTTCTTTCGACCGAAATCTTGCCGGCGCGAGGCGCGCACCGTCAATGCGGGACTTCGTCGGAAGTGCTGATGTGGTAATCGGTGCCTGCAAGCGAGTATTGCCCGGCTGACGTCGGAATGCTTCGGGCGCGAAAGAACTGGCGATTGGCCGGCTCAGATTTTGTGGGAGAGCGAGGGCGCCGGCATACTTGTTGATCGAGACGGCAAAAGCTGCATGTCGATCCCGAGGATCACCTTCGGCGGGCCGCCAAGCGGATGGCCGGTTATCCGGTCAAGCGCATTCATGACTGAGGTGGTCCCCATCCGCTGGACAGTTTGGCGGCTTGGATCAGCTCGGTTCGGGTTGTCGTCAGGCGCCAATTTCTCTACCCCGCTTGCCCTGTATGCGTCGGCGGGCGTGCGCCGGACAGGGATAGCCCTCCGGTTCTGCAGAGTGTTGACCTGAAACCCATGTCGCGGCTGGGATAATCCAGAATAGTGCATTGCGGCCACTCAGCGTCTTGCGGCAGTTCCCTCCTCCACGCCCGCCGCTTTAGGGGCGGGTAGCGCCTTTCCG
>JARLIN010000059.1 GCA_031291715.1 Rhodopila sp. | reverse complement strand
TAGTGCAGCGTGCAGGAGTAGTTGCCCGCCTGCGCCATGTTCGGCCACAGCGTCACCTTGGGCTGAATGCGCTTCTGGAAGCTCCGCGTACGCTCATTCAGGTCCCAGTAGTAGGTTTCCGAAAGGCGCGTGCCGGCCGCCATCTCGATCCCGACCGAGCGCATGTCGGTGGTGTAGGCGACCATCGCGGCGAGGTTCATCGTACGCGACAGGCCGAACTCATGTGCCTGTTTGATGATGTTGATCAGATCGGCGCCTGCGCCACAGATGCCAAGAATCTTCGCACCCGACGCCTGCGCCTTGACCAGGAATGCCGAAAAGTCAGTGGTTTCCGGGAACGGGTAAAGCTGAGATCCGAGAACCTTGCCGCCACCGGCTTCGACGAATTTGGTCGTGTCGCGCTGGGTCGCTTCGCCGAACGCATAGTTCGGGGTGATGAAATACCACGTGTCGCCGCCGGCCTTGACCATGGCGCCACCGGTTGAACGCGCCTCCATGTAGGTGTCGAACACCCAATGCATGGAGTTCGGCGTGCAGGCCTTGCCGGTGACGTCGGATGACGCCGTGCTGGTGGCGATCATGATCTTGTTTTTCTCTTTGACGATCGACGCCAGCGCCAGCGCGCACGAGGTCGCCGCGATGTCCATGATGATGTCCACGCCGCGCTGGTCGAACCACTCACGCGCCAGGGAGACGGCGACGTCCGGCTTGTTCTGATGATCGGCCGACAGCACCTCGACATCGAAGTCCTGGGCAGCAAATTCCTGCACCGCCTGCTGCGTGCATATCACGCTGGTCGGGCCGTTCACGTCGCGATAAGGGCCGGACTGGTCGTTCATCACGCCGAGCGTGATCACCGGTTTGCCTTGGGCGCGGGCATGGTAGATGGGCGCTACGGCAGACGCAGCGGCGGCACCCATGATCGTGCGTCGTTTGATCCGCATTTAGAACGCCCCCTTTATTTTGCGCTATGATAAGCGAAGGGGCGGTCTTGTCATAGTGCCCATATCCTCTGCGCCGCGGGTGAACGCGCTGTGGCCCAATGAGATGCGGTGAACTTGTCTCTCAGGCGCGGCTGCTTACTGCCGTACGCGGGTGTTGATACGTACCAGGTTCGGAACTTTACTGAAACGGTCTGACAGCTCCGCCTCAATCTCGGCAGCCAGTTGCGGGTTCGCGCGGCGGATCTGCCTGGCGCGCAGCGTCAGGCCAAGATCCTGTGGCCTGTGCACCTCCCATGCCTCCAGGAACAGCAGATCCGCGGCGTGTGCCGAATCCTTTGCCGCTTGCAGCGTGCGTTGCAGCGCCTGCGTGAAAGGCGGCAGGCCGGAAAATGTATCGCGATCCATTGCCGGATCTCCGGTTTCGTTTTGCCCGCGGCGTGGGCGATGCCAGGCTGCGGGCATGACCATGTAGGAGCGGACGATTTGATTCGTCACCCTGCGGCCATGACAGTCGGGAGAAATCGCGAGCGCCTTCCTGCCCTAGCGAATAAGCTGCCCCACGAGGTGCCAGACGGATAAAAAAGCTGTGCATGACGCAAGCAGTACAATCGGCAGCTCCCACCGGTTGTTGGTCATCGATCGCTCCTTTTCGATTGAGCCATCGCCACATTGCCTGCTCCTTAGCGAAACGAAGCCATCCACTTATGGGCGAGCGCTTCGTCCGCGTGACAGCGCCGGCGGGACCACGGATGCGTCCTCCCAGATGATCCTATCAAAGCCGAGGCCCTGGGCGCTCTGCCCGATCCGCTGCTTCGCGTCGGCGGCGCATGTGCCAGGCTGATAGGTTGGGAGATCGTCCAGTTTTGATAGCGATCCATTTGTGCGATATGTAGCGAAAAATAATCCCCTTTCGATTTCGCAAAGGGTGGCATGGATTGTCGGTCCATGCCTGCATCTGGCCGTCATGGATTTCCTCCGTCTCGCCGCTTTCTGGCACGCATCATTCCCGGCGCCGGCTAACTGCCGCGCGTCCTGGAACCAGCAGGCGGCTTCTCATTGTCATAACGCGCGAGCGTTCGCGTCGACGCGGCGGACACCGATCACAAGGCAGACAACCCGACTGCGGCGGGCGACACGGCGACTGGTCATCAAATAATCGTCAACATATGCAGCGCGGCACGCCTGAATTTGACCATGTTGGGGCTATACGCCGATCACATCGGGAATATGTTTTGCGGTTTGCCTCTTTCCCAAGATGTTTTTCCGCAATTCGGCGTAATCTGACTGGACCTGCCTTGGGTGCAAAATTTGGACCGGTCCCCCCAGAGGTTTTTGTGGAACGCACAGGTAATTGAGCAATGGCCAAATATCCAAGATATGCCACGACTGTCATCGGCGCCTACAGCGTCCCTGACTGGTACGAGGCCCTTGATCGCCTTGTCGCGGTCGGCCAGCTCTCAATGCGTGCGATGGCCGACGCTCAGTACCGCGCGGGCGAAGCTGCGATCCATGACCAGGAACGCGCCGGGATCGACGTTATCACCGGCGGGGAGATGCACCGGCGGACGCATAACCGTCACTCGCCACCGAACGCCATGCTGAACTACTTCTGGCAGAAGATCCCGGCATTTCAAGGAAGTACACGTCCAAAGGGAATAACGCCCCGTGATCCGGATGTATTCCACCCGGCGGCGACCTGTAGAGACCGTGTCGGCGAGACAATCGACCTTGGTCTCGTCGATGAATTCAATATGGTTTCTGGCCTTACGGATAAGCCGGTCAAGATCACCATGACCGGGCCGCATATGTTGGCCAAGGTGGCATACGACGAGTATTACAATGACCTGCCAAGAATGATGATGGATCTAAGCAAGCTCCTGCGGCACAATTTCCGGCTTCTGGCCGAGGCCGGGTGCAAGCACATCCAGATAGATGAACCGCTGTTTACGCTCTCTGACGAGCAGGAGGTCGATGCGGCCGTCGACGCGATCAACGTCGCCATAGAAGACCTGCCGGACGATATTCACGTATCGATGCATATCTGCCAGGGAAATTACGCCGTCGGCAAGGAATACGATGCGCAAATTGGCCACCGCTACTTTGATATCGGAAGATACAAGGCGGACAAAGTCTGCAAAATAGAATGCTCTTCCTGTCTGGTAGAATATGACATGGCCCACAACTACGAGGGGCTGCTGGGCAACAAGCAACTGGGAGTCGGTGCGGTTGACGTGCAGGATCCCAAGGTCGAAACCGGCGCGATGGTGGCTGATCGCATCCAGGCTCTCCGCTGGCTCGCGCCTGAACAGACGATCGTCACCAGCTCGTGTGGCTTCAATCATCTGCCAAGGCAAACAGCGATGGGAAAGCTCCTGGCGATGGCCACCGCCAAACGAATCCTGGGCGGGTAAAAGGAGTTGCGACAAGAGCAATATAACGGCGTCGCGAGGACAGCGTGGTGAGCAAGCCGGAACAGAAGTCAACAGCCTTTCTGCAAGAGAGTGAGGGGTTGCTGCAGCTTGCACAGGAGGCCGGGGGATTCGGAATCTTCGAATGGCAGGTGCAAACGGGGACGGTGCGACTCTCGCCGAAACTTCTGTTGCTGTATGGAATAGCCGATTTCGATGGCCGGTATGAAACTTGGCTCGCGCATGTTTTTCGTGAAGACGTACTGCGCCTAGAAAACGATATTCAAAGCGCGTTCGCCACGCACCAGACGGAGATCGTAGAGGAGTTTCGTATTGTCCGGTCAGACGACGAAACCCTGCGATGGATCGAGAGGCGCGCCGTTATCTTCTACGACAGCGAGAAACGTCCCGAGCGGCTGGTGGGCGTCAGCGTCGATGTCACGGAGCGGAAGCGCGCGATCGTACAGCTGCGCGCATTCGCGGAAACCCTGGAGGAGAGCGTCAAGGTGCGCACCCAGGAACTTGAAGCCGAAAACGAGGCGCGCAGAAGGGCGGAGGATTTGTTCCGCCAGGCACAAAAGATGGAGGCCGTTGGTCAACTTACGGGCGGCGTGGCGCACGATTTCAACAACCTGCTGACCATCATCCTGGGCGGTTTGGAGATCATTGAACGCCAGATGCAGGACCTGCCCCCCTCGCCGGCCACGCTACGCGTCAGCCGTGCCAAGGAGATGGCGCTGAAAGGGGTCCATCGCGCCGCGCTGCTGACGCAACGACTCCTTGCATTCTCGCGTCAGCAGCCGCTGTCGCCGCAGCCAATCGACGTAAACATATTGGTATCCGGCATCTCCGATCTTTTGCGGCGAACGATCGGCGAGGCAATTTCCCTGGAAACCCTGATGGCTGGCTCACTCTGGACCGCGCATGTCGATCCAAACCAACTTGAGAATGCGATTGTAAATCTTGCGGTCAATGCCCGCGACGCGATGCCGAGCGGTGGAAGGTTGACGATCGAGACCGAGAACTGCTGCCTCGACGACGCCTATGTCGGTGCCCTGGCGGAGCCGGTTTCGGCAGGACAATACGTCATGATTGCTGTCAGCGATTCCGGCGTAGGCATGGATGCGGCGACGCTGGAGCACGCCTGCGAGCCGTTCTTCACGACAAAGGGAGTCGGCAAGGGGACAGGCCTGGGTCTCAGCCAGGTCTACGGTTTCGTGCGGCAGTCAGCCGGTCACATCCGCATCCAAAGTGAGCCTGACCAGGGTACAGCCATCAAGATATACCTTCCCCGCTATCTCGGGACTGAGAGGCCGGCAGACGTCACAGTGCCAAGGCCCCATTCTTCGCGCGCCATCGGCACCGAGTGCATACTTGTCGTCGAGGATGATGATACCCTGCGTGCTTATCTGGCGGAGATCCTGAGTGAGTTGGGATACTATGTATTAGAGGCTCAACAGGGGCCGGATGCGCTTCGCATGCTGGAAGGCCCGCAGCAGGTTGACCTCCTGTTCACGGACATCGTGATGCCAGGCGGGATGAATGGCCGTCAGCTTGCCGATGCAGCGCGGCAGCTCAGACCCGGCCTGAGGGTTCTGTTCATGAGCGGCTACACCCGCGATACCGTTGTTCATCATGGCCGCATCGAGCCAAGTGTGGAGATGATCAGCAAGCCTTTTTCGAGGGATGCACTTGCCATGAAGGTGCGCGACCTCCTCGACGAAAACAGGACATAGCAACGCACCAAGGCGTGTCAGTGCAGGCGTCTGTCATCTATCGCCTGCGCCAGTATCACGGAATCATGTAGCCGCCAGATCAGGGGTACGACGATCATGCACCTCCCGAGCCAAGATATCGTCCACATATAAATCGGGCGGGTCTTGACGGAGGAAGCGCAATGCATGGTTCGAAGCAGGTGGCGGGGTCACATCGCGGGCTTGGCGCATCCGGCGCACCAATGTCACAGGTTCGCTCGAACGTCGTTGCCATTGTCGATGACGATGAAGACGTGCGTGATGTTATCTCTGCACTGTTTGAATTATGCGGTCACGACGTAGAGACTTACAAATCCGGGACAGAGTTCCTGCAGGACGCCGTCCTCGACCGTCTCGCATGCCTGGTTGTGGATCTGAAGATGCCGGAGATGACGGGGCTTGAGTTGGTTGCCGAACTCGAACGCAGAGGGGTGGCAATCCCGACGGTACTCATCACCGGCTCACACGAAGCAAGCGTCCGCGCACAGGCCGCCGCCTCCGGCATCATGACCGTGATGCAGAAGCCGATATCCGCCCAGCAACTGGTCAGGTTCGTTGCGTTTTCGGTGCATTAGGGAATGCGGTTATCGAACCGCGAGGAACCGTGTCAGGCACGCAGCGTTACTGCCCGATGACGCAAGCAGCCGCTCAGTCAGTGACCGGTTCAACCGACGAACCCGTTCGCACCATCCTGGTGGTTGAGGATGAGGTGCTGATCCGTCTGACGGTGACTGAATATCTCCGTGACTGCGGCTATCGTGTGTTCGAGGCCAGCAATGCGGCCGAAGCAAAGCGCGTGCTCGACGCCGATACGCCGGTGCGTTTGGTTTTCAGCGACGTGAACATGCCGGGCGACGAAAATGGCTTCGCGCTGGCACGATGGATCCGCCAGCATCATCCCGATACCAAGTTGCTGCTGACTTCCGGTGTTACGAATGCCCCCGGGAAGGCGGGCGACTTATGCGAAGAAGGTCCGTTCATGGCCAAGCCGTATAGTCCAGCCGCGGTGTTGGAGCGGATTGAGAGCCTTCTTCGGTACGCCAGGAGGGCGGGTTCAGGGCAATAGGTCCGCTGCTGCTGAGCGGGACAGGCCGCTGAAAGCAGGGCCAGCCTTGTCTCCCGGTGCGGGATATGCGTTTCAGCGGGGATGACCGATCCAGTTCATATTATCGGCGCGTCCGGCCGCTCCGGCCTCGCGCTCAGCAGATCGCTGCTCGCCGATGGCATTCCGATCGTACCGGTCGTGCGGAACGCGGCGAAGTGGGAGGCATCCGGGTTGGCGGGCGCCCTTCGGCAAGCCGACCTGCGCGAGCCGGATGCCTTGCGGGCCGTGCTGGTAGGGGCCACGCGCATCGTCTCCTGCGCCCACGCCCGGCATGCACCGGCAATCATCGCTGCCGCGCCCGCCACCGCCCGGCTGGTGCTGCTGGGCAGCACGCGGAAGTTTACCCGCTGGCCGGATACGCACGGCAACGGCGTGCTGGCGGGCGAGGCGGCGCTGCTGCAAAGCGGCCGGCTGGGCGTGATGCTACATCCGACGATGATCTACGGCGCGCGGGGCGAAGACAACGTGCAGCGCCTGGCCGGCCTGCTGCGGCGGCTGCCGGTGCTGCCGCTGCCGGGCGGCGGCAGGTTCCTGGTGCAGCCGATCTATCAGGACGATGTCACGCGCTGCATTCGCGCGGCCGTGGAGCGGCAATGGGACGGACCATCCAGCCTGGTGATCGCCGGACCCGAACCGGTTCACTACGCCGATTTCGTGCGGGCCGTGGCGTCCGCGGCGGGCCTGCGCGAGCCGTTCATCATGCCCTTCCCCGCCGCCCCGTTGATCCTGGCGGCCCGTATGACGAAACACGTCGCCGCCATGCCGACCGTCCAGCCCGCGGAAATCCGCCGGTTGATGGAGGACAAAGCGTTCGAGATCGGTCCGATGCGCACCATATTGGGGATCGAACCGGTTCCGTTGGCGCAAGGGCTTGCGTTGACCTTCGCTCCGGCTCACGAATACTGATCCGTGTCAGGAGGCGCGCCATGCCGATCATCAATAGAATCGCCGCATTCCACCCCGAGATGACCGCATGGCGGCACGATCTGCACGCTCATCCCGAACTATCGATGCAGGAGGTGCGGACCGCGGGCGTGGTGCGCGACAAGTTGGCCGCATTCGGCGTGGACGAGATCATCACCGGCATGGCGGAGCATGGCGTGGTGGGGGTCATCCGCGCGGGTTCCTCGGACCGGGCGATCGGTCTGCGGGCGGACATGGACGCGCTGCCGATGCAGGAAGAAACCGGGCTGCCCCATGCCAGCCGCAATCCCGGCGTGATGCATGCGTGCGGCCATGATGGCCATACGACCATGCTGCTGGGGGCGGCGAAGTACCTGGCGGAGACGCGCAACTTCGACGGCACGGTTTACCTGATCTTCCAGCCGGCGGAAGAGTTCGAGGGCGGCGCCGACAGGATGGTCAAGGACGGGCTGTTCGACCGGTGCCCGATGGAGAAGGTCTATGGGCTGCACAACTGGCCTCAGGGCAAGGCTGGCACGTTCCAATGGCGCACCGGCCCGGTCATGGCGGCGGTCGGCTTCTTCGACATCGTGATCACCGGCAAGGGCAGCCACGGCGCCCTCCCGCATGAGGGGATCGATCCGATCGTGGTTTCGGCGCAGATCATCGGCGCGCTGCAGACGATCGTATCGCGCTCGATCGAGCCAATCGAGGGCGGCGTGGTGTCGATCGGCAGCATCACCGGCGGCGAGGCCTACAACATCCTGCCCGAGCGCGTGACGATGAAGGGCACCGCGCGGTGGTACAACCCGAAAGTGGGCGAAAAGATCGAGACCGGTTTGCGCCGGCTGGTGGAAGGGATCGCGGCGAGCTTCGGCGCCCGGGCGGACGTGAACTTCTTCCGCCATGCGCCGGCGACCGTGAACGACGCCGATGCGACAGTGCTGGCGGTGGAAGCCGCCAAGGTGGTCGCCGGTGAG
>JARLIN010000465.1 GCA_031291715.1 Rhodopila sp. | reverse complement strand
TGTTCGGGGATCATCATATCTATGGGCCGGAGGGCGTGCGGTTCTACACGCGGTACAAGGCGGTGACCCAACGTTGGACGGCAGGAACGCGGCGGGGGCCGGAGTTCACGATGCCGACGCTGGGGCGGTAGGGGGCAGACGGGGCAACTGGGTCGTAATCTCTCCGTGTTCTATGATTGCGCCCTGACCGACGTGCATGGCGGGCCATTACGATTTGATAGGCGGATGCCGGTAACCCTATTATGACCGTCATCCGAAAGGCCTTAGGGGGCGATTGACGAATACGTTGCCCGGCTAAATGGTCGCCTGGGCGTCAGGCACGGGATATGGCTTCACATTAATAGTCCCGGCCCGTTGTCTCGCCTGCCACAGGTCGTGCTTCAGCTGAACGCGCAGCCAAGTCTCCGCGTTACTCCAGCCGGCCCTTTCCAGCCGGATTGCCATTTCCGCCGAAACGCCGTTGTGACCGTTCAGCAGTTCGGACAGTGACTGGCGCGACACGCCTAGCCATTCAGCCGCCGCCGTGACGGAGAGGCCAAGTGGCTTGAGGCAATCCTCGCGGATGATTTCGCCCGGATGGGGCGGGTCGTACATCTCCATCTCATCTCCTTGCCTAGTGGTAATCCACCAGATCCACGTTCGTCGCATCGCCATCTTCGAACTCGAAGACAAGCCGCCAGTTAGCCGAGACTGTGGCCGACCATTGGCCACCGCGGTCGCCTCTGAGCCGATGCAGGCGATACCCAGGAGCGTCCATGCCGGATGCGTCGGCGGCGTCATCAAGAAGGTCCAACATACGCCGCAGCTTGGCCGCCAGTTGCGGATTCACGCCGCTCGTATCGCCTCGGGTGAACAGCCGCTCCAGGCCCTTGTGCCGAAAGCGTATAATCATTTAATGTAAATCGTCAGGCGACGGTTGCCAATATGTCTCGGCTCAAAGCAGCTTCTCCGCCCTGAAACTTAGCCATTTCCCCCTCCCGACAATGATGTGGTCATGCACCGCGATCCCCATCATTGCCGCCGCACGCGCGATCTCGGTCGTCAAAGCCACATCCTCCCGCGAGGGCGTCGGCTCGCCGCTTGGGTGGTTGTGCGCCAGGATCACCGCGCTGGCGTGTAGTTCCAGGCACCGCCGCACGACCTCGCGCGGGTAGGCGGGCGCATGGTTGATCGTCCCACGCCCTTGCACCTCATCGGCGATCAGCCTGTTCCGGCCGTCCAGGAACAAGACCCGGAAGTGCTCGATACGCTCGTGCTCCATGCTGGCGGTGAGGTAATCCGTCAGCCGGTCCCAGGTGGACAGCACCGGCTGGGCGGCCACCTCTTTCCGCATCATGCGCAAGGCGGCGGCCTGCACCAATTTCAGCGCCGCCGCCCCAGCCTCCCCGATGCCCTCGACCGCCATGAGTTCGGGGGCAGGGGCGCCGACCACGCCGCCAAAGGTCCGAAACCGCGTCAGCAAGGCCCGGGCGATCGGCTTGGTGTCCCGCCGCGGCAGCGCGATGAACAGGATCATCTCCAGCATCTCGTGATCCGCCAGCGAGTCCGGTCCCGCTTTCAGCAGCCGCTGCCGCATGCGCAACCGGTGCCCCTCGGCGCCGACAGCACTCGAGGCCTCCATCGGCTGGGGCACAAGACCAGGCAAAAACGAAAATTCGGCCAGACCGGCCGGCTTGGAGGCTTTGGACATGGCGCTCGCCGCGAAACAATCGCCGCCAACGCTAACCGCCAAATATTGCCAATCAGCTAACGCCGAGCGGCGGTTTGTCCAATCCAGCCGGAGAAAGGGTAAAGATCTCGCAGCCGTCCTCGGTCACACCGATCATGTGCTCGAACTGAGCGGACAGGCTGCGGTCGCGGGTGACGGCGGTCCAGCCATCGTCCAGCACCTTCACCTCGGGTCGTCCGGCGTTCACCATCGGCTCGATCGTGAAGAACATGCCCGCGCGCAGAACCGGGCCTTCGCCCAGCCGCCCGAAATGCAGCACGTTCGGGGGCTCGTGGAAGCGCCTTCCGATGCCGTGGCCACAGAAATCGCGGACCACACTGAAGCGGTTGCTCTCGACAAAGGTCTGGATGGCGTGCCCGATATCGCCCAGCGTCGCGCCCGGCTTCACCACCTTGAGGCCACGCATCAGCGATTCATAAGTCACGTCGATCAGGTTCCGCGCGCGCGTGCTGGGCGTGCCGGCGGCATACATGCGCGACGAATCGCCATGCCATCCGTCCAGGATCACCGTGACATCGATGTTGAGAATGTCGCCATTCTCCAGCTTCCGATCGCCGGGGATGCCGTGGCACACGACGTGGTTGATCGAGGTACAGATCGACTTCGGGTAGCCGCGATAGTTCAGCGGTGCCGGGACCGCGCCATGTTCCAGGATGAAGTCGTGGCACAATTTGTCCAGGAAACCGGTCGATACCCCCGGCTTCACGTGCGGGACGATCATGTCCAGGGTCTCGGCCGCCAGCCGGCCCGCGGCCCGCATCCCGGCGAAATCTTCCGGCGCGTGAATCGTAATGCGCCTTGAGTCTGCTCCGCCGTCCATCACCTTGCTCCGCCTCGACCTTCTTCCATCGTAGCCTTGCAACATGCGCAACCGCCTCGCCCAGTGCAAGGCCATCCTTAGCAACCCACGGTGACGCGCGTTCCCGGATCGGTTTAGAAGGCCGCATGATTATTGACATGCACACCCATGCTGGCCGGCCGCGCCGCACTGGTGACATGGATCGGGCCGTGCTCGCCACCATGCGCCCCGCCGGGGTCGCCGCGGCCGTGGTGGCCGCTATCGGCGACATCCCGATGATCCGCCGCAACAAGGACACGGGGCGGCTGGAGAAATTCCGCGACCCCAATCCCGGCGAATGCCTGGAGGCGGTGGAGAGCTACCTCACCAGCTTCGAACAATCCGGCACCCGCATCGCCCGCGAACCCGATGATTTCCGCGTCGATGACCCGGCGCTGGTTCTCGCGATCGAGGGCTGCGACTTCCTGGAAGGCGACCTGGATCGCCTCGATGCGATGGAAGCGCGTGGTGTGCGCAGCATTCAACTCACCCATTATCTCGTGAACGAGACCGGTGACATCCAGACCGCGCCGCCTGTGCATGGCGGCCTGACCGCGTTCGGTGCCGAGGCGGTGCGGCGGATGAACAAGCTCGGCATCATCCTCGATGTCGCCCATTGCTCCGAGGACACGGTGAAGGACATCGCCGATGTCGCGACCCGGCCGTTCCTGTGCACGCATTCGAACCTGAAAGAACCAGGCCATAAGGACGGTGATCATCCGCGCTTCATCAGTCCCGACTACGCGCGCATGGTGGTCGAGTCGGGCGGCGTGGTTGGCGCCTGGCTCGCGGTCCTGACCGACGAAAAACTGCCCGGCATGATCCGCCACCTGTTCCGCATGATCGACGCACTCGGCATCGACCATGTCGGTATCGGCTCTGACCTGCCCGCGGGTGTCGCCAGTAGCGAGATGCCCGATTTTTCCCGCCACCCCGAGATCGTCGCCGCCTTGCGCGACCGCGGACTGACACAGGAGGAAGTTGACAAAGTGTGTTCCGGTAATTGGCTCCGCGTCCTGCGCGCTGTGCGCTCATGACGAACGACCGCGACGCGCGCAAGCGCGAGGCCGCCATGGCCGCCGTGGCGATGGTGGAAGACGGGATGGTCGTCGGTCTCGGCACCGGCTCGACCGCGGCCTTCGCGATCGACGGCCTGATCGCCCGCGTCCGCGCCGGCCTGCGCATTGTCGGCATTCCCACCAGCGAGCGCAGTGCGAAGCAGGCCCGTGACGGCGGGATCGCGCTGACTGACTTCGCCCATCATCCCAGGGTGGATCTGACCATCGACGGCGCGGATGAGATCGCCAGGGACTCGCTGGACCTGATCAAAGGTCTCGGCGGCGCCTTGCTGCGGGAGAAGATCGTCGCCGCGGCCAGCGACCGCCTGGTGATCATCGCCGACGAGCCGAAGCTGCTGGCGCGTTTGGGAGAAACCGTCCCGCTACCCGTCGAGATCGTCGCTTTTGGCTGGGAAACCACGGCGGCCCGCCTGGTGAAGCTGGGCGCTCGGCCCATCTTGCGCAAAGCGCCGGACGGCGCCGCATTTCATACCGACGGCGGCAACCTTATCCTCGACTGCCATTTTGGTGCGATCGCCGATCCCGCTCGTCTGGAGCAGGATCTGTCCGCCACGATTGGTGTCGTCGAGACCGGCCTGTTTATTGGGATGGCCACGACGGCGCTGGTGGCGACGCCGGGCGGGATTGTCCGGCTGGATCGCTGAACAAGGCCAGGGCTCTGCCCTGGACCCGCAAAGGGCCGCCGGCCCTTTGATCCCATGACCTCGTCGTTCCAAGGGGCGTTGCCCCTTGGCGGGGGGCGAGGGGCGTTCCCTAACGGCTTGCGACCTGCCGGGAGTCGGGGCGGATCACCATGCATGTGCCCTTGCGGCGACCCGAACAGGCGTCAGCCGCATCGGACGCGGTCAGACCGACCACATGGGCCCGCCAGATCGTCTTTTTCCGCAGCTTGACCGGCTCTACCCGGACTTCGCCCGCTTCGGCTTCCCGACGGGCCACGGCCGCGGCCGCGCGGGCTGCGGATTCGGTGGCGAAGGTGCCGACCTGGACCGACCAGTTGGCCGCATGGGCGCGCGACGACGGCGCCGGCCGGGTCACTTCCGCCGCACGGGCGGTCGAGATCAGCGTCACCCGCGATGCCATTTGCACCGGCTTGCGGCCGATCGGAACGTCGAGTTGCTCGAACCCACGATCGAGCAATGAGGCCATGTGGATGTCGCGTTCCGGGTTCGTGGCCGCGCCCAGGACAACGCCAACCAGCCGCACCCCACCACGCACGGCGCTGGTGACCAGGTTATGGCCAGACGCGTCGGTGTAGCCTGTCTTCAGTCCGTCCGCGCCGGGGTAGGTGCGCAGCAAGTTATCGTGATTGAAGATGATCTGACGGTGCCAGGCGAAGCTCGGTGTCGAGAAATAGCGGTAGTAGCCGGGGAAATCGTTGATCAGCCGCCGGCTCAGGATCGCCAGGTCGCGCGCGGTGGTCCACTGGTCAGGGTTCGGCAGGCCGGAGGCGTTCATGAAGGTGCTGTGCCCCATGCCGAGGGCACGGGCGCGCAAGGTCATCATCTGGCCGAAGCGGTCCTCGCTGCCGCCCAGCAACTCACCCAGGGCCGCGGCGGCGTCGTTGGCCGATTTCGTCACAAGGCCGAGGATCGCCTGTTCCACCGTCAGGCGTGTGCCCGGCAGCAGACCCAGCTTCGACGGTTCCATTGATGCAGCGTGAGGCGAGACCGGAACCGGCTGATCCAGGGTGATGCGACGGTCGCGCAGCGCCTCGAACGTCAGGTACAACGTCATCATCTTGGTCAGGCTGGCGGGACGCCGCGGCTCGTCCGCGTTCACTTGCTCCAGCACGTCACCGCTGTTGGCTTCGACCACGATGGAGCTGTAGCGGGCCGACCCGATTTGCGCGTGCGCAGGCGTTGTCATGAGCCCGAGCATGGCGCCCCACGACATCAGACCCGTGGCGGCCAACAGGCCACGCCGTACGTGCTTGCGTATATGGCACGCAATGCTGGCCATTTATGTCCCTTCCTGATCCGTGACGGAACATTATGTTTCCTGGCCGTGCGATGTCCAGCGCAAAAAATTCGAAAAACCGTAAAGTGTGAAAGCGTTACAGGGTGACGCTCCCATGAAGTCACGCGCGTCCCTGACACCTCGGCGAAGCCGGATTACCCAGATTTAAGAAATTTTTGTGCACTGCACAAAAATCCCTTGATCGTCCCATAGGAGGCTTCTATATCAGCTTCGTGTTGCATTGCAGCATAACCGCCACGGAGATAACGCGAGTTTATGCGGCCGGGCTCTCGCATGGTTCCAATGTCTTGGCCGCCCAACGACTGACCTGAAATAGCGAAGCGAGATAAAAAGAGATGTCAGCGATTAAGACTAAGATTACCGAAGTGCCCCCGGCCGCCGAGCAGGCTGCCACCCAGACCATCGAAGCGACCGTGTCGAACCTGAAGGAAGGTGTCGCCAAAGCGACCGCCGGGTTCGAGGCGACTCAGGCTAAAGTCAAGGAAGGAATGGAAAAAGCCGTGAAGACCGCTGAAGAATTGGTTGCCTTCAACCAGGGCAATGTCGAAGCCATCGTGAAGTCCGGCCAGATCTGGTTCGCGGGCGTGCAGGATCTGTCCAAGCACGTGGCCGCTGCCGCGCAGGCCTCCCTGGACGAGAGCATCGCGGCCTTCAAGGCGCTGAGCGGCGTGAAGTCCCTGAAGGATGCGATCGACCTGCAGACGGCGTACGCCCGTTCCGCCCTCGAGAAGGGCCTCGCCGAGTCAGGCAAGCTGACCGACGCTTCGTTCAAGCTGACCGAGCAGGCGCTGGCCCCGATCACCGCCCGCGTCACCGTCGCGGTCGAGAAGTTCGCCAAGGCGGCCTGATCAGGACGGGATTGTGCGAGGCGGAAACGCCGGAGCACATGAGATGCGTTCTTAGAGCCGGGTTTGGCGACCCGAAGAGAGCGGGTATGGGTTGTTCCCCCCTCCCACCAACCGCTCTCTTGGCTGAAGGAAAGGCCCGGGCATTTGTCCGGGCCTTTGCTTTTGTACCCAGGCGCCCCATCTGTCTGTCCGATGCCGGACCGATATCCGCGTCGTTCGGACTATGGGAGAAGAACCCTCTTGCGGTAACGGCCAGTCGGCGCAATCGTCATCGATGCGGCGGATGCCAAGACCCTTTCATCGGGGCAGCGGGTTCCGATATGCTGGGTTCTTAAAAGCCAAACAAACAGGGATCGGCCGAGGGACGGGAGAGGCTGGCGGCGAATGGCCCGAAAGCTTGGGCGACAGACCGCGCGGCGGTCACGTGCGGGACGGCGAATGGATGCGAACACGATGAGCGACAACGACAAACGTGGCGGCGGGACGACGGAGGGACCGAATACGGGGGTCGTCGTCAAGGCGCGTCCGAAGACTCGCAAGCCCGCGATGTACAAAGTTTTGATGTTGAATGACGACTACACCCCGATGGAGTTCGTCGTTCACGTTCTGGAACGGTTCTTTCAAAAAAACCGGGAAGAAGCGACCCGGATCATGCTGCATGTCCATCGCCGCGGGGTCGGGGTTTGCGGCGTCTACACTTACGAAGTGGCTGAAACAAAAGTGACCCAGGTGATGGATCTGGCGCGCCAGAACCAACATCCTCTGCAGTGTACAATCGAGAAGGAATGATGACGGTATTCGGCGCGTTGGCGCCAACATCGTCGCAGGATGATCGGTGAGACGGGCGGGGCGGTCGCACCACCCGGGATGACCAGGTCCCTGACCGGACCTTAAGCGTTTAGGAGCGTCGGATATGCTGTCACGGAACCTCGAACAGACGCTTCACCGCGCCCTGTCGCTCGCTAGTGAACGGCGGCACGAGTATGCGACCCTGGAACATCTCCTCCTTGGCCTGACGGATGACACCGATGCCGCCACGGTGCTGAAGGCGTGCGGTGTCGATCTCGACAAACTGCGCAACGACCTGACCGAATTCCTCGACAAGGATCTGGCGGGTCTGGCGACCGACCGGCCCGGCGATCCGAAACCCACGGCCGGCTTCCAGCGTGTCGTGCAGCGTGCCGCGATCCACGTGCAGTCCTCCGGCCGCGATGAGGTCACGGGTGCCAACGTGCTGGTCGCCCTGTTCAGCGAGCGCGAAAGCCACGCGGTCTATTTCCTCCAGCTTCAGGACATGACCCGCCTGGATGCCGTCAACTTCATCAGCCACGGCATCGCCAAGGCGCCCGGCCGGTCCGCTCAACGCCCGGTGACCGGGACGAACGCGCAGCAGCCCGACAGCAACCAGACGGAGCAGGAGCGCGAGGAGAAGCCGAACCGCCGCAGCCAGGATGCGCTGTCCAACTACTGCGTGAACCTGAACAAGAAGGCGATGGCCGGGAAGATCGACCCGCTGATCGGTCGCGACTCGGAAATCGAGCGGACGATCCAGATCCTCTGCCGCCGCACCAAGAACAACCCGCTCTATGTCGGCGATCCCGGCGTCGGCAAGACCGCCATCGCGGAAGGCCTGGCGAAGCGCATCGTCGAGGGCGACGTGCCGGAAGTCCTGGCGAAATCGACGATCTTCGCCCTGGATATGGGCTCCCTGCTTGCCGGTACCCGCTACCGCGGCGATTTCGAGGAGCGGCTGAAGGCCGTGGTGAACGAGCTGGAAAACCAGCCCGGCGCCATCCTGTTCATCGACGAAATCCACACCGTGATTGGCGCCGGTGCCACCAGCGGCGGCGCGATGGACGCGTCGAATCTGCTGAAGCCGGCTCTGGCATCGGGCAACCTGCGCTGCATAGGCAGCACCACATACAAGGAATTCCGCAACTACTTCGAAAAGGACCGTGCCCTGGTCCGCCGCTTCCAGAAGATCGACGTGAACGAGCCGTCCCTGGAAGACAGCGTGAAAATCCTGCGCGGACTGAAGCTGAACTACGAGAAGCACCACAAGGTCCGCTACACGGATGAGGCAATCCGCGGGGCGGTGGAGCTGTCGGCGAAATACATCCA